>JBAQUQ010000294.1:0-8202 GCA_049297615.1 Burkholderiaceae bacterium
ATCACCTGCTGAACCGCCAGCGCCGCCGCGCACGCCACGGGGTGGCCGAGGTAGGTGTGGCCATGCTGGAACACGCCGCTGCCGCGCTCGAACGCGTCGACGATGCGCGCTTGCGCGAGCACCGCGCCGATCGGCTGATAGCCGCCGCCCAGCCCCTTGGCGATCACCAACAGGTCAGGCGCGACCGACTCCTGCTCGCAGGCGTGCAGGCTGCCGGTGCGGCCCATGCCGCACATCACTTCGTCGAGGATGAGCAGGATTCCGTGGCGCGTGCAAAGATCGCGCACGCCTTCGAAGTAGCCGGGCACCGGCGTCAACGCGCCGGCGGTCGCACCGACAACGGTCTCGGCGACGAAGGCGATGACGCTGCGCGGCCCGAGCCGCTCGATCGCATCGGCGAGTTCGTTGACCAGGCGCTGGGCGTATTCCTTGGCACTCGTCCCGGGCTCGCGGTCGCGGTACTCATAACAAGGCGACACATGCGTCACGTCGATCAGCAGGGGCGCGAACTGGCGGCGCCGCCACTGATTGCCTCCCACCGCGAGCGCACCCAGGGTGTTGCCGTGGTAGCTCTGGCGGCGCGCGATGAAGTGGCGGCGTTCGGGTTCGCCGATCTCGACGAAGTACTGGCGCGCCATTTTCAGCGCCGCCTCGATCGCCTCGGAGCCGCCCGAAACGAAGTACGCATGGCTGATTCCCGCGGGCGCGCCGGCCACCAGCACTTGCGCCAGCTGCTCGGCGACTTCGGTGCTGAAGAAGCTGGTATGCGCATAGGCGACGCGGTCGATCTGGGCGTGCATCGCCGCCAACACGTCGGCCTGACCATGGCCCAGGCATGAGACGGCCGCGCCGCCGCAGGCGTCGATGTAGCGGCGCCCGCTGCCGTCGACCAGGGTCACGCCCTCGGACGCCACCGCCACCGGGAAACCCTGGCGCAGGCTGCGATGCAGGATGCGGCTGCCCATGACGTGCTTACTTGCGCCGATTCGCCTGCATTTGCAGGTCTTGAAGAATCTCCGCAAACATCTGCTCGTTGTCCGAAGCGTTGCGCATCGGTTTGTCGAGGCTGCGCGCCAGCGTCTCGGCCTTGTTCTGCTCGGCGCACAGATAGAGCTGGCCCATCTTCTCGGCCACCGCGCGGTAACTGTTGTCGATGTCCTGGACGCGGCGCATCAGGTCAGCCAAGGCCTGCGCGCTCAGCGAGTCGAGTTCAGCGATCGTGCGGTTCGGGTTTGGTTTCTTCATGGCACTGCTTGTCCTGGTTTGTTGCATTTTGGTCGCAGATCGGGATCACGCCGCATGGCCAGCTTGATTCGCCGCGATCGGCGAAGGGTCGGGTAGGCCTGGAATCACCCGCTCGCTGAGGTTCATGCGCTCGTTCACACCGAGGCGCTCGCTCAAACTCATGCGCTCGTCGAGCCGGCGGAACTCGGCGGTGATGAGTTGCCGAAGGCTCTCGATGCGCGACGCTTCCGCCTGGTCGGCCAGTTGCTGCACGCGCTGGATTTCCTTCAGCAATCTGCGGGCCTCGAGCAGGGAGCCGATTTGATGGCGCAGGTAGGCCACCAGGAATACCGCGGCGAGCGCGACGGCCATGGCTAGCAGCACCACGCCGAGCGGGGCCTGAACCTCGGCAACCACCAGGTTCAGCGGCGCGGCTGCCATCAGGGTTGTCCAGTTCACGGCGGCGAGCACGGCAACCAGGCCAGCCAGACTCCAGACGATCAGGTTCATGGTTCGATTCATGGCGTTCTCCTCGTGGTGTGGGACGGCGCGAGCAGCCGCCGAAGCTCTTGTCGAGCCTGCTCAGTCTCGGCGCCGCCGCGAGCCCAGTATACATTTGTACACATATAATGTCAAAGGCCGTGCTTTCCAGGCGTCTTTCGGGCCTGGTCGGGACGAACATCGCCGGCCCGAGACGCCGCGCGGCGCAGGCGCATGGCCTCGGGACTCGAGGGCTCGCAGCAGGCGCTGCGGCTCTACATGATGATGTGTGGCCTGGATCGGGGTTGGCGCATCGAAGGGGCCGGTGATGGCCTCGGGCTGATCGACGCCACCCTGGGTTCTTGGGTGCGGCGGGTCGCCTCCTGCATCGCTTGCAGACCGAGCGGGTCGATGATCTGCACGTCGCGACACTGGACCCGAATGCAGCCCGTGCGGGCCAGGACCGACATCGAGCGGCTCACGGATTCATGAGCCAGGCCCAGATAGTTGGCGATGTCGCGCCGGGTCATGGTCAGGCGCAGGAAGCGGCCGGAGTAGCCCAGCGCGCTGCGGCGCGCCGACAACTGCAGCAGGAAACGCGCAATGCGCACTTCGGCGCCGACCGCGGCGAGGGCGTGCAGGGCCGCGCCGCGGCGCTCCACCTCGCAGCTGGCGCTGTGCAAGAGCAGCCTCTGCAGGGCGGGCTGGGTGATCGCGGCGTTGGCGATGTCGGGGTAGGGTGCGACCACGACGACCGAGTTCTCCAGCGCCGTCGCTGCCACAGTGTGGCGACCTTCGCAGATCGCATCGAAGCCGATCCCGTCACCCGTCCAGGCGAAGGTCAGCACCTGTTCGTGACCGTCTCGCCCGATCTGCGAACACTTGAACGAGCCGGCGCGGACGAAATACAGGTTCTCGAAATCAGCGCCTTGCTGCACCAAGACCTGGCCGGCGTGAACCTGGCGCATCGCGAAGCACGCCCCGGCCGTTTCGGCGCCGGCATGCGAGGCAACGCCGAGCCATCGCAGGAATTCGGCGACCGTGCAGCGCGCGGCGTCGCAGCGGGGGCTCGCGTGGCTCGAGCGTTGGATGATGTTTTGCATGAAATCTCCTTCGATGGCCGGCCGTCCTGGGGCGCAACAGGACGTCGTTCAGCGGCGATGAACCGGGATGCCTCGGTGCAGCCGGTGCAGGGATTGTTGCTGTTCACGGCGGGACCGACAAACGCATTTGTCGAAAGCAAGATTTGCACAAGTGCAAAGGACCCCGGTGGCTTTGCGGCGACCCGGCGCCGGGCACGGGCCGGATCAGCGCGCTGGCGCAACCCGAGGCCAGCGCGGTGTCGGTCGTCGCGGCGACCACTCCTAGCGCTTGTCCTGGGGCAGATTTTTTGTCACCAACTCGGCGATCAGGGCGTCGATACCGCCCTGGCCGATGCTGTGCGCGAAGCTGCTGCGGTAGTTCTGCATCAGCCATACGCCCAACACATTCACGTCGTAGATCTTCCAGCCGGCGGGCGTCTTGATCAGCCGGTAGTCGAGCTGAACCGGGTCGCCCCGACCACGCACTTCGGTCTTGACCACGACCTGGAGATCGGCGGGCGCAGAGCGCAGCGGCTTGACCCGGATGGTTTGATCCTTGACCTGGGTGAGTGCGCCCGCATAGGTGCGAATCACCAGACGAGTGAACTCGTCCTGCAGGCGGCTTTGCTGGTCGGGCGAGGCCTGCCGCCAATAGCGGCCCACGGCCGACGCTGTCATGCGCCGCGCGTCGACATGGGGCATGATTTTCGATTCGACCAGGCCCAGCACGGTTCCGACGTCACCGGACTGGATCGCCGCGTCGGCCTTGATGTCAGCGAGAATTTCCGTCGACAGCTTCTCGATCAGATCGTCGGGACGCGTAACTTGCGCGAACGCTGCCACCGAGTTGCACAGCGCCGCAGCAGCGACGAGGCCGACGATGCGCCAGCGGCTCGCCGCGCGGCGCATGCCCTGAAGCGCCGCGGGCGCGTTGCGCTTCAGGGTCATGATCATCGTTGCCGCTCCTGAACTCGTTCAGCGATTCGTCCGCACGGCGCCCGTCGCCCCGGAGCGCTTCAGATAGCGATAGTAGTCGCTGTCCGTGGTGAGAATCACCGTCTGGTTCGTGTTCTGCCCCTCCTTGTAGGCCTCCAGGGTTCGGGAGAAAGCGTAGAACTCGGGGTCGTCGCCGTAGGCCGAGCCATACACGCGGGTCGCCTCGGCGTCGGCCTTGCCCCGCACTTCCTGGACGCGCCGATAGGCGGTGGAGCGGATCTGGCGCAACTCCTTTTCCATCGTGCCCAGGATCTCGGCGCTGCGCCCTTCGCCCTCGGAGCGGAACTGCGCGGCGATGCGCTTGCGCTCCGAGATCATGCGCGCATAGACCTTCTCGCGCACGCTCTCCACGTAGTCGAGCCGCTTGATGCGCATATCCACCAGTTCGATGCCGTACTGGGGCATGAGCTTGCGCGCTTCGGCCAGGATGGTGCGCGTGATTTCCTCGCGCCCGCGCGCGACTTCCTTCCTCAGCTCCTCGCGCACTTCGGCGGGAACCTCCTCGAGGATCTCGCCCTTGGGAACGACCCAGGTGGCGCTGCGCACCAACTCCACGAGTTCGCTGCCCGAGACCTGGTCGCGCACCACCGAGTCGATGATGTCGTTCAGGCGCGATCGGGCGCCGGCCTCGGTGGCCACGCTCTCGAGGAACTTCTTCGCATCGGCAATGCGCCAGCGCGCGGTCGTGTCGATCCAGATGAATTCACGTCCCTTGGTCGGGATCTGGTTCGGGTCGCCATCCCAGATCAGGATGCGCTTCTCGAAGCGCCGCACCTCCTGAATGACAGGCAGCTTGAGGTGCAGCCCGGCCTCGGTGACGGGCACCCCCACGGGGCGGCCGAACTGGACGATCACCGCCTGCTCGCCCTCGGCCAGCGTGTAGAAGGTTCCCGGGGCGGTGATGACGATCGCCAGCGCGATCAGGCCCATCGCGATATTGCGCGCCTTGTTCATGGTTGCGTCCTGCCCTGTGCGTTGGGTGGCGGCGCAGCGCCTGTCTGGCCCGGCGGGGCAGGCGTCTGAGCCGAGTCCAGGCGCAGCATGGGCAGCAGGGCCTTTTGCTCGCTGTCCACGATATAGAGGGTCTTCGCTTGAGGCAGGATGTCGGCCATGGCCTCCAGGTAAAGGCGCCGCCGCGTGACCTCCGGGGCGTGCCGATACTCGGCCAGAACCGCGCGGAATCGCGTGGCCTCGCCGTTCGCGCGATTCACCCGCTCGACGGCGTAGCCCTCGGCCTGGGTGATCGTACGCGTCGCCTCGCCGCGCGCCTTGGGAATCTCGCGATTGGCCTGTTCCTGCGCCTGGTTGATCGTGCGCTCGCGATCCTGGCGCGCTTCGTTCACTTCGTTGAAAGCGGGTTTGACGGAGTCGGGAGGCGTCACATCCTGCAGCTCGACGGTGACCAGGCGCACGCCGGTCTGGTATTCGCTGAGGATCTTTTGCATCTCCTCCTTGACTTCGGTCGACACCGCCACCCGCCCCACGGTCAGGACATCGCTGCCCAGGCGGTTGCCGACCACGCGGCGCATCACCGCTTCGGCGATGTCGCGAATCGTCTTGCGCGATTCGCGCACGCGGAACAGGTAGCTCACCGGATCCTCGATGCGGTACTGCACGATCCACTGCACATCGATCACGTTCAGGTCGCCCGTGAGCATCAATGACACCTCCTTGAAGCTCTTCTTGTCATCGACATACTGGGTGCGCCCGCCGGTCGCCGCGCCGGACGTGACGAAGCCGAACTCCTCCTTGAGAACCCGTTCGGTGGGCACCAGGCGCACGCTCTCGATGACGTCGGGAAACTTGAAGTGCAAGCCCGGCCCCACGGTGCGCTGCACCGCGCCGAAGCGCTGCACGATGCCCGTCTCTTCGGGCTGCACCGTGAACCAGGTCGACCAGAACGACAGCACCAGCAATGCCGCCAAGACAATCGCGGCAATTCGGCGCAGGCCCAGCGCGGCGATCCGGCGCTGAATCTCGTCGACTACATCCTGGGGATCATTGATCGGCATGGCCTTGCTCCTGTGCGGTGGCGCCCGCCTGCCGGTCTGCGGATCACGGCGCCTCGGGCCAAGCCTGAGCCTGACCCCCGTGCACGAACACCGATTGAATCGCAGAATCGGGTTGCACAATTGACTGAGCACAACTTTGCGCCGACGCCGTGGCCAGACGAGTTCATCGGTGCGTCAAAGGCCCAGAACTTGACAGGGCGCAATATTCGGGCGGCGCGCGCCCGCATAGTCTGCGCTCGCTGCGCTCGCTGCGCTCGCTGCGCCCTGGCGCATGCCTTGGTCCGTGGGCGAGGCCCGATGCACCGGGCGCGGACTGCCACGGCCCCGGCATCGACGTCCTCGAAGTCAGCGCCATGCGAACGGAGATGCCAGATGAACAACCAGATGTCCGACAGCGGCTACCGTATCTCGACGGTGGCTTCCAGGTCCGGAGGCACGAGTCAACTGACGCGGCGCACATTCGCCTTCGTCCTCGCCGGGGGGCGCGGCACCCGGCTCGGGCCGCTCACCGACTGGCGCGCCAAGCCCGCCTTGCCCTTCGCGGGCAAGCTCAGGCTCATCGATTTTCCGCTGAGCAACTGCGTCAATTCGGGCATCCGTCGCGTCGCCGTGCTCACCCAGTACAAGGCGCAGAGCCTGATCCGGCACATCGAACGCGGCTGGGGCTTTCTCGCGGCCAACCTGGCCGAATTTGTCGACGTCGTTCCGGCGCAGCAGCAGGTCGGTCCGGCCTGGTACAGCGGCACCGCCGATGCCCTGTACCAGAACCTGAATATCGTGCGCGACGTCAAAGCCGAGTTGGTGCTGATCCTGGCGGGCGACCATGTCTACAAGATGGACTACGCCGTCATGCTCGCCGAGCATGTGGCCAATGGCGCAGACGTGAGCGTCGCCTGCATCGACGTCTCCCTGGCCGACGCCAGCGAATTCGGCGTGATGAGCGTGGACGAGCAAGGGCGCATCGTCGCGTTCGATGAAAAGCCGCAGCGGCCCAGGCCGATGCCGGGTGCGCCCGACCGCGCGCTGGCCAGCATGGGCATCTACGTCTTCAACGCCGGCTTGCTGTGCGAGCAGCTCACGCGCGACGCCGCCGATCCCGACTCGAGCCATGACTTCGCCAAGGACGTGCTGCCGAAACTCCTGGGGCGGCACCGCATCATGGCGCATCGCTTCGCCCACAGCTGCGTCAACATGGTGGGCGAACGGCCCTACTGGCGCGACGTGGGCACGATCGACGCTTACTGGGAGGCGAACCTGGATCTCACCAAGGTGGTGCCCGAACTCAACCTCTACGACGACCAGTGGCCCATGTTGAGCCATCCGTCCCAGCTGCCGCCGGCCAAGTTCGTCTTCAACGACGATTCGCGCCGCGGCGTGGCGCTGGAATCCCTGGTGTCCAGCGGCTGCATCGTCAGCGGTGCGACGGTGCTGCGCTCGATCCTGTTCGCCAAGGTGCGTGTCGGCGAAGACAGCCTGATCGAGGACAGCGTGGTGCTGCCCGAAGTGGTGATCGGGCGCAGGGTGAAGCTGCGCCGCGCCGTCGTCGACAAACAATGCGTGCTTCCCGACGGATTCAAGGCGGGCTTGTACCCGGCCGAGGACCAGGCGCGATTCCACGTCACCGCGCGCGGCATCACCCTGATCACGGCCGAGATGCTCGGGCAGTCGATCAACGGCCGTCCCGCAGGCTCGCCCGGGCATTGAGGCCGGGCGCGGTTCGGCACGCCTACTTCGTATCGCGCTGCATGCTCTCGAGCAACTGTTGCATCGGGTCGGGTGCGGCTCCGGGCTCGCGGTCTCGGGCCATCTCGCGCAGTTGTCGCTCGATGGCGCCACGATCGAACCCGGTCTTGGCCGCGTCGCCCGTCACCAGGTTGGGGAAGGCGATGATCAGGGCCAGCACCACGACCTGCACCAGGACGAAGGGCAATGAGCCGAGGTAGATGTCGCCCGTGCTGACGCCGCGCAGCGTGCGCCCGGTCACGCTGTCGACGGTGTCGTCCGCCGGGGCGACGCTGCGCAGGTAGAACAAGGAAAAGCCGAACGGCGGCGTCATGAACGAAGCTTGCAGGTTGATGCCCACCAGGACGCCGAACCAGATCAGGTCGATGCCCAGCTTCTCGGCGATCGGCGCGAGCAGGGGCAGGAGCACGAAAGCGATTTCGAAGAAGTCGAGGAAGAAGCCGAGCACGAACACCAGGGCCGTGACGAAGATCATGAAGCCGGTGGCGCCGCCGGGCAGCTTGTCGAAGAGGTGTTCCACCCAGTCGGGCCCATCGACCGCCTGGAAGGCGAGGCTGAACACCGTCGCGCCGATCAGCAGGAACATGACGAAACACGCCAGTTTGGTGGTCGACAGCAGCGCCTGAGCGGTCTCGCGGCGTGTCAGCCGGCGGCGCGCCCCGGCC
>JBAQUQ010000295.1:0-2525 GCA_049297615.1 Burkholderiaceae bacterium
GCCCAGGGGCATCGTACCGAGCAGGGCGAGCAGATCGCGACGCTTCATCGCTGCGCCTGCTCGGGCAAGCCGTGCATGAGCTGTTCGGCGATCCACAGGGCCTCGGCCTGGCTCAGCATCGCGCGCCAGCCGGGCATCGGAGTTCCGGGCCGGCCCTGAAAAATCGTCGCCGCCAGTCCCTGCAGCGGCTTGTCGGCCAGCGCCTCGCGCGTCAGCGCCGGCCCCAGGCTGCCGCCCAGGAGCATGCCGTGGCAGGCGCCGCAGTCCTGCCGCAGCATTCGAAGCAGTTCAAAGCGGCGCGATGCGGACAGGTCTTGCGCCAAGGCGGCCAGCGGCCCCAGCAGGACGAGCAACAAGGCGGCGCAGCGCATCACGGCTCGCTGTTCTCGCTCTTGGAGAGCCTGCAAATCAATACACGTCGTGCTGCGTGTTGTTGACGTTGAAGTGCCCGGTCGGCGTGATCAGTTTCGGATCCTTGATCACGGTCTTCAGCCCGAGCGTCTTGTCGTCGACGACGACGAGGGCCGACTGCTTGTCCTTGGCCGACCAGACCGCGAACCAGACCTCGTCACCGGCCTTGTTGTACTCGGGCTGGACGACGCGCATCGCGCCGCCGTCGCTGATGCCGGCCCACTGCGCGATCGGCAGCACCTTGAAGCCGGCTTTCAGATTCTTGATGTCGTAAACGGCGACCGATTGGCTGATCTTCGCGTCGGGATTGAGCGGCGTATCGACATACAGGTGCTTGGACTTCGGGTGCGTCTTGATGAACAGATTGCCTCCGCCCTGGCCGTCGAGCATTTCGCAGACCTTCCAGGCGAACTCCTTGTGCTTGACGGGGTCGGTGCCGATCAGCGCAACCTTCTCGCTGCCCAGGTGGCCGGTGGCCCACACCGGGCCGCACTTCGGGTGCACGAAATTCGCGCCGCGCCCCGGGTGCGGGATCTTGTCGACGTCCACCAGGGCGGCCAGCTTGTCGGTCTTCGTGTCGAGCACGGCGATCTTGTTCATCTGGTTCGCCGCGACCAGGAAGTAACGCTTGCTCGCGTCCCAACCGCCGTCGTGCAGGAAGCGCGCGGCGCCGACCTCGGTGCTGCGTATGTTGTTCAGGTCGCTGTAGTTGACCATGATGATCTTGCCCGTCTCCTTCACGTTCACGACGAAGTGCGGGCGTGCATGTTCGGCAACGATGGCCGCGACGCGCGGCTCGGGGTGGTATTCCTGCGTGTCCACCGTCATGCCCCGCGTCGAGACGATCTTCAAGGGCTCGAGCGTGTCGCCCTTCATGATGACGAACTGCGGCGGCCAATACGCACCGGCGATCGCCAGCTTGTCCTCGTAGCCCTTGGCCTTGGAAGTGTCGACCGAGCGCGCCTCCAGGCCGATGCGGACCTCGGCCACGTTGTCGGGCTTGGCCATCCACAAGTCGATCATGTTGACCTTGGCGTCGCGCCCGATCACGAACAGGTAGCGCCCCGAGGCCGAGACGCGCGTGATGTGTACCGCGTAGCCGGTCTTGACGATGTTGATGATCTTCTTCGTGTCGCCGTCGATCAGGGCGACTTCGCCGGTGTCGCGCAGCGTCGTCGAGAAGACGTTGCTGATGTTGTAGTTGTTCAGCTTGCGCTTCGGGCGATCGCCCACGGGGACGGTGACCTTCCACGTCGCCTTCATTTCCTTCATGCCGAACTCGGGCGGCTGCGGCGGGTCTTGTTGCACGTAGCGCGCCATCAGATCCACCTGCTTCTCCGTCATCTCGCCCGAGGTCTGCCAGTTCGGCATTCCTGCGGGCGAGCCGTAGGCGATGAAGACCTTCAGGTAGTCGGTGCCCTTGGGGATGGTGATGTCGGGGGTGAGCGCCTTGCCGGTCGCGCCCTTGCGCAGCACGCCGTGACAGCCCGCGCAGCGCTCGAAATAGATCCTGCGCGCGGTCTCGAACTCGGCCAAGGTCATCGGCGGCGCTTTCGGATTCGTGCTCTGCACCATCGGCTCGCCGGCCAGCGGCGAAGTGCCGGCCTGGTAGCTGATCTCCGGTTCGGTGACGGGCTTATGGTCTTGCGCGTGCGCGGCGAGCGCGAAGGCGGCGACGCACATCGCGGAAATCATCGTGGCTTGGTTGGGCTTCATAGGGGTACTCGTTGCGGTTGTTGGCAGCAGCAACACCGGCAGGTGCGCTGTTGCGCTGCGGTTTCTCGGGTCAGCGTGCACATCGTCCTGCCGAAGCTGCTCGAACGTCCTTGAACTGGTTCAAGGACTGTCATTGCCACAGCGGCCCGATCGCGTCGAGCGTGTTCTTCAGCACCAGGCCCATCTCGGTGTCGCCTTCCATCACCAGGGCGCGCTCGAAGAACAGGCGATCCGCGTCGTCGCGGCCGCGCAGCAAGCGCCAATAGGCCGGCGCTGCCGCGGCGATGCGCAACGCGACCGGCGAATTCGCGGGCGCGAGGCCGAAACCGCGGCGGTCCAGTTGCAGTCGCAATGTGAGGCCGAGGTCGGTGACGCCGATCTCGACACAGCGCTGCGAC
>JBAQUQ010000296.1:0-25696 GCA_049297615.1 Burkholderiaceae bacterium
GCCCAGGCCAGTGCTGCGCGTCATCAAGGCCGCCGATGTCGAAAACGAAGAGAAGCAGCGCGCCGCAGATTTGACCAAGCGCCGCAAGGCTGCCGAGGACGAAGCCGTGGCGATCCGGGCCATGATGTCGGCGCCCAAACGCGTGCCCGCCGCGAAGAAGGTCGAGGAGCCCAAGCCTGTGGCGCAAGCCGGCAAGGACGGCATCAAGGGAACGATCCATAAGAAAGCCGGCGCAGCCCCGGGCGGGCCGCCGGGATTGGCCAAGGCGGGCGACAAGAAGTCGGTCAAATCGGAAAAACTTTCCAGCAGTTGGGCCGATGACGCCGCGAAGAAGCGTGCCCTCAAGCCGCGTGGTGCCACGGGCGCTTCGGGTGCGGGCCGGCCGGGTTGGCGTGCCCCCCGCGCCGGGCGGCGCGGTGAGCGCAACGATGGCCCGGCGACGAGTTACGTTGCCCCGGCCGAGCAGGTGGTGCAAGAAGTGCACGTGCCCGAGACGATCAGCGTTGCCGACCTCGCGCACAAGATGTCGGTGAAGGCCTCCGAGGTCATCAAACAATTGATGAAACTCGGCCAGATGGTCACGATCAATCAGCAGCTCGATCAGGAGACGGCGATGATCGTCGTCGAGGAAATGGGCCACAAGGCCCTGGCCGCCAAGCTCGACGACCCCGAAGCGTTTCTCGAAGATACCGAAGCCGAGGTCGCGCACGACGTGCTGCCGCGCGCCCCCGTCGTGACCGTGATGGGCCACGTCGATCACGGCAAGACCTCCCTGCTCGACAGGATTCGCACCGCGCGCGTTGCGGCGGGTGAAGCCGGTGGCATCACCCAGCACATCGGCGCCTACCACGTCGACACGCCGCGCGGCATGATCACCTTCCTCGACACCCCCGGCCACGCCGCCTTCACGGCGATGCGCGCGCGCGGCGCGAAAGCCACCGACATCGTGATCCTGGTCGTCGCCGCCGACGACGGCGTGATGCCGCAGACCAAGGAAGCGATCCACCACGCCAAGGCGGCGGGCGTGCCCATCGTCGTGGCGATGAACAAGGTCGACAAGCCCGAGGCGAACATCGAGCGCGTCAAGTCTGAACTGGTGGCCGAACAAGTCGTACCGGAAGACTTCGGAGGCGAGTCGCCCTTCGTCCCGGTCTCGGCCAAGACCGGCCAGGGCATCGATCAGTTGCTCGAGCAGGTTTTGTTGCAGGCCGAAGTGCTGGAACTGCGCGCGCCCAAGGAGGCACCCGCCAAGGGTCTGGTGATCGAAGCCAAACTCGACAAGGGCCGCGGCCCGGTGGCCACCATCCTCGTGCAAAGCGGAACCCTCAAGCGCGGCGACGTCGTGCTGGCAGGCTCCACCTATGGCCGGGTGCGCGCCATGCTCGACGAAAACGGCAAGACAGCGGCCGAGGCCGGCCCTTCGATCCCCGTCGAAATTCAAGGCCTGACCGAAGTGCCGCAAGCCGGCGATGAGTTCATGGTGCTGTCCGACGAGCGCCGCGCGCGTGAAATCGCGACCTTCCGCTCGGGCAAGTACCGCGACGTGAAGCTGGCCAAGCGCCAGGCCGCGAAGCTGGAAACGATGATGGACCAGATGAGTCAGGGCGAGATCCAGACTCTGGCCCTGATCGTCAAGGCCGATGTGCAGGGTTCGCAGGAGGCATTGGCGCAGTCTCTCGTCAAGCTCAGCACGCCCGAAGTCAAGGTGCAGATCGTGCACGCGGCAGTGGGCGGGATTTCCGAGAGCGACATCAACCTGGCGATCGCCTCCAAGGCCGTCATCATCGGCTTCAACACGCGCGCCGACGCCGGTGCGCGCAAGCTGGCCGAGAACAATGGCGTCGACATCCGCTACTACAACATCATCTACGACGCGGTCGACGAAGTGAAGGCGGCAATGACGGGCATGCTCGCCCCCGAGCAGCGCGAAGAAGTCATCGGCACCGCCGAGATTCGCACCGTGTTCGTGGCCTCGAAGATCGGCACCGTGGCGGGCTCGATGGTCACGGCAGGCCTGGTGCGCCGCGGCGCGCGCTTCCGCTTGTTGCGCGACAACGTCGTGGTCTACAGCGGAGAAGTCGAGTCGGTGCGGCGCCTCAAAGACGACGTTCGCGAAGTTGCCTCCGGCTTCGAGTGCGGCATCAAGCTGAAGAACTACAACGAGATCCGGGAAGGCGACGCGCTCGAATTCTTCGAGGTCAAGGAAGTCGCACGCACCCTGTAGGCGGAACAGCTTCTTCACAGCAAACCCCGCCGACCGAAAGGAAGGCGGGTTTTGTTTTTGTCGGCGCCAGCGAGCATGAAACACAAACGAACCATTCCCAATCGAAGCTTCCGCATCGCCGACCAGATCCAGCGCGACGTCGCCGGGCTGATCCGCGAGCTGAAGGACCCGCGCGTGGGCATGGTGACGATTCATGCGGTTGAAGTCACGCCCGACTATGCGCACGCCAAGGTTTTCTTTTCGCTGCTCGTGGGCGACCCGTCGCAGTGCGAAGCAGGCCTGAATGAAGCCGCAGGATTCATCCGCAACGGCCTGTTCAAGAAACTGCAAATTCACACGGTGCCGACCCTGCATTTCGTGTTCGACAGAACCACTGAACGTGCCGCGGAACTGAGCCTGTTGATCGCCAAGGCGAACGCGACGCGCGCCAAGGACTGACGGCCACAACGCGGTCCATGCAAGTCGCTCAACACCTCCAGGCCATGGCAGCTTCAGCTCTCGCCTTGCCGCGGCCGGTTCGCACACCGCGCCGCGCCGTGCACGGCGTGCTGCTGCTCGACAAGCCGCTGGGCGTGTCGAGCAACCAGGCCCTGCAGATCGCCAAACGCCTGTTCCGCGCGCAGAAGTGCGGCCACACCGGAACGCTGGACCCGCTGGCGACGGGCTTGCTGCCGCTGTGTTTCGGCGCGGCGTGCAAGTTTTCGCAACTCGGCCTGGACGCCGACAAGCGCTATCGCGCGACGCTCAAACTCGGTGTGACGACGACGACGGGCGACGGCGAAGGCGACGCTGTCGAGGTCAGGCAAGTGAGCGTCGCGCGCGAGCAGCTGCGAGCGGTATGTGCTCAGCTCACCGGCGACACCGAACAAGTCCCTCCCATGCACTCGGCCCTCAAGCACGAAGGCAAGGCCCTGTACGAATACGCTCGCGCCGCGATGGCCGTCGAGCGTGCACCGCGGCGCATCAGTGTGTATGCCATCGACATCGTCGACGGCGCTGGCGATGAGTGGCGCATCGACGTGCATTGCAGCAAAGGAACCTATATCCGCGTGCTGGCCCAAGACATCGGCAACCTGCTCGGCTGCGGCGCACACCTGCAGGCCTTGCGGCGCACCGGCAGTGGCTCGCAGACGCTTCAATCCGCGTGCACGCTCGACGAACTCGCCGCGCTCGACGAAGCCAGTCGCGACGCGCGATTGCTCAGGCCCGACGCACTGCTGGGCGAAGCTCCCCTGGTTCGCCTCGACGCCGGCGCCGCCGCGCTTTTTCTCGGCGGCGTGCGGCAACGCCTCGAGCTGCCCGACGCCGCCTTGGCGCGCGTCTACGGGCCCCAACCCCATGCCTTCCTGGGCAGTGCCCACATCAGCGGCGGCGAACTGATCGCCAAGCGGCTGCTCAGTCCGACCGAGGTGCAGGGCCTGCCCACGCAAACCCACGAAAGCCGATCCCCATGAGCCGCCAAATCCGCAACGTCGCCATCATTGCCCACGTCGACCACGGAAAGACCACCTTGGTTGACCAGCTGCTGCGCCAGAGCGGCACGTTCCGCGCCAACGAAAAAGTGGCGGAGCGCGTCATGGACAGCAACGACCTGGAACGCGAACGCGGCATCACGATCCTGGCCAAGAACTGTGCCGTCGAGTGGCAGGGCACGCACATCAATATCGTCGACACACCCGGCCACGCCGATTTCGGCGGCGAGGTCGAGCGCGTGTTGTCGATGGTGGACAGCGTGCTGCTGCTTGTTGACGCCGTCGAGGGACCGATGCCGCAAACGCGCTTCGTCACCCGCAAGGCCCTGGCGCTGGGCCTGAGACCCATCGTCGTCGTCAACAAAGTGGACCGACCCGGCGCGCGCGCCGACTATGTGATCAATGCGACCTTCGATCTGTTCGACAAGCTGCACGCCACTGAGGCACAACTCGACTTCCCCGTCATCTTTGCCTCCGGCCTGAACGGTTGGGCGACCTTGAAGAAGGGCCAGACAGGCACTGACCTGGCGCCGCTGTTCGACGCCATCCTCGAGCATGTTCCCGCCCACGAAGGCAGCCGCGACGACCCATTGCAACTGCAAATCTGCTCGCTGGATTATTCGAGTTACGTGGGACGCATCGGCATCGGCCGCATCAACCAGGGGACGTTGCGGCCCATGCAGGAAGTGGCCGTCTATGCCGGGCCTGACAGCCCGCCGCGGCGCGCACGCGTCAACCAGGTCCTGAAGTTCGAGGGCCTGGAGCGGCAACAAGCCAGCGAAGCTTTGCCGGGCGACATCGTGCTCGTCAACGGCATCGAGGACATCAGCATCGGCGTCACCCTCACCGACCTGGAGCGCCCGGTGCCGCTGCCCATGCTGCTCATCGACGAGCCGACCTTGACGATGAATTTTTGCGTCAACAACTCGCCGCTTGCGGGACGCGAAGGCAAGTACGTCACGGGCCGGCAATTGCGCGACCGCCTGGACCGGGAGCTGCAGTCGAACGTCGCGCTGCGGGTGAACGACACGAGCGAGGACGGCATCTTCGAAGTGATGGGCCGCGGCGAATTGCATTTGACGATTCTGTTGGAGACGATGCGTCGCGAAGGTTACGAACTGGCCGTGTCGCGGCCGCGTGTCGTGTTCCGTATGGTCCAGGGCGAGCGTCACGAGCCCATCGAGCTGCTCACGGCCGACGTCGAGGACCAGCACCAAGGCGCGGTGATGCAGGCCCTGGGCGAACGGCGCGGCGAACTCGCCAACATGGAGCCCGACGGCAACGGCCGGGTGCGGCTGGATTACCGGATTCCGGCGCGCGGCCTGATCGGCTTTCAGAACGAGTTCCTGAACATGACGCGCGGCACAGGCCTCATCAGCAACATCTTCGACGGCTATGAAGCGTTTCGCGGCGAGATCGAAGGACGAAAGAACGGCGTATTGATCAGCCAGGATGACGGTGAAGCGGTGACCTATTCCCTGGGCAAGCTCGACGACCGCGGCCGCATGTTCGTGCGTGCGGGCGACCCCCTCTATGAAGGCATGGTGATCGGCATCCACTCGCGCGACAACGACCTCGTCGTCAACGCCGTGCGCGGCAAGCAGCTCACCAACTTCCGCGTCAGCGGCAAGGAAGAGGCGATCAAGATCACTCCGGCGATCATCCTGACGCTCGAATACGCGGTGCAATTCATTGCCGACGACGAATTGGTCGAGATCACGCCGAAATCGATCCGCATCCGCAAGCGCCACCTGAAGGAACACGACCGCAAGCGCGCGAGTCGCGAAGCGGCCTAGGATCGGCGCCGATGCAGCTCAGCGCCAACGGCGTCCTCATCGAGGTCGACGACCAAGGGCCGCCGGATGCGCCGCCGGTGCTGCTCATCATGGGCCTGGGCATGCAGCTCGTGGCCTGGCCGCAGGGGTTCGTGAACGCGCTGCTGCGTGCAGGCTTTCGCGTGATCCGGTTCGATAACCGCGACGTGGGCCTGAGTCAAAGCTTCGACCATGCCGGCGTGCCCAATATCGCCGTCGAACTCGCCAAGTATTCCCTGGGCATGAAGGTGAACAGCGCCTACACGCTGAGTGACCTGGCAGACGACGCCGCCGGTGTGCTCGACGCCCTGGGCATCGCCGGCGCCCACGTCTGCGGTGCGTCGATGGGCGGCATGGTCGCGCAACGCCTGGCACTGCGCCGTCCCGAGCGGGTCAAGAGCCTGACGCTGATGATGACGAGCAGCGGGGCGCGACACTTGCCTGGCCCGACGCTGAAGGTGCGCGCAGCGATGCTGTCGCGCCCGCGAAAGGCAGGGGGCATGGCGGCCATCCTGGCGTACTACGTGCGCCTGTATCGCCTTATCAGCAGCCCCGGTTTCCCCACCGACGACGGCGAAATCAAAGCGCGCGTCGAGGCCTGGGTGCGCCGTGCCTACCGGCCGCAGGCGAATCTGCGGCAAGTCGTCGCGATCGCCGCCGATGGGGATCGATCGAGTGCATTGGCCGGACTGCGGGTGCCCACGCAAATCATCCACGGCCGCGCCGATACGCTGGTGCCGGTGGCGGCTGCGCACGACCTGGTTGCCAAGATCGCCGGGGCAGGCCTGGACATCGTCGACGGCATGGGGCATGACCTGCCCGAGCCCTTGTGGCCTCGTTTTGTGAGTGTGATTCAGGCCGCCGCACGGTGACCCGCCACAGCAACCAAGCCTGCGCAACCCAGGCACGAGATCAGGGATTGATCGGCGATGGATCCTGCACCTTGTTCGGTCGCCCTCGGATGCGGGGGCGTGCCGCCCTTGTGCGCCAGCCCAAAAGGCGAGACCATCGCAGCAATGGATCGTATCGGTGCTGGGAGGCTCCCATGAAATTTCATAATCTGTTCGTCGGATTGGCGTTCGCACAAGGGCTGGTCGGGTCGCAGAGCTTCGCTCAAACCGAGCCCTCCAGGGCCCTTGAGCGCTGCGAAACCGCAGTGGCCGAAACCGTGAAGCGCATGCGTGGCGCCGCGGCGAAGGAATTGCAGTTTGTCGCGGCCAAACGCAGCGTGGTGCCTGCGCAAGATGACGAAACCAGTGTGCGTGGCGAGGGCCGCTACAGCAGCCGAGCCGGGGGCGCGAATGCGTTCACCTACAGCTGTGCTTACAACGCCAAGGCTGGTACGACCTCAGGCGTGATGTTTCGTGAAACCGGGTCCGACCGCACGCCGGCCGAGCCGGTGTGGCAGCCCGACCTGACCTTCGTGTCGCCCGAGGCGTGCGAGGGGGCCAGCGCTGCGGATTTGAAGCAGAAATACCCACGCGTCGTGCGCATCGCATTCGATTCCGATTCGCGCCAGCTCAGCGCCGCGGCGGACACCAACACCAGCCTGGAGGGGCAGGGCGCAGTGCAGCGTGCGCCGGGCATGCAGACCGTGCCGTTCAACTACCGCTGCGAAATCGATACCCGCAGCGGGCGCATCCTCAGCGTGCAGACCACGCCCTGAGGGGCGCACCCCCGGGCGTCGGCGCGGCTTGCGCCCGGCCCGATCTTGCTTGTCGCGCGGCGCTCAAGCACTGGGACTCAACACCGCACCCTCGGCGCGCAAGGTGTCGATTTGCGCGCCGCTGTAACCCAGCTCGGTCAGGATCGGCTCGGCGTGCTCGCTGAATGTCGGCGGTCGATTTCCCGGCCGTCCGGGATTCGAGGAAAGTTTGACTGGAATTCCCAGCGAGCGGTGGCCGTCGTGCTCCAGCGCCATCCCCCGGTGCGCCGTGTGGGCCTGGGCGAATGCCTGCGGCACGCTGTTCACCGGCCCGGCAGGGACGCCACGCCGCATCAATTTGTCGCACAAGTCTGACAGCTTGTAGCCAGCCAGCGTGCCTTCGATTTCGGTGCGCAAGGCCGTGCGATGGGCCAGGCGCGAGCGGCTGTCGCTGAAACGCGGATCGCCGCACAGGTCTGGGCGCGACACGCATTCGCAGAAGCGCCGGAACTGGCCGTCGTTGACGACGCCGAGGAACAAGTCGCCGTCGCTCGCAGCGTAGCGGTCGTAGGGCGAGAGGTTGGGGTGCGCGCTGCCCAGGCGCTGCGGCGTCGCTCCCGAGCTCATCCAGTTCGCGGCGTGCGGCAACAGCATGCTCAGGCCGGTGTCGAACAAGGTGGCTTCGACACGCTGGCCGCGGCCGCTGCGCTCGCGCGCCGCGTGGGCGAGCAACACGCCCACCAGGGCGTTGTAGCCGGTCAGGAAATCGACCACGGGAATGCCCACGCGCAACGGCCCCGATTCGGGCGTGCCATTGATGCTCATCACGCCGCACATGGCCTGCAGCACGGCGTCGTAGCCCGGCAGGCCGCCCAGTGGCCCGTCGGCGCCGAAACCGGAAATGCCGCAATAAATCAAACGCGGATGCTGCGGCGCCAGCACGGCCTCGAAGCCCATCCCCCATTTCTCCATCGTGCCGGGAAGGAAATTTTCGATCAGCACGTCGGCACCGTCGAGCAAGCGCTCGAGCACGGCGCGCCCAGCCGAGCGCGACAGATCCAGGCCGATCGAACGCTTGCCACGATTGAGTGCGCCGAAGTAGGCCGCCTGACCGGCAGCGTCGAATGGCGGGCCGAACTGGCGCGTCTCGTCGCCGCCGGGGGGTTCGACCTTGATGACCTGGGCGCCGTGGTCGGCGAGCATCTGCGCGCACAGCGGGCCGGCGAGCACGCGCGAGAGGTCGATCACGCGCAGACCTGCAAGTGCGCCGCTCGCAGAAGCGGGCGAGGGTTCTACCATGGTGAGAATGCTGTTGTGTCTAGGAGCGAAGCATAGCGTTCGGTGCGACCGTGCATCTGCGGGGGTGGGCAATCGATCTGTTCCAATCCTTGCCTGGACAAATTCTCTCGAAAGCATGGAGACGATTCAGCCCATGAACCCCTGGCGCCTGTGCGTCGCCCCGATGATGGAATGGACGGACCGGCATTGCCGCAGCTTCCATCGGCTGCTCACGCGCCGCGCAAGGCTTTACACCGAGATGGTGACAACCGGCGCGTTGTTGCACGGTGACGCGGCACGCCATCTGGATTTCAATGCCGATGAACACCCGCTGGCGCTTCAGATCGGCGGCAGCGAGCCTGCCGATCTGGCCGCTTGCGCGCGCCTGGGTGAGCGCTGGGGCTACGATGAAATCAATTTGAATTGCGGTTGCCCGAGCCCGCGCGTGCAGCGTGGTGCTTTCGGTGCGTGCCTGATGGCTGAGCCTGAGTTGGTCGCCGACTGTGTGAAGGCGATGGCCGATGCCGTGGCCTTGCCAGTCACGGTGAAGCACCGCATCGGCATCGATCGCACCGAGAGCTACGATTTCGTGCGCGATTTCGTCGGTACGGTGGCACTGGCGGGCTGCAGCGTCTTCATCGTGCATGCGCGCAATGCCTGGCTGCAAGGTTTGAGCCCTCGCGCCCGAGACGCGCTCGGGCCTTCGCCAGCCACGGGCCCGTCCGCAGTGGACGGGCCCATGCGCGGGCTCAGTCCGAAAGAAAACCGCGAACTCCCGC
Source organism: Burkholderiaceae bacterium (assembly GCA_049297615.1). Classification (GTDB taxonomy): domain Bacteria; phylum Pseudomonadota; class Gammaproteobacteria; order Burkholderiales; family Burkholderiaceae_C; genus JAEMQF01. The sequence goes on from JBAQUQ010000296.1 coordinate 9,213, forward strand.
CGCTGCGTTACGAGACCGTGCATCGCCTGAAGCGTGACTTCCCGGCGCTGACGATCGTCTTGAATGGAGGCTTGAGTCAGCCCGAGGAGATCGATACGCAGCTCCGGCATGTGGACGGTGTGATGTTGGGTCGCGACGCCTACCACCATCCCTGGGGCCTCGGGTCCTGGGACAGCCGCTACTGCGGTGCCGCGCCGCGCGAGCTCGAGCGTGCTGCCATCGAATTGCAAATGGTCGGCTACATGGAAACGCTGGTTGCACAAGGCATTGCCTGGCACAAGGCGGCGCGCCACATGCTGGGCCTGTGGAACGGCACGCCCGGCGCGCGCCGCTGGCGCCAGGTGTGGAGCGACCATCGCTTGAAAGACGTGTCGCCGCGGCGCGTCTGGCAATTGGCGCAGCGGCCACAGCTAGAGGAGCAAATCCCTTGAACGCAGCGATGCGGCCTGGGCGCTTGCGCCGGCTGGGCGCTCAATGCTGGGTGACCCTGGCCTTGCTGGCCGGGTCTGCCGCAGGCGCTCTGGCAACGGAAGAGGTTCCCTTCATCACCACGCCCAATCGTGTGGCGCTGGCGATGTTGGAAATCGCCAACGTGGGGCCGAGCGATACCTTGATCGACCTGGGCTCGGGCGACGGCCGAATCGTCATCCTCGCGGCCGGGCGCTTCGGTGCGCGTGGCCTGGGCGTGGAGATCGATCCCGACCTGGTGCGCCGCAGCAGGCGCAACGCCGAGCGGGCGGGCGTCGCCAAGCGCGTCGAGTTTCGCGAGCAGGACTTGTTCTCGACCGACTTGAGCGGCGCCAGCGTGATCACCATGTACCTGCTGCCCGACGTGAACCTGCGATTGCGCCCGAAGCTGCTGGGGCTGACACCCGGCACGCGAATCGTCTCGCACGACTGGGACATGGGCGATTGGCTGCCCGATCGGAGCGTGACGATCGCCGTGCCGGACAAAGCCGTCGGCCTCGACAAATCGAGCCGTGTCCACTTGTGGGTGGTGCCGGCGCGCGTCGATGGCCTGTGGTGCGGCTTGGGCCGCTCCCGCGGTACGTCGTTGAGGATTGCGCAGCACCACCAGCGATTCACAGCGCAGCTCGGCGGTGTGCCGGAACTCCAGGCCTTCGAAGGCCGGATCGACGCCGCCACCCTGGTGGCGGCGCAGCAGGGTGGCCAGGGCCCAGGCGAAGTTCAATGGGAGCTGCGCGGCGATCGACTCCACGTCATACGCAGCCTCGGGCGCTATGCGCCGCTCGCCGCGATCGCCTTCGGGCGCGCCGGGCCCGCAGGCTGCACGCGCAAACCTTGATCACGCGCCACGCGGCGCCGCAGCAGGCCAGGTGGCCAACACAACGCCGGCCAGTGCAAGTGAATACGCCCCGGCCTGGACGCTGCTGAACTGCTCGCCGAGGAAGAGGACGCCCACCGCTGCCGTGCTCACCGGCAGCATGACCGTGAACACTCCCGCCTGTGACGCAGGCACGTGGCGCAGCCCCGTCATCCATAGCCACACCGTGACCACGCTGGCGGCGAGCGAATAGAACACGAGCAAGGTCCACGCAGGGGCGTCGACGGTGTGGAAATCGAAGGACCGCGCCTGCCACACCGCAAATGGCGCGACCAATGCCAATCCCCAGAGATTGATGAGCGCACTGATGCGCTTGGGCGAGACCTCGGCGGCGAGCTTCTTGCCGACGACGACATAGATCGCTTCGCAGCTCACTGCGCCGACCAGGGCCAGATTGCCCAGCAGGACCTGGCCGAACGAGGTATCGGAGTGTGCCTGGGCATTCAGGCTCAGCGACACCATGGCGATACCGCCCACGCCGCAGGTAATGCCTGCGGCGACGCGGCGCGTGATGCGTTCGCCCAACCACCACCAGGACAGCAAGGCGACGACGGCGGGCATGGCCGCCATGATCACCCCGGCGGCAAGCGCCGAGGTCAGCGCCATGCCGGCAAGCATGCACACGGAAAACAGGAAATTGCCGAAGAACGACTCGACGAACAACAGCCGCCTGGCGCGTGCATCGAGCGGTGCCTCCAGGGCGCCGCGTTTTACCCATGCCGCCATGGCAAGAGCGGCGACGGCGAAGCGCAGCCCGGCCAGGACGAACAGCGGAAATATCAGGACGAGGGTTTTCGACAGCGCGACATAGCTGCCCACCACGGCCATGCTGCTGGCCAGACAGACGTAGGCCAACCAGAGGCGAACGTGCGGCGCGGGGTTCAGCTGACCGGCTTTTTCTGCACGCCGTCGCGCAGGGGCTTGTTAGCCCTGGCCTGGTCGACCGTGCCGGCCTCGAGCGTAGCGGCCGAGTGCATTTCGGATGCGCGATGCGGGGTGGCCAACGCGGGTTTCCTTCGATTCAAAACATGCAAGCATAGCGCTGCAGTTCCCAGTCGCTCACGTGTTGACGGTACTCGTTCCATTCGGCGCTTTTGAGCCGCACGAACTGTTCAGCCAAGGTCTCGCCCAGGGCTGCGCAGATCACTTTGTCGGCGCGCAGCGCGCCCAGCGCTTCGCGCAAGTCCTGCGGCAGCAAGGCGATGCCGCGTTCGCGGATCTGGGCGAGCGGCACTTCGAACAAGTCGTCCAGGCACGCCGGCCCGGCATCGAGCTTGCGGTCGATGCCGTCCAGGCCGGCAGCGATCAGCGCCGCGGTGGCGAGGTAGGGATTCGCGCTGGCGTCGGGCAGGCGCCACTCGAATCGTCCATCCAGGGTGCGAACCAGGGCCGTGCGGTTGTTCGGGCCGTGCGCCACGAAGGCGGACACCCGGCTCGGCTCAGAGATCGATTCGCTGACGACGAGCCGTTTGTAGGAGTTGACCGTGGGCGCGGCGAGCGCGCACAGCGCGGCCGAGTGTGCCAGGACGCCGGCGATGAATTGTTGACCCAGTGCAGACAGGCCGCCTCGATGATCGCCGCCGTGTTTGTTGAACACGCAGCGCGCGTTATCGTCGTCGCTGTCCCACAGCGATACGTGGAAGTGCATGGCGCTGCCGGGCTGGCTGGCGATGGGCTTGGGCATCATCGAAAAAACCATGCCGCGCTGTTCAGCGAGAACCTGCGCCGCCATCTTGAACAACATCAGGTTGTCGGCACTGGTCAATGCGTCGGCATGGACGAAGTTCACTTCGTACTGGCCCCGTGCGTCTTCATGGTCGATCTGGAACACGTCCAGGCCGCAGGCCTTCAGACCCACCACGAGCTGGGCGAGAAAGTCGCTCTGACGCGGCAGGCTTTTGAGGTCGTAGGAAGGTTTGGCGAGCAGGTCGTCGGGGTCAGCAGGTGCATAGCTGCCTTCGAGCTTGCGCAGCAAGAAGAACTCGGGCTTGATGCCGGTCTGCAAGAACCAGCCGCGTTGCTGCAAGCGAGCGATCTGGCGCCGCAGCACCTGGCGCGGGCAGGCGTCAAAGGGTTCGCCATCGACAAATCCGTCGCAGGCGATGCGTGCATAGCCCGGCATCCAGGGCAAGGCCCGCGCCGTGCTGGCGCTGCCGCGGGCGAAGTATTCGGCGCGCCGCCCGGTGCGCGGCAATCCCGTTCCCCAGATCGACGGCCCGGAAAAGCCCACGCCGTCGGTCAACAGCGCGTCGGCATTGACCAGGGGCACGAGCTTGCCTTTGGCCACGCCGTGCAGGTCGGTGAATTGGGCGATCAGGGTGTGAACGCCCTGCGCAGCGAGCAGATCCTTGAAGTCTTTCATGAGCGCGACCCCGGCGAGTCAATCGACGCGGATCCAGGTGGTCTTGATCTCAGTGTACTTGTCCAGGGCATGCAGGGACTTGTCGCGCGCGTTGCCGCTTTGTTTGTAGCCGCCGAAGGGCACGGTGATGTCGTCTTCGTCGTACTGGTTGACGTGCACCGTGCCGACGCGCAGGCGCCGTGCCACGCGGTGCGCGCGATTCAGGTCGTCGCTCCATACGCTGGCCTGCAAGCCATACGCAGAATCGTTGGCCAGCGCCACGGCTTCGTCTTCGCTGTCGAATCGGATGATGGACAGCACCGGGCCGAAGATTTCTTCGCGCGCGATGCGCATGTCATTCGTCACGCTGTCGAAGACGGTGGGTTGCACGAAACAGCCCCCCGTTTCGCCGCGCACCTGCGCGCCGCCGCAGGCCAGCCGTGCACCTTCGCTGCGGCCGGCCTCGATATAGCCCAGCACGGTGTGCAGTTGGGCCTTGTCGACGATGGCACCCATTTCGGTGCTCGGGTCGAGCGGGTCGCCCGGCTGGTATTTCGGCACTTCGGCGCTGACCCGTTCGACAAATTCATCGGCGATGTCGCGCTGCACGAGAACGCGCGAGGGCGCGTTGCAACTCTCGCCCTGGTTGAAGAACATGCTGGCCGCAACGGTTTGCGCGGCGCGCCGGGTGTGGGCGAAATCCTTGAACACGAGAAACGCCGATTTGCCGCCGAGCTCGTTGTAGACGCGCTTGAGATTGCTGCGCCCCGCGTACTCGAGCATCTTGCGGCCCACGCGCGTGCTGCCCGTGAAGGCGATCGCGTCAACGTCCATGTGCAAGGCCAGCGCCTGTCCGGCCTCGTCGCCGAAACCCGGCACGACGTTGAACACGCCTTCGGGCAGGCCGGCATCGAGCGCGAGTTCAGCCAGGCGCAAGGCCGTGAGCGGGGACTTTTCGCTGGGCTTGAGCACGACGCTGTTGCCCGCGGCCAAGGCCGGAGCGAGCTTCCACGCCGCCATGATCATCGGGTAGTTCCAGGGAACGATGGCGCCGATCACGCCCATCGGCTCGCGCTGAATCAATGCCAGCGCGCTGCGGGGCGTCGGCGCAATTTCATCGTAGACCTTGTCGATGGCTTCGCCGTACCAGGCGATGCAGCGGGCGGTCGCGGCAACGTCCACGCTCAGGCTGTAGCGAATCGGTTTGCCCATGTCCAGGGTCTCTGACAGCGCGAGTTCGTCTTGCGCGCCGAGAATCTTCTCGGCGAAGCACTGCAAGATTTTCTTGCGTGCGGCCGGTGACTCGCCGGCCCAGCGCGAGTCGTCGAAGGCCTTGCGTGCCGACACGACGGCGGCGTCGATATCGGCCGCCTGGCCACGTGCCACCGCTGACAGGCTGCGCCCATCGATGGGCGAGACGCTGTCGAATGTCTGGCCCGATGTCGCAGCGCGGCGCTGGCCGGCAATCACGGCGCGCCCGTCCAGGTGCAGGCCCTTCGCCCTGGCGTGCCAGTCGGGGGCAGGGTTCAACGCGACCATTCGTGAACTTCCCGGAATCAGAAAGCGACGAGGACCGAGGTGTCTGTCTTCGTGCGATCGAGTCAGCCGCAAAGTCTAGCGGCAAACCCCGGGATGTCCAGGTTCGACTACGCCCAGCCGCGCTGCTGCAAGTCGGCCAGTGTCAGGTCCAGGCAAGCCCGGATGCGCTGGGCGAGTTCGTCGATCTGGGCGCGCGTGGTCACCAGGGGCGGAGCAACGATCATGCGGTCGCCGACGGCACGCATGATGAGATTCGCGCCGAAGCAGTGGCCCCTGCAGACCATGCCGACTTCGAGCTGGGTGTCGAAGGCCTGGCCCGTCGCCTTGTCCTTGACCAATTGCAGCGCGCCCATCAGGCCACAGGTCTGCGCCTCGCCCACGAGCGGGTGCCCGGCCAGCGCGGCGAAATGCTGCGCCAGGTGGGGGCCGGTGTCGTCGCGCACCTTTTCGACCAGGCGCTCCGATTGGATCAAACGGATATTGGCCAGCGCGACGGCGCAGGCCACCGGATGCCCCGAGTAGGTATAGCCGTGCGTGAACTCCCCGCCTTTTTCGATCAGCACGTTCGCGATTCGCTCCCCCACCATGACGCCGCCGAGCGGGACGTAGCCCGAGGTCACGCCCTTGGCGAAGGTCATCAGGTCGGGGCGGAAGCCGAAGCGCTCGCAGCCGAACCAATGGCCGGTGCGGCCGAAGCCGCAGATCACTTCATCGCTGACGAGCAGCACGCCGTATTTGTCGCAGATGCGCTGGATTTCCGGCCAGTAGGTTTCAGGCGGAACGATCACGCCGCCGGCGCCTTGGACGGGCTCGCCGATGAAAGCAGCGACACGCTCAGGCCCGAGTTCCAGGATCTTCGATTCCAGCCAGCTCGCCGCCTGCAGGCCGAATTCATCGCGGGTCAACATGCGCCCGAGCTCGAACCAGAACGGCTGCTCGATGTGCACGATGTCGGGAATCGGCAGGCCACCCTGTTCGTGCATGCCGCTCATGCCGCCCAGCGAGGCGCCGGCCATCGTCGAGCCGTGGTAGCCGTTTCGGCGGCCGATGATGACTTTGCGTAGGGACTGGCCGAGCACGTCCCAATAGCGGCGCACCATGCGCACCACGGTATCGTTGCCTTCCGAGCCCGAGCCCGAGAAGAACACATGCTGGAACTGCGGTGGGCTCACCTGGGCCAGCAGCTCGGCGAGTTCGATCGCCGGTGGCGTGGCGGTTTGGAAGAAGCTGTTGTAAAAGGGCAGTTCCTTCAACTGACGCGTCGCCGCGTCGATCAACTCAACACGCCCATAGCCGACGTTGACGCACCACAGGCCCGACATCGCATCGAAGATCTTGTGGCCTTCGCTGTCCCAGAGATAGATGTTGTCGGCCCGGACGATGATTCGCGAACCCTTGGCCGAGAGCGACTTGAAGTCGGTGAAAGGATGCAGGTAGTGCGCCGTGTCGGCGGCTTGCCAGTCGCGCGTGGCGCGCGGCGCGGATTGCGGGGGGATGGTCATGCTCGGCTCCGCGGGCTCAGACGTGCAACAACAGGTGTTCTCGCTCCCAAGGCGAGATCACTTTCATGAACTCGTCATGTTCGATTTCCTTGACCTCTGAGTACACCGTGATGAACTGCTGGCCCAGCACGTCGTGCAATTCTTTCTCATCGGCGAGCCATCCCAGCGCCTCGCTCAAGGATCGCGGCAGCTGGAACTCCGACAAATAGGCGTCGCCCTTGCATTCAGCGGCCGGCTCGATGCCGTTCTTGATGCCGAGATAGCCGCAGGCCAGTGTCGCCGCGAGCGCCACATAAGGGTTGGCGTCGGCGCCGATGACGCGGTTCTCGATGCGCCGCGACTGCGGCGTTGCCACCGGCGAGCGGATGCCCACGGTGCGGTTGTCGGTGCCCCACTGAATATTGATCGGCGCGGAGTTCGAGCGCACCAGGCGCCGGTATGAATTGACATAGGGCGCGAACAGCGCCATCGCGGCGGGTGTGTACTTCTGCAAGCCGCCGATGTACCAGAAGAACTCCTTGGAGGGCGAGCCGTCGGCGTTGCTGAAAATGTTCTGGCCGGTGGCCTTGGCGACGACACTTTGGTGCACGTGCATCGCGCTGCCGGGTTCGTTGGCCATCGGCTTGGCCATGAAGGTGGCGAACATCTCGTGGCGCATGGCAGCCTCGCGGATGGTGCGCTTGAAGAAGAACACCTCGTCGGCCAGGGCGAGCGGATGGTCGTGGAAGAAGTTGATCTCCATCTGGCCGGCGCCGACTTCGTGGATCAAGGTGTCGACGTTCAACTCCATCTTTTCGCAATAGTCGAAGATGTCTTCGAACAGCGGATCGAACTCGTTCACCGCGTCGATCGAGTACGCCTGGCGCGAAGTTTCGGCTCTTCCGCTTCTGCCCTTGGGCGGGCGCAGCGGCGTGTTCGGGTCGGAGTTGCGCTCGACCAGGTAGAACTCCAACTCGGGCGCGACAATGGGCGCCCAGCCTTCTGCGGCATACAGGTCGCAGACATGGCGCAGCACGCTGCGCGGCGCATAGGCAATCATGTTGCCGTCGCGGTCGAAACAATCGTGGATCACTTGCGCCGTCGGGTCGACCGCCCAGGGCACGATGCGCACCGTGCTCGGATCGGGGCGCAAGTGCATGTCGCGATCGGTGGCGTGGATCACGTCGTAATACGGGCCTTCTTCGGGGAACTCACCCGTCACACCGATCGCGACGATCGCCTCGGGCAGGCGCATGCCACGGTCTTCGGTGAACTTTTCGCGCGGCAGGATCTTGCCGCGCGCCACGCCGGTGAGGTCGGGCACGAGGCATTCGATCTCGGTCACGCGCCTCTCGTTGAGCCAGTTTTCCAGATCGGTGAATGTGAAATTGCTTTTGTCGAGCATGGGTCACCTGTTGCATGTGCATCGGGGTCGAATCGGGTGTCGCTGCGGGGCCATGGGGCGCGCCGCGCTATCGGTCCAACTCGGGGTGACGGGTGCGGCGCCGATGGCCGTGTCGGTCACGGTATGCCTGGCACGCAGCGCCGAAGGCCTTCAACAATTTCATCGACACCGGGTTGCTTGCGGCCTGCCACTCCGGGTGCCACTGCACGCACAGGTTGAAGCCGCTGACCTGGCTGACAGAGAATGCCTCCACCAGTCCGTCGGGTGCGCGCGCCTCGACACGCAGGCCGTCGGCGAGGCGGTTCACTCCCTGGCCGTGCACCGAGTTGACCTGGACAGGTTCGGTGCCGAGAATTCTCGCCAAGGTTCCGCCGGGGACGATGTCCACCGGGTGCGCCAGGCCGTATTGCACGTCGGCCGATGCACCCCTGGTGGCGCGGTGGTCGCTGTGGCCCGGCACCTCTTGCACGGCCTGGTGCAGGCTGCCGCCGAGCGCCACATTCGTTTCCTGGAAGCCGCGGCAGATGGCGAACAAGGGCACGCCGCGTGCGAGGATCCTGGGGATCAAGGGCAGGGTCCAGTCGTCGCGCTGCACATCCAGCGGCAGTTCTGCGTTGTGCACCGCTTCGCCGAAGCGACTGGGATGCACGTTCGATGGCGAGCCGGTGAGGAACACGCCGTCGGCGGCGTCGAGCACGTCGTCGAACTCCTGCGCATCGAGGGACCCCACGATAAACGGCTGGCAGTCTGCCAGTCGCACGGCGTCGACATACTTCTTGCCGGCGATGTGATAGGCATGGTCGCCCACCATTCGGTTGCATGCAGGTACCAGGACAAAAGGCTTCACGACAAGTCCCTTGAACGAAAGTAGGCCATACCGGCACGCCGCGCCCTGGCCGCAGTATCCCTGGACATGGTAGACGTTGGCGTGGGCCGATTTTCCGTGAACACCCGGCAAGGGCCGGTATCGGGTGCAGGTTTCATCGAAATGCCGACGAAACCGCCCCAGGCGCATGCGAGGTAAAACGCTCGAAACCGTGCGCGCCCCTGTCGAGGGCCGCGGGGGTCAGTGCCCGCGCGCGGCGCGAAGGCGTTTGGGCTGCCTGGCGGTCTTGTGGCTCAGGGGAGGGTCTCGAGCACGCCCCTGAGCGTCTCTGCGATTCGATCGATGTGCGATTCTTCAATGATCAGCGGCGGCGACAAGGCGATCGTGTCGCCCGTGGTGCGCACCATCAGACCCTTGTCCCAACAGGCGAGCAGGGCGTCGAAGCCGCGTTTGCCGGGCACACCGGGGACGGATTCGAGTTCGACCGCGCCCACCAGGCCGATATTGCGAATGTCGATGACGTGGCGCGAGCCCTTCAGCGAATGAACGGCGGCTTCGAAGTTCGGCGCCATCGTCGCGGCGCGCGTCAGCAAGCCTTCGTCGGCATAGGTCTCGAGCGTTGCCAAGGACGCTGCGCAGGCCAGCGGGTGCGCCGAATAGGTATAGCCGTGGGCGAACTCGACCAGATGCTCAGGGCCGTTCATGAACACGTCTTGAATCTGTTGCCCCGCAAACACTGCACCCATCGGCACGCAGCCGTTCGTGATGCCCTTTGCCGCGGTCAGCAGGTCGGGTGTCACGCCGAAATGCGTGGCCGCGAAGGGTGAGCCCAGGCGTCCGAAACCGGTGATGACTTCATCAAAAATGAGCAGGATCCCGTGCCGGTCGCAAATCGAGCGCAGCCGTTGCAGATAGCCCTTGGGTGGAACCAGCACCCCCGTGGAGCCCGCCATGGGCTCGACGATCACCGCGGCAATCGTCGACGCGTCGTGCAGCGCGACCATGCGCTCCAGGTCGTCGGCCAGCTCGGCGCCGTGCTGGGGAATGCCGCGTGAATAGGCGTTGCGCGCCAGATCGTGGGTGTGACGCAAATGGTCCACGCCGCCGAGCATCGGCCCGAAGGTCTTGCGGTTGCCGACCATGCCGCCGACCGAAATGCCCCCGAAGTTAACGCCGTGATAACCGCGTTCTCGACCGATGAGCCGGGTGCGCGTGCCTTCGCCGCGCGCGCGGTGGTAGGCAATGGCCATCTTCATCGCGGTATCCGCTGCCTCGGAACCCGAGTTGCAGAAGAACACCCGGTTCAACCCCGCCGGGGCGAGCTTGACCAACTTGTCGGCGAGCTCGAAGGCCTTGGGGTTGGCAAAGTTGAACGGCGGCGCGAAGTCCAACTCGGCGGCCTGCTCGGCGATGGCCTTGACGATTTTCGGTCTCGAGTGCCCGGCGTTCACGCACCACAGGCCTGCCACGCCGTCGAGGATTTCGCGGCCTTCGGGAGTCCAATAAAACATGCCCGACGCCTTGGCCAAGATGCGCGGCGCGCGGCGGAACTGGCGGCTCGCCGTGAAGGGCATCCAGAAAGCCTCGCTCGGCGCGCTGCCCTTGCCCGTCGTGCCTGGGGTGACTGCTTGTGTTGTCTTGGCCTGAGCTGCCGCGGTCTTGGCGTCGAGTTCCTGGTACATGGTGAATCCTCCTTTGACTCAATGTCCCCAGCGCCAGGGAATGCGCTCGGGTGCAAGGTGCAGTCTACTGCGCGCTGCGCTCGCGCCGGCGGCCTTCCTGCACAACGGGGTTCCTCGGGTCCTCGGCGTTGCGCATACAGACTAGACTCGGCCGACGTTGGCCCGCGCCGTCAGGCTGCAGCAAGCCTGAGCACCGCTTGGCCAAGCCTTAACCGGTATTGAATCATGAGCCTGCACACCCGACTTCAACAGCGCGCGGCCGACAAGAAACCGGTGCGCATCGGCCTGATCGGCGCCGGCAAGTTCGGCTCGATGTACCTGGCGCAAGTCCCGCGCACACCCGGCGTGCACCTGGTGGGGATCGCCGATCTGTCGCCGGCAGCGGCGCGGACCAACCTGGCGCGGGTCGGTTGGCCGGTGCCGCAGATCGACGCAGCTTCGCTGGACGAGGCGGTCCAGCAGGGCAGCACCCACGTCCTCGAGGACTGGCAGAAACTGGTCGCGCACCCGGCGATCGACGTGATCGTCGAGTGCACCGGCTCGCCCATCGCTGCGGTGGACCATTGCCTGCAAGCCTTTGCGCATGGCAAGCATGTCGTGAACGTCACCGTCGAAGCCGACGCCTTCTGCGGCCCCTTGCTCGCGCAGCGCGCGGCCAAGGCGGGGGTGCTGTATTCGCTGGCTTTCGGTGACCAGCCGGCCTTGATTTGCGACCTCGTCGATTGGGCGCGCACCTGCGGCTTCCCTGTCGTCGCCGCAGGGCGTGGCCACAAATGGCTGCCGCATTTCAGCCAGTCGACGCCTGACACGGTGTGGGAAAACTATGGCCTGAGCCCCGCACAGGCAGCGCGAGGCGGCTTGAACGCGAAGATGTTCAACAGTTTTCTCGACGGCTCCAAACCGGCCATCGAGTCCACCGCGGTGGCCAATGCGACGGGCTTGACGGTACCCAGCAATGGCCTGCTCTACCCGCCGGCCAGCGTCGAAGACATTCCCTTCGTGACGCGGCCGATCAGCGAGGGCGGCGTGCTCGAGCGCAAAGGCATGGTCGAGGTGATTTCGTCCCTCGAGGCGAATGGCCGCAAGATCCCCTACGACATTCGCATGGGCGTATGGGTGACGGTGGAAGCGCAAACCGACTACATCAAGAACTGCTTCGAGGAATACCAGGCCCACACCGATCCGAGCGGGCGCTACTTCACGCTGTACAAGCGCTGGCATTTGATCGGCCTGGAAGTCGGCATGTCGGTGGCCAGCGTCGCGCTGCGCGGCGAGGCGACGGGTGTCGCACACCTCTGGAATGCCGACGTCGTGGCCACCGCCAAACGCGATTTGCGCGTCGGCGAAACCCTCGACGGCGAAGGCGGCTACACGGTGTGGGGCAAATTGCTGCCGGCGCAGACCTCGGCGCAAATGGGCGGCCTGCCCCTCGGCCTGGCGCATGGCATCAAGCTGGTTCGTGCGGTGCGCCAAGGCCAGAGCCTGAGCTGGGCCGATGTGGCGATCGACACGACAACGCAGGCCTACCAGCTTCGTCGCGAAATGGAGTCCCTGTTCGGATTGCCCACTGCCAAAGCCGCCTGAACCATGCTCGACCTACTGATCCGGCAGGCGAGCGTATTCGACGGCAGCGGCGCTGAAGCGGATATCGCCGATGTCGGTGTGGTGGATGGACGCATCGCTTACATCGGCGCGCGCTGCCCGGACGAAGCCGGCCGCACGATAGCCGCCGAAGGCCTGGCGCTGATGCCCGGCATCATCGACAGCCACACCCATTTCGACGCGCAAATCACCTGGGACCCCGAGCTTCGGCCGTCGCCCGCACTGGGCGTGACGACCGCCGTGATCGGCAATTGCGGCTTCGGAATCGCACCGTGCCGGGCGCAGGACCGCGAGACGACGATGCGCAACCTGACGCAAGTCGAGGGCATGTCCTTGGCCGTGTTGCGCGACGCAATCCAATGGGGCTTCGAGACGTTTCCGCAGTACCTCGATCAGTTGCGCCGGCAAGGCAGCGCGATCAACGTCGCCGCTTACGTGGGCCATTCGTCGGTGCGCACTTGGGTGATGGGCGAACAAGCGACACGCCGCAGCGCGAACGCGGCCGAAATCGAGGCGATGTGCGAGCTCGTCGTCGAGGCGATGCGTGCCGGCGCTGTGGGGTTTTCCAGCAGCACGAGCCCGGCGCACAACGGCGAAGGGGGCCTGCCGATGCCTTCGCGCCTGGCCGACGAGGCCGAAATGACGGCCCTGGTGGGGGCGATGGCGCGCGACGGGCGCGGCGTCTACATGCTCACCAAGAGCGGTGAAACAGGCATGCCCTTCCTTGAATCACTGGCCGCCAGCAGCGGCCGGCCGGTGATGGTGGCGGCGCTATTGCACAACAGCAGCAATGGCGGCGCAGTGTTCGACGACCTCGCCGCCATCAGCGCCGCGAACGCGCGGGGAAGGCGCATGCTCGGCCAGGTGTCGTGCTGCCCGCTGACGATGGATTTCACGCTCGCCTCGGCGTATCCCGTCGAAGGCCTGGCCGCTTGGAAACCGGCGCTCGGGCGCAGCGGAAGCGATCTGGCTGCCGTCCTGGCGCGGCGCGATTTCCGCGATGCCCTGCGCACCGAACTGGCCGCACCGGCGTCGTTTCGTCTGTTCAACGGCGAATGGCAGAAGGTGCATGTCGTCGAGGTCGCGAGGTCTGAGCATGCGCATTACGAACAGCGCAGCGTCGCCGACATCGCGCGCAGCGAAGCTCGCGACCCGCTCGACGTGATGCTCGACCTGGCTTTGACGGAAGATTTGCGCACCGTGTTCACGGCGCAATTGCTCAACAGCGACGAAGACGCGGTGGGTCGCATGCTGAGGCATCCGCACTCCATCGTCAGTTTGAGCGACGCTGGCGCGCACCTGACGTTTTTCAATGACGCAGGGTTCGGGCTGCACCTGCTCGGCCACTGGGCGCGCGACCGAGGCGCGATGAGCCTGGGCGAAGCGGTGCGCCGCATCACGGCCCACCCGGCGCAGGTGTTCGGCATGCGAGGTCGCGGCGAGCTGCGCGTGGGTTATGCCGCCGACCTGTTGCTGTTCGACGCGGCGCAAGTCGGGCGCGGGCCGAAAAAGCGCGTCTTCGACCTGCCCGGCGGTGCGGCGCGCCTGACGACCGACGCGCTGGGCGTGCACGGCGTATGGGTGAACGGCCGGCAGGTGGCTGACGAAAACGGTCTGCTGCCCAATCCGCCGCGCGCGGGTGCCCTTCTCACCGAATTCTCCGCTTGAGTGGGTTTCGATCAAACGCGCCGGCGCAGGTTCAGTAAGGTGCTCGCGGCACCGAGGGCCAGCATGAGGTAGAGCGCAAGGCTCCAGGTTTCGAAGGCAAGGCCGAGCACGCGTACGGCCGAATCCGCGCAATTCGCGGTGACCTGAAACAGCCACGGCAGCAAGGTTTCAGCGCCCAGGGCGTTCAGCACCTTGTCGGCCAGGGTCAGGTTGCACGAACTCGACTTCGCCGCGACCAGGTCTTGCCACAGCGCCGAAGCGGCGCCCAGTCCAGCCAAAACGAAGACGCCGGTGGCCAGGGCGAGCCGCACCGGACGGACGGTGATGAGGCTGCCGAGCAGGCCGAGCGTGGCGATGGCGACGTAGATGACGCGCTGCAAGCTGCACCAAGGGCAGGGCCGCATCCCGAAGCTGTATTGCGCGAGCAGAGCCAGGCCCAGGGCCGCAGCGCAGGCCAGCGCCATCGCGGCGAAGCGCAATGTCACACCCGTCACACCGATCACGCCGGCCTGCAAAGAGATCACGCCACCTGGGCGATCATTTCAATCTCGACGCAGGCGCCGAGCGGAATTTGCGCCACGCCGAACGCGCTGCGCGCGTGCGCTCCTTTGGCGCCGAAAATCTCGACCAACAATTCGGAGCAGCCGTTCGTCACGAGGTGCTGTTCAGTGAACGTGGGCGTGCTGTTCACCAGGCTCATCACTTTGACGATGCGCTCCACCTTGTTCAAGTCGCCCACAGCGGCTTGCAAGGTTCCCAGGAGGTCGATGGCGATCGCGCGCGCTGCGAGCTTGCCCGTCGCAGTGTCGACGCTCCCGCCCAACTGGCCAACCCAAGGCTTGCCGTCGCGCCTGGCAATGTGGCCCGCGATGAAAACCAGATTGCCGGTTCGAACGAAGGGCACATAGGCCGCGGCCGGCGTTGCCAGCGGCGGCAGGGTGATACCCAAAGCCTCGAGCCGGTCGTTGACGTCGCTGTGATCTGACATTGCGTGTCCCCTTGAAGTGCCCCATGCCCGCTCGCGGTAGCCACTTGAGGCCACGAAGCGGCTCGTGCTTGGCCCTTGGGGTCACGGAAAGCCGAAGCGGCCCGGCGTTTCCTGACAGGCCTGAGCAGAGCGAGCCTCGATCCTACACTGGACCTTATGGGGGCGAAGGACACTGGGTGGCGGCTCGCCGGTCTGGTCGCGGCCTGGCTCGCAGGGGTCGTGTTTCAGTTGCACGAGCGCGAACTGCTCGGCGCTGCACTCTACGTTGCGGCCATCGTCCTGGGCAGCACAGGCGCCTGCGCCGTGGCCTGGACGCCGCGCTGGCGCGGCTCGTTTGTCGCGGCAATGCTGGGCTTGGCGGCGCTCGGCTTCGGCGTTACGGGCCTGCGTGCGCAACTTCGCATGGCGCAAGCCTTGCCCGCATCGCTCGAGGGCCAGGACATCGTCGTCGACGGCGTGGTGGCGAGCCTGCCGCAACACACGGCCGCAGGTACGCGTTTTCGGTTTCGCGTCGAGACCGCGAATCGCCAGGGCCAGGAGGTCGGATTGCCGCCGCTGCTGGCCTTGGGCTGGTACCGCGGCATTCACGAAGACGCGTCGAGCACGCAACCACGGCACGAGCTGCGCGCCGGGCAGCGCTGGCGCTTCACGCTTCGATTGCGCCAGCCGCACGGCAACATCAATCCGCACGGCTTCGACTACGAGCTCTATTTGTTCGAGCTGGGCGTCGGTGCGACCGGCTATGTGCGCGATGCGCCGGCCATCTTGCTGCACAGCGCGGCGGGCTATCCGATCGAGCGTGTGCGCCAGGCGGTGCGCGACGCCATCGAGGCGAGCGTGCCCGATCGCCGCATCGCCGGGATGCTCGCTGCGTTGGCGATCGGCGACCAGGCGGCGATCGATCGCGAAGACTGGGATCTGTTTCGCAACACCGGCGTGGCGCACCTGATGTCGATCAGCGGCCTGCATGTCACGATGTTCGCCTGGGTGGCCGGTGCACTGGTCGCGGCCGCGTGGCGGCGCTCGCCCCGCGCCCTGCTGCTTGTGCCGCTGCCGCAAGCGGCTCGCTGGGGCGGATTCGCCGCAGCGGCCGCCTACGCGATCTTGTCGGGTTGGGGAGTCCCCGCGCAACGCACCGTCTGGATGCTCGCTGCCGTGACGGGATTGCAGGCCATGGGCTTGGCCTGGCCGTGGCCATTGGTCCTGCTCGTCGCCGCGGGTGTCGTGTCCTTTGTCGATCCCTGGGCGCTGTTGCAGCCTGGTTTCTGGTTGTCGTTCGGCGCGGTAGGTTTGTTGATGGCGTCCCGGCCAGTTCACGCAGTCAGGCTGTCGGCGCCGCCAGCTACGGGCGTCGATAGCAATGCGATGCACGTTGTGAAACGCAGCCTGATGCGATTCGCCGGAGTGCTGCGCGGCGGGTTTCGCACCCAGGTCATCGCGACCCTGGGCCTGACTCCGCTCACTCTGGTTTTCTTTCAGCAGGTCTCCCTGGTCGGGCTGGCGGCGAACCTGTTGGCGATTCCCTTGGTCACCCTGCTCATCACCCCGCTGGCCTTGCTCGGTGCCTTGGCTGCGCCGCTGTGGGCGCTGGCCGCGTGGCTGAGCGG
>JBAQUQ010000297.1:0-2459 GCA_049297615.1 Burkholderiaceae bacterium
GGCCTATCTCGCTGCGATCCAGCCCATGGCTCCGCATGACATCGAGCCGACCATCCTTCGCGCCACCGGCGGCGTTCACCCGCTGGACGTGACGTTCATCGACGACGAGGATTTGGCGGCGCCTTGGAAGCGCCGGACCAGTACCTCCACCAAGCTGGCAGGCACCATGCCCCACGCCTTGACCGTGACGCTGGCCAACCTGGTCTACTTCGAGAAGTGCGCGCTGCCCCAGGCGCTGGCCAATCGGCTGGTCCGCCTGGCGGCCTTCCAGAACCCCGTGTGAGCGGCGATCAGGAACCGCGCCTATTCGGCGGTGAGGACGCGGATTTGCATTCCCGGGTGCTTGACGTGATGGTTGCGTGAGGGCACAGCTGCGACGGTGAGTTCTTCGCCTGCATGGCCGCCCGGAGGGCGGCCATGCAGGCGAAGCCACGCGGTTGATCCGCCGGGAGGCGGGCGGAGCACGTCGTGATGGATCGGCCCTGAAGGGTCGCCGACACCGTTCGGAACGGGCCGTTGCGCGCCGGGCCTGTGACAGATGCCGAGCCGCGCGCTGTACAACCCGCGACGATGCCGAAGTAGTCGGGCGCGGCAGCGGTCCATCGCTTGGCGGCTGGTCGACCGTGCCGCGCCCTACACCGTGCCGAGTAAGGCGGTGCCGCCAGAGTGTGGCTCGCTGGGACGCGTCCGTCCAGCACCTTGGGCTTGGGGAGCCCCGAGGTGCGCATCGACGATTCGGCCCGTTTGTTCCTGTGCGCCCGCTGCTTTGTCCAGGTCCGGCTTTGCAGCCACTGCGACCGCGGTCAGCGCTACTGCACACGCACCTGTTCGAGCCTGGCGCGCGACGCCGCGCAGCGCGAGGCAGCCAGTCGCTACCAACGCAGCCGCGGCGGACGCATGGCCCACGCCGCGCGCTCGCGGCGCTGGCGCATCCGCCACCACCGCATCGATCCTCTGGCAACGACGCAGGCCGATGCCGATGCCGATGCCGATGCCGATGCCGATGCCGATGCAAACATCGTGACGCATCAGGGTTCCCCTGACACCCTCGCCGATGCTCCACTGCCTGCATGGACCAGCGACCGTGCCGAAGTGAGCGTCACCCCCGAGCCCGACCCGAGTACGACGAAGGGGACCGAGCGCCATGCCGCGCCGTCGTGTCGGCGCTGCGGCACAGCGCTCGCGCCCTGGGTCCGCCAAGGCTTCCTGCGCAGACAGGTCCGCGTGCGGGCCGCGCGCCATGACCATAGCCCCTGAGCTGAGCGCACGGATCCTGCGCCTGTACGACGTCGAGCGGTGGCGCGTTGGCACGATTGCTCGGCAATTGCATGTGCACCGCGACACCGTGCGGCGCGTGCTATGCGCCAGTGGCCGCAGCGTGCCCTGTGCGTCCTCGCCATCGTCCTCGCCATCGCTGCGCCCCAGCCGGATCGATGTGTACCGGCCCTTCATCCTGGAGACCCTCACCAAGTTCCCCGAACTCACCGCGGTGCGGCTGTTCGGCATGGTCAGCGAACGCGGCTACCGCGGCAGCGGCGAGCACTTCCGCCACCTCATCGCCGGCATGCGCCCGCGCCCTGTCGCCGAGGCCTACCTGCGCCTGCGCACCCTGCCGGGTGAGCAGATGCAATGTGACTGGGGCCACTTCGGGCATCTGCAGATCGGCCGCGCACGCCGCCCGCTGATGGCGTTCGTGATGGTTCTCAGCTACTCGCGCATGATCTTCCTGCGCTTCTTCCTGAACGCGCGGATGGACAGCTTCCTGCGCGGCCACGTCGAGGCCTTCGCCGCATTCAACGGCTGTGCCAGGGTCGTGCTCTACGACAACCTCAAGAGCGCCGTCCTGGAGCGCCGCGGCGACGCGATCCGCTTCAACCCCGTGCTGCTGGAGTTCGCCGGACACCACCGCTACGAGCCGCGTCCGGTGGCCGTGGCGCGCGGCAACGAGAAGGGCCGAGTCGAGCGGGCAATCCGGTACGTGCGCGACAGCTTCTTCGCCGCAAGAACCTTCACCGACCTGGCCGACCTCAACGCGCAGGCTCGCCTGTGGTGCGAAGGGCCGGCCTCGGATCGGCGCTGGCCACAGGACACGGCCTCGAGCGTGCGCGAGGCCTTCGATGCCGAGCGGGTGAGTCTGATGGCACTGCCCGAACGCGAGTACCCGCTGGGCGAACGCGTGGCCGTCACGGTCGGCAAAACGCCGTACGCACGGTTCGATCTGAACGACTACTCGGTGCCTCACACTCATGTACGCCGCACCTTGAGCGTGCTGGCGGACGAGACCCGGGTTCGCATCTTCGACGGCATGCAGGAGCTGGTCGCCCACGCCCGCAGCTGGGATCGCGGCGCGCAGATCGAGGACGCCTCGCATGTGCAGGCCCTGGTCGATCACAAGCGGGCGGCTCGCGCACACCGTGCCTGCGACCGCCTGGCGCAGGCCGTGCCGGCCAGCGCCGAGT
>JBAQUQ010000298.1:0-8281 GCA_049297615.1 Burkholderiaceae bacterium
GCCGCCACCGCAGGCCCTGCTTCGGCCACGCCCAGACCCCAGCAGCGGTACGCGACGATCGACGGTCCGATGGCGATGAACACGAGCGCGCCGAGCAGGCCGGTTGTCCAGTTGATCGGCAGGGGCGCGACCTGGCTTTCAGCTCCCGCTGCGAGGCTCGCCCATAGCGCGCCGAATATCACTTGCGCGAGCAAAAACTCGGCCCAGCTCCAGTTCGGCCGCCGAGCGCCGCGCATCGCTTCGGGCGGGCGCGCCAACTGCCAGCTGTACAGCGCCCACAGCGCGATCGCGAGCACGATGTACAGGTCACCTGTAACAAAGCGGATATGTAACAGTGCCTCGATACTGCCGCGCGACAGCACCAGGAGCACGCCGCTGAGCGACAACAATGCGCCGGCCCACTGTCCGCCTTTGATCCTTTCGCCGTAGAACGCGGCGCCGAACAGCAGCATCCACACCGGCGAGCTCGACGCGATCAGGGTGATGTTGATCGGCGTGCTGGTCTGCAAGGCCAGGTACTGCAGCGCGTTGTAACTGCCCACGCCGAGCAATCCGAGCAGGGCCAGGTGTTGCCAGCGCGAGGTGATGTCGCGCGGCTTGACCCACACGCGCCAGCCCAGCGGCAACAGCAGGGCCAGGGCCAGCCACCAGCGCAGGGCGTTCAGCGCCATCGGCGCGACGCTGCCCACCAGGGCGCGGCCGACGACGGCATTGCCCGCCCACATCAGCGGCGGCAGGGTCATCAAAAACGCCAGTCGCAAAGTCAAGGGGTTCTTCATCGTGATGCCTCATGGGGCATCGCCGCGCCGCAGTTCCAACATTGTTCGAACGGTCCGTCGATCACCTCATGGCAAGCGGGGCAGGCCCAGTGGCGGTGCGGGGGATGGCGCAGCTCGTGCAGCAAGGCGCGCGCATGGTGGAGTTGGGCGTCGTCTTGCACCCAGAGTTCGGGCAAGGTCTGGTCGGGCGGCACTTCACCGGCAATGCTGCTGGCGTACTGGCGCTGCACCGTCGTGGCCACGCCGGCAGCGCACAGCAGGTCTGCCCAAAGTGTGGCCAGGGCGAGGTTCGGGGCGCAGAGCAGGCGTTTCATGGGTCGGCGAGAATGGCGAACGCGTGACGGCTCAGCGCATCCTGTGCTGGCACCATAGCGCATCGATTGAAACCTTCAGGAGACACAGCATGACCCAGATGAGCCCGACGATCCGCATCGACCAAGTCGGTGGCCCGGAAGCGATGAAATTGGTCGACCTGGCCGTCGGCGAGCCCGGCGCCGGCGAGATTCGCATCCGCCATCATGCCAGCGGCCTGAACTTCATCGATGTCTACCAGCGCACCGGCCTGTACACGCTGCCGCTGCCCTTGTCGCTGGGAATGGAAGGCGCGGGCGTCGTCGAGGCGGTGGGCAGTGGTGTCAGCCATCTCAAGGTGGGCGACCGTGCCGCGTATGCGGCGAATCCGCCGGGCAGCTACAGCGTGCTGCGCCTGGTGCCGGCCAAGACGGTCGTCAAACTGCCCGACGCCATCTCATTCGAGACCGGCGCGGCGATGATGCTCAAGGGCTTGACTGCGCAGTACCTGCTGCGCAAGACCTTGCCGCAAGGCGGTTTGCAGGCCGGCGACTTCGTCTTGTTCCACGCCGCCGCCGGCGGGGTGGGCCTGATCGCTTGCCAATGGGCCAAGGCGCTGGGTTATCAATTGATCGGCACGGCGGGCTCGGACGAAAAATGTGCCCTGGCGCGCGAACACGGCGCCGCACACACCATCAACTACCGGCGCGAAGACTTCGCTGCACGGGTCAAGGAAATCACCGGCGGCGCGGGCGTCAAGGTCGTTTACGACAGCGTCGGCAAAGACACCTGGGACAAGTCGCTCGAGTGCCTGCGCCCATTCGGCTTGATGGCGAGCTTCGGCAGCGCCTCCGGGCCGGTGCCGCCGTTCGCCATTGCCGCGCTTGGCGTCAAAGGCTCACTCTATGTGACGCGGGCGACCCTGTTCACCCACATCGCGACGCGCGAGGCGACGCAGGCGATGGCCGACGAACTGTTCACGGTGGTCACCAGCGGCAAGGTGAAGATCCGCATCGACCAGCGCTATGCATTGAAAGACGTGGCACAGGCGCACCGCGACCTCGAAGCGCGCAAGAACACCGGCTGCAGTGTGCTGATTCCCTGAGCCGGCTGCGCGCGCCGGGCAAGGCCCGCGATGAAGCGTCGCCGCCTGGCTTGCGCCCGGAACTTCAGACGTCGATCGATACCATCCCGTGGTCATCGACCAGGGTCGGGTAGGTCTTCAGCGCGATCATGCAAGGCGGCGCGACGACCTCGCCGGTGCGGATGTTGAACGCGCCATTGTGAAAATCGCACTCGATCACGTCGCCGATGATGCAACCCTCTGACAAGGAGCCCGGGCCGTGTGTGCAGGCGTCGTCGGTGACGTGAAAATCTCCGTCCAGATTGAACACCGCGAGCGTCAGCCCGGCCTTCTCGATGCGGATCACCTGGCCCACACCGACGGCGGCGCTCGGGCACAAAGCGATACGCTGACACGCTGCCGACATGACTGCGACTCTGATTGACAATGGCCGACGCCGAATGATATCGTCGTTTTGACTGAAGGAACACGGTTCCTGCATGCAGAACACGTTGAAGCAAGTCGCGGGTCGCGCCGAAAGTCTGAAACGATGCTGAAGAAGGAACAAAACGAGCTGCTGACGCGCACGGGCCCCGGCACGCCCATGGGCAATCTGTTCCGGCGCTATTGGCTGCCCGCCTTGCTGGCGCAGGAGTTGCCCGAGCCCGACTGCGCGCCGGTGCGGCTGCAACTCCTGTCGGAGCGTTTGCTGGCGTTTCGCGATACGCAGGGGCGCCTGGGCGTGATCGATGAATTCTGCGCGCACCGGGGTGTCTCGTTGTGGTTCGGCCGCAATGAAGAGGGCGGCATTCGTTGCGCCTACCACGGCTGGAAATACGACGTGAACGGCCGGTGCATCGAAGTCCCCTCCGAGCCGGCGGCGAGCGGCTATTGCGGCAAGATAAAACTGCGGTCGTATGCGTTGGTCGAGCGTGGCGGCGTGATCTGGATCTATATGGGCGAGCCCGAACTGCGACCGCCCCTGCCCGAATGGGAATTCGCCACCGTGCCGGCGAACCAGAGCTTCATCAGCAAACGCAGCCAGGAATGCAACTGGCTGCAGGCTCTCGAAGGCGGAATCGATTCCAGCCATGTGTCCTTCCTGCACAGCGGCGCGCTCAACTCCGACCCCTTGTTCAAGGGCGCCAGGGGCAACCAATACAACTTGAACGACCTCAAGCCGGTGTTCGAGGTTGTTCCGGCCGAAGGCGGCCTGTTCATCGGCGCGCGCCGCAATGCCGAGCAAGGCAAGTTCTACTGGCGCATCACGCCGTGGATCATGCCGTGCTTCACGATGGTTCCGCCGCGCGGCGACCACCCGATCCATGGCCATTTCTGGGTGCCCATCGACGACCACAACAACTGGGCCTGGAGCTTCGACTATCACCCCACCCGCAGCCTGTCCGCTGTCGAATTGCAGGCCATGCAAGACGGCAAGGGCATCCACGTGCGCTACGCGAGCGGCAGTTTCAGGCCGCTGCAGAACAGGGACAACGACTATCTGATGGACCGCGCCGCGCAAAAGGCCGGCACCACCTACAGCGGCATCGAAGGCATTGCGATGCAAGACGCGTCGCTGCAGGAAAGCATGGGGACCATCCAGGACCGGACTCGCGAACACCTGGTGTCCACCGACAACGGCATCATCATGGCGCGCCAGCGCCTGATGAAAGCCGCCAAGGCGCTGGCCGAACAGGGCGTCGCACCGCCGGGAATCGAGCCGCAAACCCAGCGCGTGCGCTCGGTGGCGATGCTGCTGCCCGCCGATCGGCCGTTCAAGGATGCCGCTGCCGATGCGCTTCGAGCCGAGGCGGGCAAGGCCCACGCGTCGGTGTGAGCACGCCGCCATTGGCCACATGGACGTGCTGCGCTGGCCATGTTCGGGACTTTTCGCAGCAGCCCCGCGCGACTCGAGGCGCTGGAGCGCGTGACGGCGTGGACGCGCGAGCGCTTCACGCTGGAGTCCGAAGCGGCCATCCTGGTTTCGGAACTCGCCTGCACGGTGCCGGGTTGCCCGCCGCTGGAAACCGTCGTGGCGTTCTGGACAGCAGCGAACCGGCGCCACCATTTCAGGGTCTTCAAGCCGGTGGCAGACATCCTGGCCGAAGATTTGCCCTACGCCTGGCAGAAGAATTCGCTCGCGCTGCCCGACGGCCAGGGCTGCGACTGCTGCTGATCGCCCGCGCGAACCGTTCGCTATTCATGCACGCACACATTGACGCACCGACGCACCGCCCATGAGCGAGATCAAGCTGAAGACCGTGACGCGCAGCCAGGGCAATAACCAGGCCTTGAAAGACGGCAGCGTTGCGCCGCGCGGCTTTGCTTTCGAGTTCGAAGAGGTGCCGGTCTTGATCGACGCGTTCCGCCGCATGGTGCGTGGCCTGGAGTTCGACGTGAGCGAGATGGCGCTGGCCACCTACATCTGCGCGCGCGCCCACGGCAAGCGTTTCACGGCCTTGCCGATCTTCCTGGTGCGCGCTTTCCACCATGGTGCGATCCTGCACAACACGCGCGCCGGCATCCGCACGCCCAAGGACCTGGAAGGCCGGCGCGTCGGCGTGAACCGCGGTTATACGGTCACCACGGGTCTGTGGGCGCGCCGCGTGTTGCAGCACCAGTACGGCGTGGACCTGGCCAAGATCACCTGGGTGCTGTCGGGCGACGAGCATGTCACCGAGTACCGGCCGCCGGCCAATGTCGTGCCGATCGACAAGGGACGCAATATGGCCGACATGCTCGCCAGTGCCGAGCTCGCCGCGGCGATCGGCGTCGAGGCGCCGTCACCCGAGGTCGTGCCCCTGATTGCCCAGGCGCAGGAAGCGGCGTACGCGGCGCTGCGCGAGACCGGTTTTTACCCGATCAACCATCTCGTCGTGGTGAAGGACGAGGTGCTCGACGCGCAACCGCAGTTGGCCCTGCAAATCTTCGACGCCTTCGCCGAAGCGAAGGCGCTGTACGTCAAGCGTCTGGTGCAAGGCGAGATCGTCAAGCCCAGCGCCGTCGATGAAATGCATCGCCGCGTCATGCAAATTACCGGGGCCGATCCATTGCCCTATGGCATCGGCCCGAACCGGGCCATGCTCGAGCAGGCTGTGCAAGCCGCGCTGGAGCAGGGCATCATCACGCGAGCGGTCGACGTCGACGCGCTGTTCGCGCCTTCCACCCTGGGCCTGGTGGCCTGAAGCACGCGAGGAAGCGCCATGCAGGCCCAGGAAGCGAGCGTCACGCTCCCCGCGCTGCAGCGGATGAAGCGCGAAGGTCGCAAGATCGTCGGTGTCGTGGCCTGGGACTACCCGATGGCGCAGATCGTCGATCGTGCCGGGGTGGAGATCGTCTCCGTGGGCGACAGCGTGGGCATCAACCTGTGGGGCCAGCCCAGTCCACTCGAAGTGACGATGGACGAGATGCTCGTCGTGTGCAAGGCGGTGCGGCGCGGCGTGAAGCGGGCCCTGGTCAGTGTCGACTTTCCCTTTGGGCCACTCCAGGAAGGCGTCGACGCCGCGCTGCGCGCCGCGATCCGCTTCGTCAAGGAGGCGGGTGCCGACATGATCAAGCTCGACGGCGCGGCCGACTTTCCCGACACGGTGCGTGCCATCGTGCGCGCCGGTATTCCCGTGTTCGCGCAATTGGGCATCACGCCGCAAACGGCGCTGCAACTCGGCATCGACTACAAGCAAATGCTCAAAACCGGCGCACGGCTCGCGCCCGAGGCGAGCGCCAAACTGCTCGACCAGGCGAAACGCCTCGAAGACGCCGGCGCGTCCCTGCTCGACTTCACCCACTCCGGCCCCGTGGCCGGGCCGGTGGTCGTGAGCGGCGTTGCGATTCCAGTGCTCGGCGGGCTCGGCGGCGGGCCCTGGCTCGACGGACGCATGCGCATGGCGCACGCCGCGATCGGTTATGCCGCGGCCCAGCTCGACGCGCCGAGCGACACCTATGCCAACGTCGCGCAGATCTCGCTCGACGCGATCACGGCCTATGCGCAGGACGTGCGCGCCGGTCGCCAGATCAAGGGCGGCATCGCGATCAAACCCGTGGTCTGAGCCTGGAGCCCGCCCCATGCCCAGCGCAATCATCGACGGCCTCAGCACACGCTATGACGTGCTGGGTTCGGGCCCGCCGCTGCTGATGTTTTCGCCGGGCGGCTTCGACGCGACCCTGGACAAGTGGTCGAACTTGGGTGTGTACGCCAAGATCGGACTGATGCACCAATTGCCGCGGCACTACAGCTGCATCGTCTTCGACCGGCGTGAAACCGGACTGTCGGGAGGGCGCATCGAGCGTGTCACCTGGGCCCACTATGCGGCTCAGGGCAGGGCCCTGCTCGACCATCTGGGCATCGCGCAAGCCCACCTGATGGGCGGCTGCATGGGTTGCAGCGCCGTGCTCGCCTTCGGCGTGAGCTACCCGCAAGCGGCGCTGAGCATGGTGCTGTATTGGCCAGTGGGCGGGGCCCGCTACCGGATCAATGGCCAGCAGCGCTTCGCCGAACACCTCGCCTTCGTGCAGGAGCATGGCCTGGCAGCGGTCGTCGAATTGGTCGCCAGAGACGGCAAGCCCTTCAATGCCGATCCGCGCGGCGGGCCCTGGGCGTCGGTGCTGCGCCATGACCGCGATTTCGCGGCGGCCTTTGTGCAACATGACGTGCAACGCTACAAGCTGATCGTCGCCGGCATGGCGCGCAAACTGCTCGATCGCGACACCGCACCGGGTGCCGAGCCCGAAGACCTGCTGCAACTGGACATCCCGGCGCTCGTGATTCCGGGCAGCGATGCGTCGCACGCCACGTCGGCGGCGCGCTACCTGCAAGAGTGCCTGGCGCGCGCCGAGTATTGGGACGTGCCGGTGGCCGACCAGACCGAAGCCACGGCGCCGCAGCGTATCCTGCAATTTCTGGCCCCTGGGGCTCGGGCCGAACCACTGAAGCGAGCAGGCACACCGTGATCATCGACATCCATTGCCACTACACCACCGAGCCGCAAGAGCTGCATCAGTTTCGCGACAAGCAGCTCGCCGGCCTGGCCGACCCGGCGCGCCGGCCGACGTCGACCGATCTGGGCCTGAGCGACGAGGCCCTGATCGCCAGCGTGGCGCCGCAACTCCAGCTGCAGAAGGACCGCGGCAGCGACTTGACGATCTTCTCGCCGCGCGCCGCCGGCATGGCGCACCACGTCGGCAGCGAAGCCGTCGGCCAGCAGTGGACCCGGGTCTGCAATGACCTGATCCACCGTCTGTGCACCCTGCTGCCCGAGAACTTCGTTGGCGTCGGTCAATTGCCGCAGTTCCCCGGCGTGTCGCCGAAGAATTGCCTGGCCGAGTTGCAGCGCATCGTCAACGACCTGGGCTTTGTCGGCGTGAATCTCAACCCGGATCCCTCGGGGGGCCACTGGAGCGGCGCGCCGCTGACCGACCCGTTCTGGTACCCGGTCTATGAAAAGCTGTGCGAACTCGAGGTGCCGGCGATGATCCATGTCTCGTCGAGTTGCAACCCCAACTTTCACCACACCGGCGCGCACTACATCAATGCCGACACGACGGCCTTCATGCAATTGATCCAGGGCGACCTGTTCAAGGATTTCCCGACGCTCAAGTTCGTCATTCCGCACGGCGGCGGCGCCGCGCCCTTCCATTGGGGGCGCTACCGCGGCCTGTGTCTGAGCCTGCAGCAAAAGCCCCTGCTCGAGCACGTCATGGGCAATGTATTCTTCGATACCTGCGTCTACCACCTGCCCGGCATCGAGCTGATGACCCAGGTGATTCCCATCGACAATATCTTGTTCGCCTCCGAGATGAAGGGGGCCGTGCCGGGCATCGACCCCGAGACGGGGCATCACTTCGACGACACCAAGCGCTACATCGACCAGGTCACCCGGCTCGATGGGGCGAGCCGGTACAAGATCTTCGAGGGCAATGCACGCAAGGTTTATCCGCGCCTGGACGCGCTGCTCAAACGCCGCGGCGCTGCGAGCCCGACCCGGAAAAGAACATCGCGATGAAGCAGATGTCGGACATTTGCCGCGAGTTCGAGCGTGTCGCGCCCGAAGTCGTGCGCGCCGCTTCGGGTTACGCCGCCTCGATCCTGGCCGACGTCGCCGGACGCCGCGGCGCCCTGGACGGCCGGATCGCGCCGCTCGCAGCGCAGATG
>JBAQUQ010000299.1:0-5210 GCA_049297615.1 Burkholderiaceae bacterium
CAGCGGAGTCACCTGCTCTGGTGGCCTGGCCGGGCCGACGTTCAGCCCGACACGATTGAACAGTCCGCGCCTGAAGGGGCGGACCATCGCGCTGCCGCTTTCGATGCGGCTGAAGTAACTGCCCCACAGGTTGGTCAGGGCCATCGGGATCACGGGGACCGGTTCGCGTTCCAGCGCTTTCATGACGCCGCCTTTGAACTCCTGCAACTGGCCATCGCGCGTGATGCCGCCTTCGGGGAAGATGGCCAGCAAGTCGCCGTCGCGCAGCACCTTGGCGGCGGCTTCGAAGGCCGATTCGTAGAGCGCCGGATTGTCCTTGCGCGAGGCGATCGGGATCGCCTTGGCCAGCTTGAACAGCCAGCCGAGCACTGGCAGCTTGAAGATCTGGTGGTCCATGACGAAGTAGATCGGACGCGGGCTGGCAGCCATCAGCAGCACGGCGTCGATGAAGCTGACGTGGTTGCACACCAGAATGGCCGCGCCCTGGACCGGGATGTTGTCGTCGCCCGTGACCTTGAAGCGGTAGACGATGCGCGACATGACCCAGGCCACGAAACGCAGCAGGTATTCGGGCAACAGCATGAAGATGTAGAAGGCGACGACCGCGTTGGCCAGGCCGGTGAACAGGAAGATCTGCGGGATGCTGAAGCCCGCGCCCAGCAGCGCCCCGGCAAGCACCGAGCTGGCGATCATGAACAAGGCGTTCAGGATGTTGTTGGCGGCGATGATGCGCGCGCGGTGCGTGGGCTGGCTGCGCAGCTGGATCAGTGCGTACATGGGCACGCTGTACAGGCCGGCGAACAGACTCAACAAGGCCAGATCGGCAAGCACGCGCCAGTGCGCGGGTGCCGCCAGGAATTCGCCCAGACCCAGGTTCGACGCAGCCGGCAGGGCGTGCGTGGCAAAGTACAGGTCGATCGCGAACAGGCTCATGCCGATGGCCCCCAACGGCACCAGACCGATCTCGACATGCCGGCGCGACAGCACCTCGCACAATAGCGACCCGACGCCAATCCCGATGGAAAACACGATCAGCAGGAGCGAGGCCACCTGCGCGTTGCCGTGTAGTGTCTCCTTGGCGAAGCTGGGAAACTGGCTCAGAAAGACGACGCCGAAGAACCACATCCAGCTGATGCCCAGCACTGATCGAAACACCACCGGGTTGCCGTGCGCCAACATCAAGTTTCGCCACGTCTCGCGGAACGGGTTCCAGTTGATGGTCAGGCCCGGGTCGGTGGCGGGCGCCTTGGGAATGAACTGCGCCGCCGCGCGCCCGAGCAGGGCCAGCAGGACACAGGCGATCGCCACGTTGCGCTGGCCAATATCGGGCATGGCCACGATCAGGCCGCCGGCCAGGCTGCCGAGCAGGATCGCCAAGAACGTGCCCATTTCGACCATGCCGTTGCCGCCGGTCAATTCGCGCTCGTTCAGCGCCTGGGGCAGGTAGGCGAACTTGACCGGGCCGAACAGAGTAGAGTGCAGGCCCATCAGGAAGGTGCAGAGCAGCAGCACCGCTGCGCTGCCGCTCACGAAACCAAAGGCGGCGATCAGCATGATCGCGATCTCCAGGTTCTTGACCAAACGGATCATGACCGTCTTGTCGTACTTGTCGGCTAGTTGCCCGCTGGTGGCGCTGAACAACAGGAAGGGCAGGATGAATAGCGCGCCGATCACCAGCCCGGCCATGGCCGGTGGCAGCCAACTCGTGCCGACCTGGTAAGTCACCATCACGGTAAAGGCGAACTTGAACAGGTTGTCGTTGGCCGCGCCAGAGAACTGGGTCCAGAAAAAGGGTGCGAAGCGGCGTTGCCCGAGCAGGGCGAACTGGTTGGGGTGCGCGCCCTGGAGCGAGTCGCCAATGCCCTCCGAGCTGGCCGGCTTGGCAGCCTTGGTTGTGCTTGCCGTGGTGTGGGCGCTGGGTGCGGTCATGATGGGCTCCTCAACACGGTGGGGTCAAACTTGATGCACGCCGACTGGCGCCACGTGCCTGGCCAAGCCTGTGCCACGCGCATTCTGCCTTGGCCGCGCGCGTCGTCCGAATCGGCGCACAGACCCAGGCTTGCAACCGCGAGGGTCGCCACCGGCGTGACCAGCAGCGAACGCAGCAGGCGAATCAGCGGCGCCGCGCGCCCAGCGACCTTGTCGCCCACAGGCCGGCCGCCAGCAGGCCCAGGAATTCGAGCCCCACCGCACCGCCGCCGGTACGGGTGGTGCCGCTGCGCTGCGCGACGGTGACGCTCTTATCGACCTTGATGCGCTCGCGAAACGACTCCAGCTCCTTGCCGAGGTTTTGCGTCATGTCGGCCATCGCACTGTCGAAACTGCGTTCGCGCGCCTTGCGCGTCTCCTGCGGGCTGTTGATGAGCGTGGAGGTCGATTCGATCCGATCGATGCCCGGCGCGCGGAACAAGAGCGCGCGGGTCTTGACATCGAAGATGGCGCTGTCGACGAATGTCTGCACATCGTTCTTGCTGCCTTTGACGAGGAACGCGCCGACGATCGTCCAATAGGTCCAGGAGGCGCGCGTGTCTTCGGTGTGCACGACCTGGTCGTAGGACACGAGCGCAATCACATCCAGTCCGTACAGCCGGGCCACCTGGTCGACGGTCTGGAAGCCGCCCCTCGAGCGCAGGTAGGTATCGGGAACGATCGCGATATCGCGGATGAAGTCGCGCCCCGCGAAGGCCGCTCTCACTCGGCCGAGCAGTTCGTTCTTGCGCGCTTCCGACAGCCCTGCGGTCGTGGCCGCCTGGCTCGGCACGAATGCCAGGCCGACTTTGACGGGAAGCACCAGGTTAGGCACGACCTTGCCTTGGTCCGGAGGTACTTCTCCCTTGGGATAGAGGAAGTCGACGAGGCTGCTGGAAACGCCCTGGCGCTGCCTGTCGCCTGTGACGTTCTGCCAGGCCGCGGTACAGGCACCAAGCAAGACGACGGCAATCGCCATAACAACGATTCGACTGCGCATAGGGCCTCCGTGTTCGAAACACGCTGACCCCCCCAAGCTTACACGCGGCGGCGCAAACGATCAAACGCCGCTGGCCCAGCTTCAGGCGACGACGGGTACACCGGAGGAAAAGGATTTCAACGGCCACTTTCCGTACCGCTGGGGCAACCAGCCTCGTTTCCGTTGACATGCCGGGTCCTTCGTTCCGTACCCTGAGAAGTGCTCGATATTTCACAGGAACATAATGGCCCGTATCCGAAGTCCCCGGAGCGATTTACTGGGCTGCGAGCGGGACCGCCGGCTCGCTTCGGCTGTCTCAGGAACTGAGTTTGTTGGACAGCCCTCCGCCAATGCAAACACGCGTCGCGTGGCCTTGCGTGCGCCGACGGCGCGAATGCGGGTTCACGCATCTTTACGAGCGAGCCATCGCGGGGATACGCGTCGCGACGACCATCTCGACAAGGGCAATCGGCCCGACTCGGAGGAACCAGGCGATGAAGAATCTGCCGTCGATGAATATGCCGCCGGCCACGAATGGCCTGCGCGGCGCGATGCTTGCCCTGCTGCTCGCCGTGGGCGGCGCGCTTGCAAGCTGGGCCTGGGCTCAGCCGGGCGGGCACCACGGTGCGGGCCTGATGGCGCGTGCCTCG
Organism: Burkholderiaceae bacterium; assembly: GCA_049297615.1. Classification (GTDB taxonomy): domain Bacteria; phylum Pseudomonadota; class Gammaproteobacteria; order Burkholderiales; family Burkholderiaceae_C; genus JAEMQF01. The sequence continues at coordinate 3,598 of JBAQUQ010000299.1, forward strand.
CCCGAGCGCATGGGCCGGATGATCGACCACATGCTCGACGGCGTCGCCGCGAGCGACGCGCAGCGCAGCCAGATCAAGCAAATCGCCCAGCTGGCTGCAGCGGATCTGAAAGTCCAGCGTGAGGCCTCGCATGCCCTGCGCGCGAAGGCCGTGCAAGTCTTCGCGGCTCCGAATGTCGATGCGGCAGCCGCCGAATCGCTGCGCCAACAGATGCATGCGCAGCTTGACCAGAGCAGCAAGCGCGTGCTGCAGGCGATGCTCGACATCAGCCAGGTGCTGAGCCCGGAGCAGCGCGCCAAGCTCGGCGAACGCTTCAAACAACGCGACGCGCAGCGCCAGGAGCGCATGCAACGCCTGGCGCGCGAGCGACCCCCGCGCTAGTCCAGCGGCGTTGAAGCATCGCAGCAATGCGCCGTACAGTGTTCGAATGACGCCGCGCCTGCTGCTCATCGACGACGACACCCGCCTCACGGCGATGCTCGGCGAGTACCTGCGTGCGACCGGTTTGAACGTCGAGGTTGCCGCAAGCCTGCGCGCGGGGCGCACCATGATCGCGGCGCAACCCTTCGACGCGCTCGTGCTCGACCTGATGCTGCCCGACGGCGATGGCCTGGACCTGTGCCGCGAGTTGCGCGGCGACCCGCGCACGCGCCAGTTGCCGCTGTTGATGCTCACGGCGCGCGGCGAGCCGATGGAGCGCATCGTCGGCCTCGAACTCGGCGCTGACGACTACCTGGCAAAGCCCTTCGAGCCGCGCGAGTTGCTGGCCCGGATCAAGGCCCTGCTGCGCCGCGCGTCGCCGGCCTCCAGCGGCGACGAGGTGCTGCGCTTCGGCCGTCTCGAGGTGGACTTGGGGGCGCGCATGGCGCGCCTGGATGGCCGCGCCTGCGACCTCACCAGCCACCAGTTCGATTTGCTCGTGGTGCTCGCGCAGAGCCCGGGCCGCGTGCTGTCGCGCGATCAGATCATGGACGGCCTGAAGGGCCATCCGCTCGAAGCCTTCGACCGGTCCATCGACGTGCACATCTCGCGCATCCGCGCCCTGATCGAAGACGACCCCAAACAGCCCCGGCGGGTCTTGACGGTGCGCGGTGCAGGCTATATTTTTGCGAAGAAGCAAGACCAAGACTCGGCCTGAGACCGCGTGAGAAGCCTATACCTGCGCATCTGGCTCACCGTCGTGGCGGTGCTGCTCGTGTTTGCCTTGGTCGCCGGGTGGCTTTTTCAAAGCAATGTCGAACACGAGCGCGACCGCCTGCAGTCGATGTGGTCGGAGCGCGCCGCGGCGTGGGCCGCACTGATCGAGAACAGCTTGCCGCAAGGCGGAGCGCCTGTGGCCGAGCAGCACAGCGCACTGCTCGAGTGGTCGCAGCGCCTGCGTTTGCCGCTCGCGCTGGACGACGCACACGGCCAGCGCATCGCCACGTCGGAGTCGTTCGCGCGCCGAGAGGTCGAAACCTCGTCTGTGCCGCGCCGAACCGTGCGCCTGCTGCTCTCCGACGGTCGTGCGCTTTGGATCATGAGGCCTGGCCCAGGCGCGTTTCGCGGTGGCGGGCCGCGCGCCGATGGCACCGCGCCGGGGGCTCGCGCGCTGGGAGCGACAGCGTCCATCC
>JBAQUQ010000300.1:0-20704 GCA_049297615.1 Burkholderiaceae bacterium
GCACGGGCCGACGCTGGCGTGCGTCGTGATCGAGCCCATCGCGGGCAACATGAATTTCGTTCGTGCCGGCGTCCCCTTCATGCGCCGCTTGCGCGAGCTCTGCACCCAGCACGGCGCCTTGCTGATCCTCGACGAGGTGATGACGGGTTTTCGTGTCGCCCTGGGTGGGGCGCAAAGCCTGTACGCCAAGCATATTGCCGGTTTTCACGCCGACATCCTGGTCTACGGCAAAGTCATCGGCGGCGGAATGCCCCTGGCGGCCTTCGGTGCGCGGCGCGACGTGATGCAGCAGCTCGCGCCTCTGGGCCCTGTTTACCAGGCCGGAACGCTCTCGGGCAATCCGGTTGCCACAGCGTGCGGCCTGGCCACCCTGCGCGAGATTCGCAAGCCTGGCTTCTTCGAGGCGCTCTCCGCCCGCACGAGCAGCTTGGTCGATGGCTTGGTCGAGGCGGCGAACAAGGCCGGCATCGCGATGGTGGGCGAATGCGAAGGCGGCATGTTCGGATTCTTTTTCGCCAAAGAATTGCCGCAGAACTACGGCGCCGTGTTGGCTACCGACAAGGAACGCTTCAACAGATTCTTTCACGCGATGCTGAATCGCGGTATCTACCTCGCACCCGCGCTGTACGAAGCGGCATTCGTGAGCGCGGCGCATAGCGCAGCCGACATCGCTGCGACCGTCGCCGCGGCGCGCGAATCTTTGGCGGGTTGATCGCGTATGCATATCCACATCCTGGGAATCTGCGGCACCTTCATGGGCGGCTTGGCGGGCTTGGCGCGCGCGAGCGGACACAAGGTCACCGGTTGCGACGCCAATGTCTACCCGCCGATGAGCGACCAGCTTCGTGCGCTGGACATCGAGTTGATCGAGGGCTACGGCGCGGACCAGTTGGCGCTGCGCCCCGATTTGTTCATCGTCGGCAATGTGGTGACGCGCGGCAATCCGCTGATGGAGGCGATTCTCGATGCCGATGCCCCCTACACGAGCGGCCCGCAGTGGCTGGCTGACAACGTGCTGCGTGGGCGCCATGTATTGGCCGTGGCCGGCACGCACGGCAAGACGACAACGACGGCGATGTTGGCGTGGGTGCTGGAAAACGCGGGCCTCGCTCCGGGCTTCCTGGTCGGTGGCGTGCCCCTGAACTTCGGCGTCTCGGCGCGCCTGGGCGATTTGGCCATTGCCCTGCCGGGCGGAACCAAGGCGCCGTTCGTCATCGAGGCCGACGAATACGACACAGCGTTCTTCGACAAGCGCAGCAAGTTCGTTCACTACCGGCCGCGCACTGCCGTCCTGAACAATCTCGAATTCGATCACGCTGACATTTTCGACGACCTGGCCGCCATCGAGCGCCAGTTCCACCATCTGGTGCGCACCGTTGCGGCGAAGGGGCGCCTGGTTGTCAACGTGCGCGAAGAAGCGCTGAAACGCGTGCTTGCCCAAGGCTGCTGGAGCGAGGTCATGTTGTTCGGGGCGAGAAAAGAGGAGCCGGGTGCATTGCGTGCGCGCGGCGAGCCGCACGCCTTCGACGTGCTGCGCGGCAGCATGAAGATTGCGCGCCTCGAGTGGGGGCTGCTCGGTGAGCACAACCAGCTCAACGCTCTGGCGGCCATCGCCGCTGCAGAGCACGTGGGCGTTGCACCTGCCATCGCCGCCAAAGCGCTGACGAGTTTCGAGAACGTGCGCCGTCGCCTCGAACTGTGTGGAACCGCGGGCGGCGTTTTGGTCTACGACGACTTCGCCCACCATCCCACGGCGATACGTACCACGCTGGCCGGATTGCGCCGGCGCGTCGGCCGGCAGCGCATCTTTGCCGTGTTCGAGCCGCGCTCGAACACGATGAAGCTCGGGTCGATGAAAGCTCAATTGCCCTGGGCGCTGGAAGACGCCGATCGGGTGTATTGCCACGCCGGCTCACTGGGCTGGGACCCGCGCGAGGCGCTCGCGCCGTTGGGCCAGTCGGCGACGGTTTGCGACGACATCGAGACCCTGGTGGCAAGCGTGAAGACAGCCGCGCGCTCCGGTGATCATGTCGTGTGCATGAGCAATGGCGGGTTTGGCGGCGTGCACGCCAAGTTGTTGAGCGCGCTCGGCGCCGCGACGGCCTAGGTGCCACGTCGCGCTGCCATGCCCACAAGCCACCTGCTCTACCTGCACGGCTTTCGCTCGTCGCCGCAGTCGACCAAGGCGCAGCAGACAGCCCGATGGGTCGCCCGACGCCACCCCTCCCTGACTTGGTGCTGCCCGCAGCTCGCTGCGTCGCCGCGCGAGGCCCTGGACCATATTTTCGCGCAGGTGGCGCATTGGCCCAGGCCAACCATGGCCGTGATGGGCAGTTCACTCGGTGGCTTTTACGCCACCGTCGTCGCCGAGCGCCTGGCCTGCAAGGCAGTGCTGTTGAATCCTTCCGTGAACCCGGCGCGCGACTTGGCTGCTTACGTCGGTGACATCAAAGCCTGGCACAGCGACGAGGTGTTCTCGTTTCGCGCCGAGTTCATCGACGAATTGTCGGCAATGCATCCGCCGCGCATCACACACCCCGAGCGCTACTGCGCCGTGATCGCCAAGGGCGACGAAGTGCTGGACTGGCGTGAAATGTCAGCGCGCTACAAGGGCTGCAAGACCCTCCTGCTCGAAGGCGGAGACCATGCCTTGAGCAGCTACGAGCAGCACCTTGCGGCCATTGCCGACTTTCTCGATCTTGCTCTCTAGGAACGCGTCAGGTTCCTAGGCGGAGCCCCAATGCGTGAGCGTCCACAGGACGCGGCCCCAGATTTCGACGTTGAACCAGAACAGCCCCGCCGCAAAGGCCAGACGGCGCAACGTGCGGGCACGTTCGATCCAGACTTCGGCATCGACGACGATAAAAAGCACGAAGCTCGCCACCATGCCCGTGACCAGGCCGCCGGTGATGACCAGCATGATCCAGCGAAACACGGTCATGCCCGGGGCCCCCCAGCTAGGACCTCAAGCGCTCGAACGCGAGCACGGCGAAAAACACCAGCCCAACGATAAGCGTCCATGTCACCAGCCTCAACCCCAATGCACGCCAACGCTGCTGACCCGTGCCGATGTAAAACGCAAAGCAGGCCAGCACGGCCACGACCAGCAGAAGAACAATCCCGCGAAAGACCGGCATATCCCATCGTTGACCGAGCTACCACGCCGGAGCGAGATTCGCCAACCCGGCCGGGACCTGGCTCGAAGCGTCGAAAGTGATCATCGAGTAGGCGCTGGCATCGGCGAGCACGCTGCGCAGCAGTTTGTTGTTCAGGGCATGCCCCGACCTGAATGCACTGTAGGCCGCCAACAGTGGCTGGCCGGCGAGATAGAGATCGCCGATCGCATCGAGGATCTTGTGCTTCACGAACTCGTCGTCGTATCGCAAGCCCTCGCTGTTCAGGACACGATGTTCGTCGATCACGATCACGTTGTCCATGCTGCCACCCAGGCCCAGGCCACGCGAACGCATCATGTCGACGTCTTTGCTGAAACCGAAGGTGCGTGCCCGGGCGATTTCTCGTTTGTACAGGCCCGAGCCCATGTCGAATTCGACACGCTGACCTGTTGAGGCCAGCGCCGGGTGATCGAAGTCGATCTCGAAGCCGAGTTTGTAGCCTTCGAACGGTTCGAGCCGCGCCCACTTCAGATCGCGCCCAATGCCTTCGCGCAATTCGATCGTGCGAAGGATGCGCATAAAGCGCTTGGGCGCTTTTTGCTGCTCGATGCCGGCGTTTTGCAGCAAGAACACGAAGGCTGCGGCCGACCCGTCGAGGATCGGAACCTCTTCGGCCGTGATGTCGACGATCAGATTGTCCAGACCCAGACCCGAGCAAGCCGACAACAAGTGTTCTACGGTATTCACCTTGGGTCCGCCCGGCGCACCGTCGGCCGAAAGCGTGGTCGCCATACGCGTGTCGCAGACATTCAAGGCGTGCGCCTTGATGTCCACCGCCGTGGGCAAATCGATCCGGCGGAACACGACACCCGTGTCGGGCGGCGCCGGGCGCAACGTCAACTCGACACGCTGCCCGCCATGCACGCCCACGCCCACGGCGCGCGTCATGCCCTTGATCGTACGTTGCGCAACCATGGGCCGATTCTAGGAGCCTGCCCTCAGTCAGCCTGTTTGCGCAAGAAGGCGGGAATCTCGATTTCGTCCATGCCATTGCTCGCGAGCGCATCGACCTTGGCCGCCGCCGCGCGGCCGCTGCGCCAGACGCTGGGTGTGTTCATCGAGCTGTAGTCCTGCATGCCGGCAGTGGGCTGCAGGGGCTGGGTCAGAACTGGTACGTTGTCGGTTCCGGTGCGTTGCAGCGCCGCACTGTGCACCACGCTGATGGGCGTCTGCGCCCGGCGCGCCCCGTTCAGGCCGGTGGCGATGACGGTCACGCGCAGCTGGTCGCCCAGGCTTTCGTCGTAGGCCGTGCCGTAGATCACGTGGGAATCCTCGGCCGCGTAACGCCGAATGGTGTTCATGACGTTGCGGCTTTCGCTCAGCTTGAAGGTATTGCGATTCGCCGCGATCAGCACCAGCACGCCGCGCGCACCCGACAGATCAATGCCCTCTAACAAGGGGCAGGCCACTGCCGACTCGGCGGCTTTGCTGGCGCGGTCCGGTCCGCCGGCGATGGCCGTGCCCATCATGGCCTTGCCGGGTTCGCTCATCACAGTCTTGACGTCTTCGAAGTCGACGTTCACCAGACCCGGGATGTGGATGATGTCGCTGATGCCGCCCACGGCGTTCTTCAACACGTCGTTCGCGTAAGCGAAGGCCTGGTCCTGCGTCACGTCTTCGCCCAGCACCTCGAGCAATTTGTCGTTGAGGATCACGATCAGCGAGTCCACATTGGCCTCGAGTTCGGCCAAGCCCGCGTCGGCCGCTTTCATGCGACGAAGTCCCTCGAATTCGAAGGGTTTGGTCACCACCCCCACCGTCAAGATGCCCATCTCTCGTGCGACGCGAGCAATCACAGGCGCTGCACCGGTGCCGGTGCCACCGCCCATTCCGGCCGTGATGAACAGCATGTGCGCCCCGACGATCGATTGGCGTATCCGGTCCACTGCTTCCTCGGCGGCGGCACGCCCGGCTTCGGGCCTCGCACCAGCCCCCAGGCCAGTGATGCCCAGTTGTATGAGCTGGTGCGCGGCTGAGCGGTTCAGTGCCTGAGCGTCGGTGTTCGCGCAGACGAATTCAACGCCTTGAACATTCTCCGAAATCATGTGCTCGACGGCATTGCCGCCGCCACCGCCCACGCCGATCACCTTGATCTGCGTGCCGAGGTCGAATTCTTCGATCAGTTCGATTCCCATGTTGTTTCTCCTGTCCCGGTTTCGAGGTGCTGTGTTTCCAAGGGCCCGCGTGAGGCGAGCCCTTGTTGCCGTGCGAGTGCGTCGCCTGGCGGATCGCGCCCGCGCTGAGCGGCCGGCCCGCCGCCATGCATGACTGTCTTCATCGTGTTCACTTTTCTCCCCCTGGGGTCGACTTCAGAAATTGCCGAGGAACCAATCTTTGACACGGCCCACCAGTGTCTTCACCGAGCCTGCCTGTTGCGAGGCACGCAGGCCGCGGGAGCGTCCCAGGCGCGCCTCTTCGAGCAAACCCATCACGGTCGCGCAGCGCGGGCTGGCCACCATGTCGTACAGGGCTCCGCTGTAAGTCGGGTTGCCGCGCCGCACCGGCTTCAAGAAGATGTCTTCTCCAAGTTCCACCATCCCCGGCATGACCGCCGAGCCGCCGCAGATCACGACGCCCGAAGACAGCAGTTCCTCGCAGCCCGAATCGCGAATCACCTGGTGCACCAGCGAGTAGATTTCTTCGACGCGCGGCTCGATCACTCCGGCCAGCGCTTGGCGCGACAACATGCGCGGCGCGCGATCGCCCAGGCCCGGCACTTCGAGCTGGCCGGTGGGATCGGCCAATAGTTGTTTGGCTACGCCATATTCAATCTTGATCGACTCGGCGTCCTTGGTCGGCGTGCGCAGCGCCATCGCGATGTCGCTTGTCACCAGGTCGCCCGCGATCGGAATCACCGCGGTGTGGCGAATCGCGCCGTCGGTGAAGATCGCGATGTCGGTCGTTCCCGCGCCGATGTCGACGAGGGCGACGCCCAGGGTCTTCTCGTCCTCGGTCAACACAGCGTGGCTCGACGCACTCGGGTTGAGTACCAGTTGATCGACCTCGAGCCCGCAGCGACGCACGCACTTCAAAATGTTCTCGGCCGCGCTTTGCGCACCGGTGACGATGTGCACCTTGACCTCGAGGCGCCCGCCGCTCATGCCGATCGGCTCTTTGACCTCATGCCCGTCGATGACAAATTCCTGCGGCTCGACCAGGAGCAGGCGCTGGTCGTTCGGGATATTGATCGCCTTGGCGGTTTCCACCACGCGCGTCACGTCCACCGGCGTCACTTCCTTGTCGCGCACGATCACCATTCCTGTGGAATTCTGGCCGCGGATATGGCTGCCAGTGATGCCGGTGTAGACGCGCGTGATCTTGCAGTCGGCCATCATCTCGGCCTCTTTGAGCGCCTGCTGGATCGACTGCACCGTCGCCTCGATATTGACCACGACACCACGTTTGAGGCCATGCGTGGGCGCCACACCCAGGCCGGCCACGCGCAGTTCACCGTCGGCAAGCACCTCGGCCACGACCACCATCACTTTGGCCGAGCCGATATCCAGGCCGACGACGAGATCCTTGTAGTCTTTGGCCATCGTCAATTCCTGCCCGCCGAATCCGTTACGGAAGTCAAGCCTGCCACGGTGGAGATTCCCTTCAGCCGAATGGCGTAGCCCTGGTGATGGCGCAGGTCGGCATACAGCAGGGGTCGCTCATAGCGTGCGATGACGCCGCCCACCGTCTTCGCGAACTGCGCGGTGCGCATCGCAAGTTCGCTCTCACTGCCCCGGCCGAGCTCGACATTCGCCCCGCTGTCCAGGCGCATCGCCCAGGTGCCGCGTCCCGAGAGCGTCAGCGTCTCGATGCGCATCTGCGCGCGCGCGAGCAAGGGCTGGAGGCGACGCAACAGTGAGAGCATGGCCGGCGCGCTGCCGTCGGGCCCTGACAAGGTAGGCAGGTCTTGATCTTCGACCTCTCCCACATTGGCGTCGAAGACTTCACCGTGGCTGTTCACCAGCAGGTCGGCCTCACGCCCCCACAGCGCCGCGGCTCGGTGCTCCTCCAGGCGCACCGTCAGCCGGTTCGGCCAGACCCTGTTGACGACTGCCTTGCGAACCCACGGCACCTCTTCGGCGGCGCGCCGCGCACCGGCCAGGTCGAGGCTGAAGAAGTTGCCGCCCAAGCCGGCGCGAATGTTCGCGCGCAGCGTGGCCTCGCTGTTGCGCGCCACATCACCGTCGATTCGGATCGCGCGAATACTGAACACCGGTTGAGCCGTCACCCACGCCAGGGCGAGCGCGAGCAGGCTCACCACCGTCGCCAGCGCGAGCAGCAGGGCCATGGCGTTCATCGCGCGCACGTCGGCGGGCAAGATCGGCTCGGCGGCTTGGCGACGTGGCATCGATTCAAGCGTCCAGGGCCGCATCAGCCAGCAATTGCAGGCACAGTTGCGGGTAGCTGATGCCCGCCGCCTGCGCAGCCATTGGCACGAGCGAGTGCGATGTCATTCCCGGGCTGGTGTTGAGTTCGAGCAGGAAGGGCTTGCGATCCGACGCGCGCAGCATCACGTCCACGCGCCCCCAGCCGCGGCACTGCAGGCTGCGATACGCGGCCAGCGCCAGCGCCGCAACACCAGCCTCCTCGGCCGCGGCCAGACCGCTCGGGCACAGGTAGCTTGTCGCATCGCCGAAGTATTTATTCTGGTAGTCGTAGTTGCCGGCCGGCGCGACGATTCGGATCACCGGCAAGGTGCGCGCCGTGGCACCAGCCCCGAGCACGGCGCAGGTGAGTTCCTCGCCGGCGATGAATTCCTCGCACAGCAGCTCGGGGTCGAAGCGCGTCGCCAGCGCCACTGCGTCTTGCATCTGCGAATAACCCTCGACCTTGGTGATGCCGATCGACGAGCCTTCGCGCGGCGGCTTGACGATCAAGGGCAGGCCCAGATCGTCGGGCACGCTGCGAATGCGCTCGCGTGATTGCGCCTCGGGGCTCAAGCACACATAGCGCGGTGTCGGCAAGCCTTGCGCAATCCAGACGCGCTTGGTCATCACCTTGTCCATCGCGATCGCGCAGGACATCACGCCCGAACCGGTGTAGGGGATGCGCAGCAATTCGAGGGCGCCCTGCACGGTTCCGTCTTCGCCGCGCCGCCCATGCAAGGCGATGAAGCAGCGCGCGAAGCCGTCACGCCTGAGCTCGCCCAAGTCGCGCTCGGCGGGGTCGAAAGCGTGCACATCCACTCCCAAGGACTGCAGCGCAGCCAGCACGCCCGCGCCCGACATCTTGGATATCTCGCGCTCGGCGGAGGTGCCGCCCATCAAGACTGCCACTTTGCCCAGCGCTTCGATGCTCTTGCCCGTGCTCTCGCTCATCGCTGCCCCTTCAATATTTCGACCACTTGCGGCGGCACATGGCCCATCGAGCCGGCGCCCATCGCGATCACCACGTCGCCCCCACGTGCATGCTCGGCGATGGCAGCGGCCATCGCGCCGATGTCGTCGATGAAGATGGGGTCGACCTTGCCGCTGACCCTCAAGGCATGCGCCAGGGCGCGGCCGTCGGCGGCGGGAATCGGCGTCTCGCCGGCCGAATAGACCTCGGCCAGCAGCACCGCGTCGAACTGGCCCAGCACCTTGACGAAATCCTCGAAGCAGTCGCGCGTGCGCGTGTAGCGGTGCGGCTGGAATGCGAGCAGGACGCGCCTGCCCGGAAACGCGCCGCGCGCGGCCTCCAGCGTCGCCGCCATTTCAACGGGATGGTGGCCGTAGTCGTCGATCAGGCTGAAGTGGCCACCGCCCATTGCCGCGCTCACCGGCAATTCGCCGTAGCGCTGGAAGCGCCGATCCACGCCGCGGAATTCGGCCAGGCCTTGCACGAGCGGCAGATCGGGCAGCTCGAGTTCGGTGGCCACGCCAATCGTCGCCAGGGCGTTGAGCACGTTGTGGCGACCGGGCAGGTTCAATGTGATGGCCAAATCGGGCTGCCGCGCACCGTTGCGGCGCTGCGCCGTGAACCTCATCGTGCCGCCCTCAACCGCTGCGATGTCCACGGCGCGGATCATCGCGTCTTGTCCGAAGCCGTAGGTGACGACGGGGCGCGAAATCATGGGCAACACGGAACGCACGCCGGCGTCGTCGCTGCACAGGACGGCCGCTCCATAGAACGGCAGGCGGTGAATGAATTCGAGGAAGGCGTGTCTCAGGCGCGCGACGTCGTGGCCATAGGTCTCCATGTGGTCGGCGTCGATATTCGTGACGACCGCCAGCACCGGCATGAGCTTGAGAAACGAGCCGTCCGACTCATCGGCCTCGACGACGATGTAGTCGCCCAACCCGAGGCGCGCATTCGCACCGGCTGCGTTCAGGCGTCCGCCGATGACGAAAGTCGGGTCCAGGCCGGCGTGGGCGAGCACGCTGGCGACCAGGCTCGTCGTCGTCGTCTTGCCATGCGTTCCGGCGATCGCGATGCCCTGCTTGAGGCGCATCAATTCGGCCAGCATTTCGGCGCGCGGGACCACGGGCACACCCCGGTCGCGGGCAGCGATCACCTCGGCGTTGTCGCCTTTCACTGCGGTGGATGTGACCACGGCCTGTGCCTTCGCGATGTGTGCCGCGTCATGGCCGACGGCCACCTTGATGCCCAGCGAGGCGAGACGCCGCAGCGTCGCGCTGTCGCTTTGATCCGAGCCCGACACCACATAACCCAGGTTGTGCAGGATTTCGGCAATGCCGCTCATGCCTGCGCCGCCCACGCCGACGAAATGGATGTGCTTGACGGCGTGTTTCATGCACCGCCCCTGCGTGCGCCACGAGGCTTCGTCGGCACTCGTGACCCTTCGACGACATGGATGTGCTTGACAGCGTGTTTCATGCACGTCCTCTGCGTGCGCCACGCGGCTTCGTCGGCATTCGCGACCCTTCGACGAAACGGATGTGCTTGACGGCGTGTTTCATGCGGCGACCAAATGTTCGATTTGATCGGCGACTCTCATCGCGGCGTGTGGGCGGGCCAGCGAGCGCGCCTTCTGGGCAATGGCGAGCAGGCCCTCGCGCGTCAACTCCCCGAGCAGGTCGGCGAGCTTGCGCGGCGTCAAGTCAACTTGCGGCAGATGCATACCGGCTGCATGCGAGGTGAGCCACTGCGCGTTGTCGCGCTGATGCGACGTGGTGCTGGCGACCAAGGGCACGAGCAGTGCCGCCACACCGGCGGCGCACAACTCACTGACCGTCACGGCGCCGGCTCGACAAATCATCAGGTCGCATAGGGCAAGCTGGTTCGCCATGTCGTCGATGAAGGGCTCGACATCGGCGCGAACGCCCAGGCTCCGATAGAGCGCGCGCACCTCGTCGTACTGCGCCGTGCCGGTTTGATGCATGACGAGCGGGCGCTGCGTCGCGCCGAGCAAGGCCAGTGCCTGTGGCAAGCAATGGTTCAAGACACTCGCACCAAGGCTTCCGCCGACGACGAGCAAGCGCAGCGCGCCCTCCCGCCCGGCAAAACGCTGCACCGGTGCGGGCAAGGCCTCGATCTCGGCGCGCACCGGGTTGCCGGTCACCGCGGCACGGCGTGTACGTCGCGCCGCTTCGCCGTCGAAGCCGAACGCCACGCCGTCGGCCAGCGGCAAGAGCAACTTGTTGCTGAGCAGCAGGGAGGCGTCGGCGTTCACCAGCAGCAAGGGCCGACCGAGCAGGGACGCCATCACGCCGCCCGGAAAACACACATAGCCGCCCATGCCGAGCACGGCGTCGGCGCGGCGCCGGCGCAAGATCTGGAGGCAACTCCAGAACGCGCCCAGCAAGCGCATGCCACCGGTGAGGGTGTGCAGCAGGCCTTTGCCCCGCAGGCCGCTGAAGCGAATCGTATCCAGCGCGATGCCGCTCGGGGGCACCAGGCGGTTTTCCATGCCTGTCGTTGTGCCGAGCCAGCTCACGCTCCAGCCGCGCGCCTGCATTTCGCGCGCCACTGCCAGGCCGGGAATGACATGACCGCCCGTGCCCGCCGCCATCACGACCAGATGCCGCTGTGTCATTGGAGCGCCTCCACGCTGTGCACTGCGATACCAGCACCGGGGCCCGAAGCGGCCGCCCTGCGTGATCCACAACAGGCGCGCAGGCTCATGCGCGTCCCCCACGCATGAGTTGCCTGTTCTCCATATCGACCCTGAGCACAATCGCCAACCCGACCAGGTTCATCAACATCGCCGAGCCACCGTAACTCATCAGGGGCAAGGTCAAGCCCTTGGTGGGCAGCACCCCGAGGTTGACACCCATGTTGATGAAGGCCTGGCCAGCGAACCAGATCGCGATGCCTTGCGCGAACAGGCCGGCAAACAGGCGGTCCATCGCGATCGCCTGGCGCCCGATCGCGAACAGGCGCCGCGCCAACCAGAAGAAGGCGGCGATCACACAGGTCACTCCGACCAGACCCAGTTCTTCACCGATCACGGCCAACAGAAAGTCGGTGTGCGCCTCGGGCAAATAGTGCAGCTTTTCGACGCTCGATCCCAGGCCCCGGCCGAACACTTCACCGCGCCCGAAAGCGATCAGCGAATGCGAGAGCTGATACGCCTTGCCCAGCGTGTATTTCTCGTCCCAGGGGTAGAGGTAGGCAAAGATGCGTTCGCGCCGCCACTCGCTGAGGGTGATCATCAGCACGAAGGCAGCGAGCAATACCGCGCTGATCAACAGGAACATGCGGCCATTCACACCGCCGAGGAACAGAATGCCCATCGCGATCGTCGCGATCACCAGGAACGCCCCCATGTCGGGTTCGGCGAGCAGGAGCAACCCGACGCCGGCGATCGCCACCACCATCGGCGACACGGCACGAAAGAAGTTCTCCCGAGCGTCCATCTTGCGCACCATATAGCCCGCGGCATACATCGCGATGCCCAGCTTGGCGAGCTCGGAAGGTTGAAAGCTGATCGGCCCGAGCGGCAACCACCGGCGCGCGCCGTTCACGTCTTTGCCGACGAATAGCACGGCGATCAGCAGCAGCAAGGCCATCAAGAACACCCCGGGCGCGAAACTCTCCCACACGCGCATCGGCACTTGCACGGCGAGCACGGCGGCGACGACGGCGATGCCGATGAACATCAAGTGGCGCACCATGAAGTAAGTGGCCGTGTAGCGCGCGAACTTGGGGTTGTCGGGCAGTGCCACCGAGGCGCTGTAGACCATCACGAGGCCCAGCGCGAGCAGGGCGGCGACGACCCAGACCAAGGCCTGGTCGAAGCCGAGCAGGCGCACCGGCTGGCCCCGCTCGAGGTGCACTCGGTCGCGCACCGGCAAGGCATCGCGGCGTTTCACTGCCGCGGCGCCGCGCGACATGAGGGATCCGATCCGGGCACGCAGCGCGTCCATGAAGGCGCGCATGCGTGAGTGCAGCCGTGCAGTGGCGAGCATCAGTTCAGCTCCCCGCGTTCGCTGGCAATCGATCGATACGCTTGCGCAAACACTTCGGCGCGATGCCCGTAGTTGCGAAACATGTCCAGGCTCGCGCAGGCCGGGCTCAGCAATACCGCGTCGCCGCTGTGCGCCTGTTCGAAACACCATTGCGTGGCGGCTTCGAGCGTGGCGTGGCGTGCGAGCTTCAGGCCCAGGCCGTCGAGCGCCGCCTCAATGCCCGGTGCGTCTTTGCCTATCGTCGCCACGGCGCGCACCAGGCGCTGCACCGGGTCGCGCAGCGGCGCAAAGTCCTGCCCCTTGCCGTCGCCGCCGAGGATCACGACCAGCTTGGCGGGCAGCCTGTCCGCGCCCAGGCCATTGAGTGCGGCGACGGTGGCACCGACGTTCGTGCCCTTGCTGTCGTCGAAAAAGTCGACGCCGGCGGCGCTGCCCAGGTGCTCCACGCGATGCGGCTCGCCACGGTATTCGCGCAGGCCGTGCAACATCGGTGCGAGTGGGCAGCCGATGGCTGTGGCCAGGGCGAGTGCGGCGAGCGCGTTCGCGGCGTTGTGCCGCCCTCGCACGCGCAAGCCGTCGGCTGGCATCAGGCGCTGTACATGCAGTTCTTCGGCAGGGGCCACGGCGCCGCGCCTGGGCATGTCTTCGTCGACTTGCGCGCGCACCAGCCAAGCCATGCCGTCCTCGGCGAGCAGGCCGAAGTCGCCGGGTCGCCGTGGTGCGTCCAGGCCGAACCACACCACGCGCGGACCACCGAGCGACGCGCGTACCTTGCCGGTGCCGCGGCGTTGTGCGGCGGGCGGCATGGGCTCGCGCGCGAGCCGGGCAATCCCTTCGTCGTCGCGATTGAGCACCCTCACCGTGCGCGGACCGAAGATTCGCGCCTTCGCCGCCGTGTACTGCGCCATGCCACCGTGCCAGTCGAGGTGATCTTCCGTGATATTGAGCAAGGCGGCCGCGTCGGGCTCGAAGCCTGTCACGCCGTCGAGCTGGAAACTCGACAGCTCGAGCACCCAGACTTCGGGCAAGCTCGCGCTGAGCTCCGCGGCGCGTGACGCAGCGCCCGCCTGCGGCGCCAGGAGGTCCGCCAATGTTTGCAGCAGCGTCGGTCCGATATTGCCTGCTGTCGCGACGCGTTTGCCGGTGCGCGCGATGAGTTGTGCGGCCATCGCCGTCGTCGTCGTCTTGCCGTTCGTCCCGGTGACCGCAACGATGCGCGGCGTGTAGTCGTACTCGACCTGCAAATCGCGCAGCGCTTGAATGAACACATCGAGTTCGCCTTGCACTGCGATGCCGGCTTCGCGCGCCTGTTTCAGCAGCGGCGCTATGCGCGCGTCGTTCGGTGCGAGTCCCGGGCTTTTCAGAATCCGATGGATGCCCAGGAGAGCCTGCCCGGTCAACGGCCCCTCGATGCGTAGCGCGGCCGGCACAAACTCGGCCAGCGCGGCGGCTTGCGGCGGTCCTGGCGGAGAGTCCCAACGCGAGTCCCAGACCCGCACCTGGGCACACAGAGGCGCGCACCAACGCGCCATCGCCAGGCCCGAATCGCCCAGGCCGAGCACCAGCACCGATGTTCCGCGAAGGTCGTTCATCGCAACTTCAAGCTCGTCAAGCCCACCAGACACAACAGCATCGTGACGATCCAGAAACGAACCACGACCTGGGTTTCCTTCCAGCCCGATTTTTCGAAGTGATGGTGCAGCGGCGCCATCTTGAAAATGCGCCGGCCGGTGCCATAACGCTGCTTGGTGAACTTGAACCAGGTGACCTGGACCATCACCGACAACGCTTCGACGACGAAGACGCCGCCCATGATGCCCAGAACGATTTCCTGGCGCGTGATCACGGCGATCGTGCCCAGCGCGCCGCCGAGCGAGAGCGCGCCCACGTCGCCCATGAACACCTGCGCCGGATGCGTGTTGAACCACAGGAAGGCCAGGCCGGCACCGGCCATTGCGGCGCAGAACACGAGCAGCTCGCCGGTGCCGGGGATGTAGGGGAAGAGCAGGTACTTGCTCCACACCGCATTGCCCGTGATGTAGGCGAACACGCCCAGGGCCGAGCCCACCATCACGACCGGCATGATGGCCAGGCCGTCCAGGCCGTCGGTCAAATTGACGGCATTGCTCGCGCCGACGATCACGAAGTAGGTCAACAGGATGAAGCCGAACACGCCCAGCGGATAGCTGATCGTCTTGAAGAAGGGCACGATCAAATCGGCCTTGGGCGGCAAGTCGTTGGAAAAGCCGCTTTGCACCCAGCGCAAGAAGAGTTCGAGCACGCGCACGTTCGAGGTTTCGCTGACGCTGAATGCGAGATACAGCGCCGCCACCAGGCCGATCGCCGACTGCCAGAAGTACTTTTCCCTCGAGGCCATGCCCTCGGGATTCTTGTGCACGACTTTGCGCCAATCGTCGACCCAGCCGATGGCGCCGAACCCCAGGGTCACGATCATCACGATCCACACGAAACGGTTGCTCCAGTCGAACCACAGCAGGGTCGACACGCCGATGCCGATCAGAATAAGCACACCGCCCATCGTCGGCGTTCCGCTCTTGGCAGAGTGCTCTTGCACGCCGTATTCGCGAATCGGCTGGCCGATCTTCAACTCCGTGAGGCGCCGGATCACCCAGGGCCCGAGCGCCAATCCGATGAGCAGGGAGGTCAGCGCCGCCATCACGGCGCGGAAGGTGATGTACTGGAAGACGCGAACGAAGCCGAAGTCGGGCGACAGCGTCGTCAACCACTGCGATAGGCTGAACAGCATGTCGCCTCCTGTGAATCGTCCTAAGAACCGCTCGGGCCGACAAGCGCGGCGACGATTCGTTCCATCTTCATGAAACGCGAGCCTTTGACGAGCGCCGATGCGCAGCGCGGCGCCTCGCCCAGCGCTGCGAGCAGTTCGCCGACTTGCTCGAAGTGCCGGGCGCCGGCAAACATCTGCGCCGACTGAAGGCTAGCTTCACCGACCGTCCAGAGCGACTCGATCCCGCGCTGCACGGCATAGCTGCCGACTTCGCGGTGATACGCCACGCCCTCCTGCCCCACCTCGCCCATGTCACCCAATATCAGCCAATGCGGCCCGGGCAGGCCGGCGAGCACGTCGATCGCGGCGCGCACCGAGTCGGGATTGGCGTTGTAACTGTCGTCGATGAGGGTCACGTCCCGGCTGACATCGGCAGCGTCACGCCGCCAGGTCTGCACCTGCGAACGCCCGCGTACCGGGTCGAATTGCTGCAGGCCTTGCGTGATGGCCTGCAAGGGGCAGCCGGCGGCCAGCGCGCAAGCCGCAGCAGCAGCCGAGTTCTTCACATTGTGCAGGCCCGCCACCTTCAGCCGCAGTTCCGCCGTCCCTACCGGTGTGTGCAGCGCAACGGTCCAGGCGCCAGCGGACCATAAGGCTTGGGCAGTGATGTCGGCCTCGCCCTGCAAGGCGAAACTGAGTGTGGGTCGACTCCCGGCCAGCGTGCGCCACAAGGACGCATACGTGTCGTCCGCCGGGAACACGGCAACGCCGCCGGGCCCGAGCGCTTCGATGACCTTGCCGTTCTCGCGCGCCACCGCCTCGACGCCGGCCATGAATTCCTGGTGCTCGCGCTGCGCGTTGTTGACCAGGGCCACCGTCGGCGCGGCCAGCGCCGCGAGCAGGGCGATCTCGCCCGGGTGGTTCATGCCCAGCTCGACAACAGCGGCACGGTGCCATTGGTTTTCGTCCTGACGCAGCCGCAGCAGCGTCAAGGGCAGGCCGATGTGGTTGTTGAAATTGCCCTGCGTGGCCAATGCGGCGTCGCCGTGCCAGGCGCGCAGGATGGCCGCGATCATTTGCGTGACCGTCGTCTTGCCATTGCTTCCGGTCACGGCGATCAGGGGCAGGTGCAGGCGTTTGCGCCATGCGCCGGCAAGCTCGGCAAGAGCCGCCGCGCTGTCAGCCACCAACAGGCCAGGCAGACCGGACTCTTTCAAACCGCGTTCGGCGAGCGCCGCAACGGCGCCCTGGGTCTTCGCTGCGGCGAGGAAATCGTGCGCGTCGAAGTGCTCACCGCGCAGCGCCACGAACAAATCGCCACGCTGCAGGCTGCGTGTGTCGCTGTGCACGCGCCGGACGACGAGATTCGCGTCCCGGGTCGACTCACCCACCAGGGCCGAGCCTGGCAACAGCGCATGGGCTTGGGCCAGGGTCATCATGGCTGGAGGCTCCTGGCTTGCAGGCAGCGCTGTGCTTCTTCAAGGTCGGAGAACGGCAGCTTGACGCCCTTGACTTCCTGGTAGTCCTCATGGCCCTTGCCGGCCAGCAGGATCACGTCGGCCGAGGCGGCGCTGGAGACCGCATGTGCGATCGCGGCGCGGCGGTCCACGATGACGTGCGCAACCGCCTGCGGCGGCACGCCGGCAGCGATTTGCGCGACGATAGCCTGAGGGTCCTCGTCGCGCGGGTTGTCGCTCGTGATCACCACCTGTTGCGCATGGCGCGCCGCCAGCGTGCCCATCAACCCTCGTTTGCCCGGATCGCGGTTTCCCCCGCAGCCGAACACGCACCACAATCGCCCGCCGCGTTGCCTGGCCAGGGGTTTCAGCGCAAGTAGAGCCTTGTCCAGAGCGTCAGGCGTGTGCGCATAGTCCACCACGACGGCTGGTGCAACCGGTCCTGCCGGCCCATCCGGTACAGCCGGCCCTGCCGAACCATCCTGCGCAGCCGCAGCACCAATACGCTGCATGCGGCCGGGAACCGGCATCAATGACGCGCAGGCGCGCGCCGCATCGACCAGTGGGATGCCCATCGAGCGCAGGGCGCCGACGACGGCCAACAGGTTGCTGACGTTGTAGTGGCCGATCAGGCACGTTTGCACGCGCGCTCGAGTTGCGCCTTCGAACAGGTCGAAGCCCAGACCACCGTCGCACTCCCGGTAGCGAATGTCTCGCGCGCGCAGACGGGCCTCACGGCGCGTCGAATAGCTCCACAGCGCCACGGCACTGTCGTGCAGGCGGTCCGCCAGGGCAGCGCCGTAGGCGTCATCGAGATTGATCACCGCCGCGCTCAGCCCGGGCCAGTCGAACAACCGCGCTTTGCCCTGCGCGTATGCCTGCATCGTGCCGTGATAGTCGAGGTGATCCTGCGTGAGGTTGGTGAACATCGCCACATCGAGGTGCACGCCGTTCAGGCGATGTTCGGCCAAGCCGATCGACGAAGCTTCAATGGCGCAGGCCGTCAGGCCCTGCTGGACAAAGACGCGCAGCGTGGTGTGCAGGGCAATCGGATCGGGCGTCGTCAATCCCGGCGCGCTGAGCGTCGCCGCAGTCCCGGCCACACCGTCCGCCGAACGATCCGCCGCGGGTCCGTCAGGCAAGGGCGGCACGCCGCTGCCGAGTGTGCCGATCACGCCGCAGCGCCGCCCGAGCGCAGCCAAGGCCTGCGCCGTCCACCAGGCGGTGGAGGTTTTCCCGTTCGTTCCGGTCACTGCCAACATCGTCAATTGCCGGCTCGGCTCGCCCAGGAAGGCGCTGGCGATGACTCCTGCGTGCCGCTTCAAGTCGAGCATCGACGCCACGCCCTGAAGCCCTTCCCAATCGAACGCCCCAGCCCCGCGTTCCTCGACCAGGCAGGCGCGCGCTCCCGAGCCCAGCGCGTCGCGCACGAAGCGCCGTGCGTCGTGGGCAGTGCCAGGCCAGGCGACGAAGGCGTCGCCCGGTGCGACGCGCCTGCTGTCGCTGGCAAGTCCGCGCACGCCGCGCTCGCGCAACCAATGCACGGCTGCAGGTGAAGTCGCGAGCGAGCTCAGTCCCATCAGAAGCTTTCCTCGACGGCGTCAGTCGGCTCGGTGATCACTTGAGACTTGACGTCCAGGTCCGGCGGCACAACCAGGGCGCGCAGTGTTTGCTGGACGACTTCGCTGAACACCGGCGCCGCCACGTCGCCGCCGAAATACTTGCCATTGCTGGGCTCGTCGAGCATCACGGCGACGACGATGCGCGGCCTGCTGATCGGCGCCATGCCGACGAACCAGGAGCGATACTTTTTCTCGACGTAAACACCGCCTTCCTGTTTACGCGCCGTTCCCGTCTTGCCGCCCACCGAGTAGCCCATGGTCTGGGCCTTCGCCGCCGTCCCACCTCGGCCAGCCGCCAGGGCGAGCATGTGACGTACCTGGGCGGCGGTCTGCGCAGAGATCACGCTCACGCCGGGAGCGGCAATCGAATCTTTCAGCAACGAGGTCGGCAGCAAGCTGCCGTCATTGGCGAACACACCGTAAGCGCGCGCCAATTGGAACAGGCTGGTCGACATGCCGTAGCCGAAGCTCATCGTCGCCTGCTCGATCGGCCGCCAGTTTTTGTAGGGGCGCAAGCGACCCGTGACGGCGCCGGGAAAGGCGATCTCGGGTTTGTGGCCGAAACCGACCCGGCTGTACAACTCCCACATTTCGCGCGGCTGCATCTGCATCGCCATCTTCACCGTGCCGACATTGCTCGATTTCTGGATCACCTCATTGACGGTGAGCGCGCCGTGCGGATGCGCGTCGATGATCGTCGAGTTGCCGACGACCATTCGCCCCGGTGCGGTCTGGATCACGCTGTCGGGCGTGACGCGCTTCGATTCGAGCGCGAGTGCGGCGACGAACGGCTTCATCGTCGAGCCGGGCTCGAAGGTGTCGGTCAGCGCTTTATTTCGCAGCGGCGCGGTGCCGGCCTTGCGCTGCTGCCCCGGCGTGTAACTCGGGTAGTTGACGATCGCCAGCACCTCGCCGTTTCGCGCGTCGAGCACGACCACGCTGCCGGCCTTTGCCTTGTGCTCGCGAACCGCATCGCGCAAGCGCTGGTAAGCATAGAACTGGAGCTTGGAGTCGATACTGAGTTGCACGTCGCGGCCGTGCACCGAAGCGACGCTGTCGCCCACGTCTTCGACGACGCGGCCGAATCGGTCTTTGATGACGCGCCGCGAACCATTGCGCCCGGCCAAATCTTTCTGGAAGGCGAGTTCGATGCCTTCCTGGCCCTGTTGCTCGAGATTCGTGAACCCCACCACTTGGGCCAGGGCCTCGCCCTCGGGGTATTTGCGCTTGTACTCGCGCACCTGGTGCACGCCCTTGAGGTCGAGCGCCAGAGCTTGGGCGGCGATCGTGTCGTCGACCTGGCGGCGCAGCCACACGAAATTGGGGTTGCTGTCCAGGCGATCTTCGAACTCCTGCGGTGTCATCTCGAGCAATTTCGCCAGCTGGCGGCGCTGCGCCTTGTCGGCATTGAAGTCTTTCGGGATCGCCCACAGCGACGCGGCAGGCACGCTCGAGGCCAGGATCAAACCGTTACGGTCGATGATTTTCCCCCGGCTCGCTTGCAACTCGAGCGTACGCGCGTAGCGCCGCTCGCCCTGCTTTTGATAAAAGGCCGCATCGATCCACTGCACGTACACGGCGCGGCCGAGCAACAGGGTCGAGCCCAGCGCCACCAGGAGCACCAGGAATTTGGAGCGCCAGGGCGGCGTCTTGGAAGCCAGCAGGGGGCTCGACGCATACATGACGTGGCGCGCGTGCGACTTGACAGGAGCACCGCGCGGCGCGCTGCGTTTCGCTGCTTTCATCGATCCGTGCCCGATGGCGCAGACGCAACCGCCGCCGGCGCGCTGACATACAAGGTGACGGCCGGCGTGGCACTGCGCATCGCGAGTTTGTCGCGTGCCATCTTTTCGACGCGCAAGGGCGTGGCCTGGGCTTGTTTTTCGGCGAGCAGGCGCTGCTGTTCATGGCTCAAGCTGCGCTCCTCGGCGCGCGCACGGTCGAGCTCGGCGAACAGATGGCGCGATTCGTACGACACGCGCACGAGGTAGACGCTGCTGGCGAGCAACATGATGAGCAGGACGATGCTCACGCGTGTCAGGCGGGTCATTGGTGCACCCTTGGGCCTGCGGCCCGACCTTGCAGGCCGCGCCCGGCCAGAGGCCGGGCTCCTCGCCAGGCACAAACAGTCCACCGGACTGTTTGTGTCCGGGCTCGGCCCGCCGAGCGGGAACATGAGCGCTGGGCTCCGAAGGGGCCCCTGCGTGGCCCATGGCGGCCCGGCGCGGCGACCCTCACGGCGTGCCCTTCATTTGCGCAGCGTTGTCAGCAGCACCGTCCGGGGCCGCCGTCTTATAGCCGACGACGACCAGCTGGCCCGGCGTCAGCGTTGCCTGCACAGCGGCCACCTCGACGT
>JBAQUQ010000301.1:0-6811 GCA_049297615.1 Burkholderiaceae bacterium
TGCGTCAGGCGGCGCCCCCGGGCGTCGCGCGCGACAAGCCTGGCGCGCGCAGTGCTTCTGCCTCAGACGGCGAGCACGATGGCGCGCAAGACGAACTTCGTTCATGGTTTCAACCGTCGGGATTCATGGAATGGAAGCCGCTCACCTACCCGACGGCGGCGAGCGTTGACCCTGGGACCGATGCCAAGCCTGGCCCTGACCCTGCCAGCGACGATCGGCGTCAGGCGACGCGTCTCGTCGCTGCGGCGCCGTCCGGCGCGCCCGACGGCGAGGACGACATTGACGCCATCGACGCGGTCGATGCCGAGTTGTTCCCGATCTTCGAGGAAGAGGCGCTCGAACTTCTGCCGCAACTGGCGAGCAGTCTGCGCGAATGGATTGCGCATCCAGCCAGCACTTCGCACGCCGACGCCTGCATGCGTACCCTGCACACGCTCAAGGGCGGGGCGCGGCTCGCCGGAGCGATGCGGCTGGGCGAACTGGCCCACCGGCTCGAAACGCGGATCGAGCGCATCCTCGCGCAGCCAGCCGCGTCGACCAGAGACATCGAAAACCTTCAGTCGCACGCCGACTCCCTGTCCCAGGTGCTCGACGCATTGCGCAATCGCGATGCAAGGGCCTATGCCGATGCCGCCGCAGCAGTCGCTGAGTCGGCGCCGCTTCAGGAACAGAGCCGCACCGAGCCTGGCGCTTTGGCGAGATCGATGGACAGCCCGGCCACCGACACCCCTCCCGTCGCACGCGTGCAAATGCTCGAGCCCCTCGTGCCCTTGGCCGAGCTTGCGCCACCGCCCCTGGTCAAGGCCCCGATGATCCAGGCCGCGAGCGTCGCGCAGAGCGTGCGCGCCGAGCCGTCGCAGCGCTCGGGTTCGAGCGAGGGGTTCCCGGCCATCGACTGGTCTCGTTTCGACAGCGCGACGGCAACGCCCAAAGCGAGCACCGAGCGCGGTGCAAGCCTGGCGCAATCGGCAGTTCGGGTGCGCACGCCGCTGCTCGACAGGCTAGTCAACCAGGCGGGAGAGGTCAGCATCGCGCGTACCCGCATCGAGTCCCAGGTGGGTGTGATCAAAGGCTCGGTGTCGGACTTGACGGAGAACCTCGATCGGCTGCGCACCCAGCTGCGCGACATCGAGCTGCAAGCCGAAACGCAGATGACCTCGCGCATCGAAATGGCCAAGGGTGCCTCGAAGAATTTCGACCCGCTGGAATTCGATCGATTCACGCGCTTTCAGGAAGTCACGCGCATGATGGCCGAGTCGGTGAACGACGTGGCGACCGTTCAGCGCACGCTGCAACGCTCGCTGGAAAGCACGGAAGACGAGCTCGTCGCCCAGGGCCGAATGACGCGCGAACTGCAAAGTGACCTGCTTCGAACACGCATGGTCGAGTTCGAAGGTCTGTCCGATCGCCTCTATCGCGTGGTGCGGCAGGCGGCCAAGGAACTGGGCAAACAGGTCCGCCTGGACATCGTCGGCGGATCCATCGAAATCGACCGTGGCGTTCTGGATCGCATCACCGGTGCCTTCGAGCATGTCCTGCGCAATTCGGTGACGCACGGGATCGAGCTGCCGCAAGTTCGCAGCAGCTCGGGCAAGGACCCGACCGGCCTGATCGTCGTAACCGTCACACACGAAGGCAACGAGGTTGCCGTTGAATTTCGCGACGACGGCGCCGGCTTGAACCTGCCGCGTATTCGCGAACGCGGCGTCGCGATGGGGCTGCTGGACGCAGCGAAGCAGTACAGCGACGCCGAACTCGCGAACCTGATCTTCGCCTCGGGCTTCTCGACGGCTTCGAGCGTCACCGAACTCGCCGGTCGAGGCGTGGGCATGGACGTCGTGCGCTCCGAAGTCAACGCCATCGGCGGGCGCATTCGCACCGCCACGCGCGCCAACCAGGGCACATCGTTCAAGCTGATCCTGCCGCTCACAACCGCGGTGACTCAGGTGCTGATGCTGCGCTGCGGCGTCACCGCCGTGGCTGTACCGTCGACCCTGATCGAGATCGTGCGGCGTGCGACGCCCGTGGAGATCGACCAGGCGCACACCAGCGGCCTGTACACGCTCGGCGAACGCCAGATGCCCTTCTTCTGGCTCGGCTCGCTCCTGCAACTCAGCGCTCGTGCGACTGAAGCGGTCGGGCGCACGCGCACCGTCGTCGTGATCCGCAGCGCGCAAAAGCGCATCGCGGTGCAGGTCGACGAGGTGCTGGGCAACCAGGAAGTCGTCGTGAAGAACCTCGGGCCGCAGTTGTCGCGGGTCCCCGGCCTGGCGGGCATCACCTTGTTGGCCTCGGGCGCGGTGGCCCTGATCTACAACCCGGTGGCCTTGGCCACTTTGTACGGCGACCCGGCGCGACAGGCCACGCTGACGGCGCTGCAGGCACCGGAGTCGGCAGCGGGCGGTGCTGCGGGTGACGACGTGCCGCTGGCGCCGATGGTCCTGGTGGTCGACGATTCGCTGACGGTGAGGCGCGTGACGCAGCGGCTTCTGGTGCGCGAAGGCTATCGCGTCGTGCTCGCCAAGGATGGCCTTGACGCCCTGGAAAAACTCGCCGAGGAGCGGCCTCAGGTCGTGCTGTGCGACATCGAAATGCCGCGCATGGATGGCTTCGAGCTGGTGCGCACGATGCGCAACAGCGTCAACCTTCGCGATTTGCCGGTGATCATGATCACGTCGAGAATCGCCCAGAAACATCGTGACCTTGCCACTGAACTCGGCGTCGACCACTACATGGGCAAGCCGTATTCGGAAGAAGACCTGCTGTCCCTGATTGGTCATTACACGGCATCCTTGAGTGACGCTTGAGTGATGCCCGATCGCGACGCCTGAACGTCGCGTGCATCAACCCCTGAGCATGCCAGGAGCATGTCGGGCCCGACCCGAAGCCAAACGGGCTGCCGGGCCGCAGCGATGGCCAAGCTGCGACGGGCGCCGCATGAGGCGCGTCTGCCCTGCGTGCGGTGTGCAAACAGGCCCGTAGAATTCGCACCCGTCGCCCCGCCTCGTCTCGACGCCCTTGCTCGAGCGGCCCAGCGAGACTTGCCCATGACACTCAGCCCGGACCGACGTCAAAGCATCGCGTGGATCGCCCTGGCCCTGCTGGGCTTGGCCGCCGTGAAGCTGCTCGCGCCGGTGCTCACGCCCTTCCTCATCGCCGCCGTGCTCGCCTATGCCCTGCACCCGCCTGTGGAGTGGCTCGCCGCTCGACGCGTGCCGCGCGTGTTGGCGGTGGCAATGATCGAGGTGGCTGCGATCGCGGCCCTGCTCGCCTTGGTCCTGCTTGTGGTGCCGATCATCTCCAAGGAATTGCCCTTGCTTCAGGAGCAGATACCGCGCCTGGCGGAACGCCTGAACCAGGTGCTGTCGCCGTGGCTGGCCCAGTTCGGGTTTCCCGAGGGCCTGGACGTTGCCAGCATCAAGGCCTTCGTCCTCAAATATCTCAATGCAAATGTCGAAGATTTGACCGCCGCCTTGCTCAGTTCGGCGCGCATCGGCGGCAGCATCTTGCTGGCCATCGTCGGCCTGATCATCCTGGTGCCCGTCGCGCTGTTCTATTTGTTGATGGATTGGCCGAGCCTTGTGCAGCGCGCGAAACACCTGATCCCACCGCACTCACGGCCACGCATCGAAGGTTTCATGGCTGAATGCGACGCGACGCTCGGCCAGTACTTGCGCGGCCAACTGCTCGTCATGGTGATCCTGGCCGTGTACTACAGCGTCGCGCTCGGAATTGCCGGCTTCGATCTCGCCCTGCCGGTGGGTGTGTTCACGGGTCTGGCGATCTTCATTCCCTACGTGGGCTTTGCCGTCGGTCTGGTTTTGGCGCTGACCGCTGGCGCCTTGCAGTTCGACGGTGCCTACGGGTTGATCACGGTGGTCGTCGTGTATGGGATCGGGCAGGTCGGCGAGGGCTTTTTTCTGACGCCGCGGCTGGTGGGCGAGCGCATCGGCATGAACCCCCTGATGGTCATTTTCGCCCTGCTCGCATTCGGCCATCTGTTCGGCTTCGTCGGCGTGCTGATTGCGTTGCCGCTGAGCTCGCTTGTCGTGGTGGCGGTGCGACGGGCGCGTGCGATGTACCTGGCAAGCCCCTTGTACCGCAGATGAAGCAAATACCCTTGCCCATCGGCACCGCAGCAGCGCGCAGCTTCGACAATTTCGCAACCGGTGCCAACGCGGCGACGCTCGCCCACCTTCGCTCGCTGAGGCCGGGCGCCGCACCGGTCTATCTGTGGGGGCCCACGGGCAGCGGCAAGACGCATCTGACTCAGGGCCTCATCGGCTGCATGCAGGCCGACGGCGTTCGCTGTGCGAGCTATGGTGCCGAAGTCGCCGCCCCTTGGATCGGCAGCGAACCCTGCGGCATCGTCGTCATCGACGACTGCGAACGGCTCGACGCCGAGCAGCAAAGTTGCGCTTTCTCGCTCTTCGTACAAGCCGCCTCGACGGGTGCCACGATCGTCGCCGCCGGGCGCTTGCCGCCAGTGGACTTGGCCCTGCGCGAAGACTTGCGTTCGCGCTTGGGTTGGGGCTATGTCATGGCGGTGCATGCACTGTCGGAGCATGAGGCGCGCGCCGAACTGCGCCGTGACGCCGACCGGCGTGGCATCCTGCTCACCGACGAGGTGATGGAATACCTGTTGACGCGATTCGCCCGCGATCTGAAGAGCTTGTTCGACTTGCTGGACCGTCTCGATCAATTCTCGATGGCGCAACAGCGCAGTGTCACGGTCGCATTGCTGAAACAGATGCTTGCTCAGGAGCCGGCTGCATGAGTGGCCAAGGGCTGTGCCTGTTCGATCTGGACGACACGCTTTTGCCCATCGATTCGGACCACGCCTGGGGTGAGTTCATGGTGGCCCAGGGCTGGGTCGACGCGGTGCAGTTCAGGCGCCGCAACGATGTGTTCTATGCCCAGTACAAGGCCGGGCAACTCGACATCCACGCCTATATCGAGTTCGCGACCGCACCGATTCGTGCTCGAACCCCCGCTCAGGCGCAGGCCGCCCACGCGCGCTTCATGCTCGAGGTGATTGCCCCGAACCTGCGCGACTGCGCTCTGGACCTGGTGCGCCAGCACCAGGGCCGCGGCGACCGGGTTGCGCTGGTCACGGCGACGAACGACTTCATCACGGCACCGATTGCGGCCGCCTTGGGCATCGAGACCTTGATCGCGGTGCGCCTGGAGCGCGACGCCGGCGGTACCATCACGGGCCGAATCGACGGTGAAGCGAGCTACCGCGACGGCAAGGTACGGCGTGTCGAGCAGTGGCTGCACGAGACCGGCCGCGATTGGCGGGATTTCTCAGCGATCAGCGTCTACAGCGATTCGCTGAACGATCTGGCCCTGCTGGAGCGGGCGACCGATCCGGTCGCGACCAACCCCAGCGCGGCGCTGGAGGCGCTTGCGCTCGAGCGCGGCTGGCGCATTCTGAAACTGTTCGAATGATCAAGAAACTGATCGACAAGCTGCTCGACACAGCGCGCGCCGTACGCAGGCGTCGCACTCTGCACGGGCGGCGCGTCGACGTGCCCAAGAGTGAACATGACATCAAGCCTGAGCTCGTCGACGAACGCGCGCTGAGGGTCGTGCGCAAGCTGGTCGAGGGCGGTTATGAGGCCTACATCGTCGGCGGCGCGGTGCGCGACCTGCTGCTCGGCCTGCGCCCAAAAGACTTCGATGTCGCCACGAACGCCACGCCGGAACAGGTCAAGGGGCTTTTCCGTCGGGCTTTCATCATCGGGCGCAGGTTTCGCATTGTCCACGTCGTGTTCGGTCGTGGACGGCAAGATCATGGCCTGAGCGAAGTCATCGAGGTTTCGACGTTTCGGGCACAGGTGGAGGCCGTCGCAGCCGAGCCATTCAGCGGCGCGACTTCGAAAGGCGGAGCAAGCGGTCAGAGCAAAGGCCATGTGATCGATGCCGAAGGACGCGTGCTTCGCGACAACGTTTGGGGTCCGCAGGTCGA
The DNA here is from genome assembly GCA_049297615.1 of Burkholderiaceae bacterium. Classification (GTDB taxonomy): domain Bacteria; phylum Pseudomonadota; class Gammaproteobacteria; order Burkholderiales; family Burkholderiaceae_C; genus JAEMQF01. The sequence goes on from JBAQUQ010000301.1 coordinate 5,972, forward strand.
AGACGCGGCGCGCCGCGACTTCACCATCAACGCGATGTACTACGACCCCTTGCGCGAAATCGTCGTCGATTACCACGGCGGCATATCGGACGCGAAGAAAAAGCTGGTGCGCATGATCGGCGACCCGGCCTTGCGTTATCGCGAAGACCCGGTGCGCATCATCCGCGCGATTCGCTTCGCGGCCAAATTGGGTTTCGAGATCGAAGCCAAGACTCGCGCGCCGATGCAAAGCATGGTGGCCCTGCTCGACAACGTGCCGCCGTCACGCACATTCGACGAGATGATCAAGCTGCTGCAAACCGGGCATGCCCTGGCCAGCATCGAAGAGCTGCGCCGGCACGGCTTGCACCGTGGTGTCTTCCCCGTGCTCGACGTCGTGCTCGATGAAGCGCAACGCCACGACGGCCGGGAAAAATTCGTGCGCCTGGCGCTTGCCGATACCGACAGGCGTGTCGCTGAAGGCAAACCCGTCGCACCCAGCTTCATGCTCGCGTGCATGCTGTGGCACGACGTGCTCGACCGCTGGCAACAATTCGAGGCGCAGGGCGAGTCGCCGATCGCTGCCCTGCAGCAGGCCATCGACGCCGTGTTCGAAGCGAAGATCGGCGACATCTCGGGCCGTGGCCGTCTGGCTGCCGACATGCGCGAGATCTGGATGATGCAGCCGCGCTTCAACCGGCGCAGTGGGCAAAGCGTCCACACCCTGGTCGAACAGGTGCGCTTTCGCGCTGCTTTCGACTTCTTGCACCTGCGCGGGCAAGCCGGCGAGATCGACGCGGCGCTGCCATCGTGGTGGGAGCAGTTCGAGCAGGCCGATGCCGCCGAGCGTGCCCGATTGAT
>JBAQUQ010000302.1:0-6726 GCA_049297615.1 Burkholderiaceae bacterium
CCTGCGCCAGGGGTTTGCCGAAAGATTCGACCTGGTAGCTCAGCATGTTCACCTCCAAGGCGCTCGGCCCGCGCAGACCGCTGGCGTCGCGCGCGATTGTGGCTGCTTCAACCCGGCAGGGAGGAAACGGCTGCCCGTGGCAGGGCAGTGGACGCAGGCGGTGAATCGATTCGACTGGACGACGCCAGCCTGTCGTTGCAAACTCGGCGCCGCACCGCAGCGATGATTCGCTGAGCCACTGCGCCCAAGGAGACAACGATGCCAGGCAGCACCAAGAAGCCCTCCCCTCGAACGACGCGATCCACACCGCACGCCGCACGCGCGCCCCGCTCGGCTCCGGCGCGCCGGGTCGTGCTGCTCGTCGCGACGCGCAAGGGCGCGTGGCTGTTCCACGGCGACGCGCAGCGCAAGGCCTGGGTTCCCGACGGGCCGCACTTTCTCGGCCACGTCGTCAGCCACGTCGTGCTCGACCCGCGGGATCGGCGCACCCTGCTCGCGGCGGCGAAGACCGGTCACCTCGGCCCGACCGTGTTTCGCTCGACCGACTTCGGCCGCCGCTGGAAGGAAGCCGTGCGCCCGCCTGCGTTTGTCAAGGCTGCGGAAGGCCAAGCGGGGCGCGCGGTCGACCACACCTTCTGGCTCACGCCGGGCAGCGCGAGCGAGACGAATGCGTGGTACGCGGGTACCTCGCCGCAGGGACTGTTTCGCTCCGCCGACGGCGGCGTCAGCTGGCAGCCGTTTTCCGTGATCAACGACGATCCCCAATACCGCGCGTGGATGGGCAGTGTGCAGGACGGCACGCCCGACGGGCCGAAACTGCACTCGTTGATCATCGACCCGCGCGACCCGGCGCATCTGTACTTCGCGATGTCCAGCGGCGGCGTGCACGAATCGCTCGACGGCGGGCGCAGTTTTTCGGCGCTCATGAAGGGCCTCGAGGTCGTTGAGGGCTTCGACGCCGGCAACCCCGCCTTCCACGACCCGCATTGCGTGCGCCTGTGCCCGAGCAAGCCGGACCGGCTGTACCAGCAGAACCACTGCGGCATCTACCGGCTCGACCGGCCCTCGGATGAATGGCTGCGCATCGGCAAGAACATGCCCAAGCGCGTCGGCGACGTCGGTTTTCCCCTCGTCGTGCACCCGCGCGACGCCGACACGGTTTGGGTGTTCCCGATGGACGGCGGCAACGTCTGGCCGCGCACCAGCCCGCAAGGCAAACCGGCGGCCTACGTCACGCGCAACGCCGGCAAGACGTGGCAGCGCCAGGACGGCGGCCTGCCGCCGAGCCAGGCTTGGTGGACCGTGAAGCGCCAGGCGATGAGCGCGGATACGCGCGATCCCTTGGGGCTGTACTTCGGCACGACGAGCGGCGAACTGTGGATGAGCCGCGACGAAGGCACACGCTGGGCCTGCATCGCGCGCCACCTGCCGGAGATCTATGCGGTCGAGGCCGCCGAGATCGACTGAATGAGGTCCCCAAGCTCGCATTCCCTCGCTTGGCTCCTTCTCCCGCTTGCGGGAGAAGGCGGGGGATGAGGGCGTGCCGACCGACCCTCACGTGCGGTGCGCGTCCCGGCAAGCCTGCCGGGACCGCTCGGCGGGCACGCCGCATGCGGCACCAAACCCCCGCCTCGCCCCCGACACTCTCCCGCAAGCGGGAGAGGGGGCAATGCGTTTCGCGTCGCGGGTCGCGCGAAGCGCGGTGGAGTCACTGAAATGCGCGTGCTGATTCCAAGCCCGCTGCGTTCCTATACCGGGCAGAGCTGGGTCGAAGCCAGTGGCGCGACGCTCGGCGCGGTGCTTGCCGACCTGGAGCGCCAGTACCCCGGCGTGCGTTTTCGCATGATCGACGAACAGGATCGGATGCGCCCGAACATGCGCTTCTTCGTCAACGGTGCAGCGACCTTCGAACTGGCCCAGCCGCTGCGTGCGACCGACGAGGTGCAGATCGTCCAGGCGCTGAGTGGCGGTTGATGCGGCGCGCTCGGCCCGCACGGCCTGCCCAGCAGCTCGCGTGCACGTGCCGGGCAACGTTGTCCAGGATGGCCTGCCACCCTTGGCGCTGCTGTTCGACGGCGATGTCCGCAATTCCCCCTCAGCGGTAGTCGTGCCCATGCTGGTCCCTCGCGGCCAGCAACAAGACATCAGGCTCGCGAATTGCGAAGAGCGCGACACACCCGCCATGACCGAATGGGATGATGAGTTCGCGAAACTCCCGTTGCTTCTCGCACCGACGACAGGTGTGCGGCGCAAACGAGAGGATCGTCATGGCGCGCTCTACAGCGTCGCGGAATCGAAACAGGCAAGTGTCGTCCGGTGTATTGCTTGCCAGTTCGCGCTGGACGATGTGTTCCTCGAGGCGCTCGATGTCCTCCTGGAACGTGACGGTGGGGACAACCCGATACCGGGCACTCACCCAGCACCCCGCTTGTTCTTGCCCGCCACCGCCGCGCGGATGCGATGCCGTGCTGTCTGGGCGCGCTCCTGCATGCCAATCAGGAACGCATCAGCCGTCATCTGGCCCACGCCCTTGTCTGCCGCACGCAATGCCTTCTTGGCTCGCACGACCGCGGCATTCTGCTCGGCGCGGAACTCTGCCTCCCGGCAGACGGCGTTCTCGATGAATTGAGTCAGCGATTCGCCTTCGCGCAGCGCAGCCTCGAGGCTGGCCTTCGTCTCGGGCGTGACGCGGATGGGGGGCAAGGTTGCGGAGCGGCTCATGGGGGAACTGTATAGCAAGTGATATACAAGTTCAAGCCGAAACCAGAAACAGGTGGTGGTTGGCGCGCCTGCGCGCAACCGCCCACCGCAATCGACATTCGAGATCGGATGAGCCGCCAGCCGCAACACGGGCGCTAACGGTACATGTGTGCATCGTTCGCGTTCGCGAAGCTGTGGAAGCCCTGAAGCAGGCAAACCGACGTGCCCGCGCTCGGCCATTCAGCGGCTCGCGTGCACGTGCCGGGCAAAGTTGTCCAGGATGGCCTGCCACCCTTGGCGCTGCTGTTCGACGGGGTTGTCCGACTCGGCGTCGAACGTCACGCGCACCGTCACGCGGTTGGCGCCGGGGACAAAAGCCACCGAGGCAGCACGGTCGCCAAAGGTGAATTCGATCAACTCATGCGGCACGAGCTGGGTTACGTGCCGGCAAAGTCGAAGCCGAAGCTGCCGTCCTTGGCCTCCATGCGCGACGTGAACGCGCCACCCACGCGCAGATCGACGCTCGACCGCGTGGTATGCCAATCGTCCGACGCGGCATTCCACTGCACGATGTCGCCCGGCGTCGTGTAGGCGCGCCAGACCGTGGCGACGGGTGCGTTGACGAGGGTTTCGACGGTGACTTGCATGATCGTGCTCCTTGCGAGTGCAGGCGTGGGTCGTGCCTTGCGGCCGGCGAGGGCCGGTCTTGCGGATTGTGACGAGCGATCGTGGGTCCGAAGGGATGCTGCCGGATGAGCTTGCTGGGGGTGGGGGCGGCGACGAAGGAGTGATCGGCGGGGCTTGCCAGAACGATCGCATCTACCGCATCGCTGACGGCAGGGTCAGCCACGCGAAGGTGGGCGATCGGACACGAGCTGAGCTTCGCCGACGCGTTCCGTGCGACCGCTTGATATTGGCTCAGCCGTCCAACCCTTTGCTGCTGAACGTCGGCGCGCACTGAGACCGATCGAACCGTACCCTTTGGAGATTGGTCCTTGGACCGCGCTTCCACCTGCCGCAGCGTCGTGCTCTGGTCTATCCTCACTCCCGCGCCACCACGGTGTCGTACAGCCCGTAGTGCGTCAACCCCTGGTGGCTCTCGATGCCCGTGTACCGCAGCGATGCATCCTCGTAACGCCGGAACGCGAACACAGCCTGGTTCATCTGCTCGGTGTTGAACACCTTGAGTTGCACAAGCAGGTGGAAGTCCTTCACCGTCAGGCCGGTGACGGCCAGGAACAGGTCCGGCTCCAGCTTGGTGATCACGTCCTGCAGCGTGTTCTCGCGGAAGTCGGTCAGGTACATGAACGCCGGGATGCGGGTCGCGAACTTGATCAGCTTCTCCTGCACGAGCTTGCGCTTGGACTTGTATTCCTTCTCCGCCTCGGTGAGTTCCTTCTTCTCCTTGGCCGACAGTTCCTTTTCCTTGGCTTTGTTCTTCAGCGCCTTGACCTTCTCGCTTTTGTTGATGATGGTCTCGATCACGTTGTCGCCCAGCGCGCGCCAGCCCTCGATGCGCTCCACGGCGGCCATGGCCTCGGGGCTGTCCATGATTCGGCGCAAGGTGTCGTTGTCTACGTTCACCAGCAGTGCGCTCTCCCACTTGCGCGCCAGCAGCGTAGCGCTGGTGCCCGCCATCGCGATGTCGAGAATCCCGCCCGCGTCGATCTGCGTCATGTTGGCGCCGTCGTACGCCAGCACCGGCAGGAACGACACGAGGTCCTTGACGGCGTTCTCCGGGTTCGGTTCGTTCGGCGAAAGCCCGATCGCGTACTCGGAGAGCTGCCGCAACGCCCGCGTAGGCGCGAAGTCGAACACGAAGCAGACGGGCTTGAGGATTTCCTCGTCGTTCGGGTTGTCGCCGTTCGGGTTCTTAATGGACCACGGCGACTGCACCCGGAACGCGGCCTGAAAGTAAGTCTCCGGCGACTTCAGGTTGCGCAGCATCAGGATGGACGACCACTGCGGCACGGTGACCCCGGTGGTCAGCTTGCCGCACGAGAGCGTAATGGTCTTGGCATCGAAGCCGCTGCCGATGGCCTGGCGCACCGGCGGCAGCGCTTCCAACCCGATGCCCGCCGACGCGCCCGCCGCCACTACCGCCGTGTAGTCGTGCCAGAAGACGTTGTGCTTCTCGGCCAGCAGGTTCGCCATGGCGTGGCAGGCCGCCACATTGGGCAGGAACCAGAACGAATGCTGCAGGTAGGGCAGCAGGCGGCTGTCCGAGTACGGAAACGGCGGGCGCGTTCCGGTTTTCAGGTGCTCCACGGCGCGCGGCCCATAGCTGCCGCGAATGATGTCCAGCCACTTCTGCACATCGTTCTTGTGCTTGAACGCCGCCTTCTTGCCCGCGCCAGTGGCCTCGAAGAAGGCATTGAGATCGAACTCGTCGAACTCGCCGGCGCTGGCGATGGCCACCAACTCGTCCGGCATCTGGTAGGTGAGCAAGCGCATCTGAGGCAGCGCGCCATAGGGGTTCCACTTGCCGGGGCTCGCGGCCGCGAAGGCCTCCTTCGCGCGCTGCTCGTCGGTGTAGGTCCAGTTGAATATCTGTTCTTCGATGAACTCGCCCGTGGCCAGCGCCCTGAACGGCGTGCCCGACAAGTACAGGTAGGCCTTCGTAGTGATGGGCAGGAACTCGGTCTCCTTCTCCGAGAGCACAGCGAGGTCTTCGTTCATCCCCTCCAGGCCCTGGGCGTACTCGAGCTTGGCCTCCTTTTTGGCAACCGCGTCATCCTCACCTTCGAACAGCTCTTTGGCGGTCTCGCGCCAGGCACCGAAGTGATATTCGTCGAACACCACCAGATCCCAGTTCAACGTGTGCAGCCACTCGTTCCTGGCCTTGATGTTGCCCGCTTCGTCGCGGCCCAGCAGGTCTTGGAAGGAACCGAAATAGACGGCCGGCTTCTTGCGGTCGATCTGTGTGGGGTCACTGCCGGAGGCTTTCGACAGGTACTGCCAGCCATCGAAATCCACATGGTTCTCCAGGTCGGTCTGCCACGCATCCTCGACGGCCGGCTTGAAGGTGACCACGAGCACGCGCTTGGCGCCCAGCTTCTTGGCGAGCTGGTAGGCGGTGAAGGTCTTGCCGAAGCGCATCTTCGCGTTCCACAGAAAGCGGGGAACGGCGTTCCTATCTTCCTCCCAGCGCGAGTGGAAGTACGCGTGAGTCATCTTCACCGCCTCGGCCTGTTCGCTGCGCATTGAGAACGTCTCGTGATGGGTGCCGGTGAACTGCTCGCCTGTCCGCAGCTCGGTGAGCACGGTCTTCACGTCTTTCACCGAGCAGCGCATCCACTCCAGCTCGGAGTTGGTGAAACCCTTTCTGACCAGTGCCGCGCGTACGTGGTGATCGCTGAAGATGCTGCCATCCTCACGCTCGGCAGGCTCGTCCAGGACAATGGTGTAGTTCTTGATCGCGGCGGTCTTGACCTGCTCGGTCACGCGCTGCTTTACGTCGCGCGTCGTTTGCCCAACCTTGAGGACACCCTTGTGTGCCGCGTCGTCGATCGAGTACGCGTAAATGCGCGGCCTCGCTTCAGGTTTTCGCGCGAAGACTTCCTCGATGGTTTTACTCATCGTCGTCGGAAATTGCCTCGTCAGGCGCGTCGCCGGTGAGGTCCATTGGACGGACGATTGACTCGACAAACGCGATTTCAGCAGTGGAAAGACTGTACTTGGCGTAAAGGTCCTCGTCGGTCCACCGCTTGCTCCATTCCTGGACCGGCACGAATGTGTAATGAACCACCCCGGCTTTCGTGGAGACCGGTTGGTGTGAGTCAGACCGGAGTGCGGTCTGCTGAGTTCGGCTGTTTGGCTGTTCTGTCTTTCCTTCTTCCAGCCCCCCGCAGGGGCCGCCGGAGGCCCCCGGTTGGGCCATGTACTCATGGTTCAACCCCCTGCAGCCGCTGCCCTGCATTGGCCGGCGGCGACGGAGCTCTCTGCGCTATTTGCTGCCGCCAGTAGTTTGCCTCGGCTTCGGCCGGCGGGATGTAGCCGATGGGTTCGAGCAGCCGATGGTGGTTG
>JBAQUQ010000303.1:0-3196 GCA_049297615.1 Burkholderiaceae bacterium
GGCTGGGGCGAGCCGCTCGCGCCCGCGCCTGACGGCGCGAAACGCGCGCGCGGCGTCGCTTTGCACGCCTCGTTCGGTTCGGTGGTGGCGCAAGTCGCCGAGGTTTCGCTGGCGCCCGACAAGGCCATCCGCGTGCACCGCGTCGTCTGCGTCGTCGACTGCGGCCTCGCGGTCAACCCCAATCTGGTGACTCGGCAAATGGAAAGCGGCATCGTGTTCGGCCTGTCAGCTGCGCTGTACGGCGAGTTGCGCATCGAGAACGGCCAGGTGCAGCAGAGCAACTTCCACGACTATCCGGTGTTGCGCATGCACGAGTGCCCACTCATCGAGACCGACATCATCGCCAGCCACGCCCACCCCGAGGGCGTGGGCGAGCCCGGCACACCGCCGATTGCGCCGGCGGTGGCCAATGCGGTCTTTGCGCTCACCGGGCAGCGCTTGCGCAGCCTGCCGCTGAAGCCGGCCTGAATCGCAAACCCACCCTCACCCTACCCTCTCCCGCAAGCGGGCGAGGGGATCGCATCAATGCTTGAGCGGCGGCGGGTCGTAAGCGGCGCGACGCAAGCGCACCGCGGCAAGGTCGATCTGCGGCATTTCGCGCGCCACCAGTTCGAGCACCTCACCCTCGAGCGCAAACAGCTGCGCGAACGCGTCGCGCGGCGGGGCTTCCATCATGCGTTCGATGCGTTCAGCCAGTTGCGGCGGCGCGTGGCTGAACTTCGCGGTGAGGCGGCGCATGCGCTTGACCTGGAAGCGCGTGAAGTAGCGCTGGCTCAACGCGGCGCTCACGCCGCACAGGCGATAGCAGGCGTCAACCTGCAGTTCGCGACACCACAGCGCGGCGTCGCGATCGACGATTTGCGAAATCGCGCGCCAGGGTGTGGGCGCTGCGAGGAAATGCTTGACCATCGCGCGTGCCAACTCCGGCGGAAAGCGCGTGAGTCGGGCCTGCAGGCGCGCCAACTCGGCGCGCCCGGCGAGCGGCTCGGCCTTGAGGATGGCCTGGTCCAGCCCGGGCAACTCAGCTCCGGGGCCGTGCCCGACGATCAAGTCATTGACTCGCGCGTTCAGCGTCGCGTGGTCGCAGTAGCCGATCTGGACCTCGATGCCATCGACACGCAGCGCCACCACCATGCAGCCTTCGGCGAGCGAACCCTGGTGGCAGATCCACGGCGCGCGGGTCACACGCGCGCACGCTGCCGCCAGCACGGATTCGTCCGGCAAGCTCTGGAAGACGATGCTCATGTCGATGTCGGACTTCGGGTCGGCGATTTCGTCGGCGCCCGGGCTCGACAGATACGCAAGCAGGGATGCGTCGTCGATGCCGCGGTGTGCGTCGGCGAAACGCCGGGCGATCGCGCGACGACGGTTCGAAGGCGCGGGTTCGGGTTGTGTTGGGGTGGTCGTACCGAGCATCACAGCGAGTCGCAGCCTGCAATTGAGCAGACCGCAGTAGCGCCATTGAGCCAGAATGGCAGCTCCTCGTCACCCTGGGAAAACGATGTTCTCCAGTTCCTTAGGCAAGCGACCGGCCGTCCTGGCGTTCGACATCTTCGGCACCGTCGTCGACTGGCATGGCAGCATCGTGCGCGAACTGCGCGAGCTCTATCCGCAGCTCGACGCCGACGCCTTCGCGACCGCCTGGCGCGCCGGCTACCGACCGGCGATGCGCCGGGTGATGAGCGGCGAGATCGGCTGGACGCTGATCGACGACCTGAACCGGATGATCCTGGACGAGCTGCTTCCGGGCTTCGGTCTGTCACATCTGGACGAGGCGCAGCGTGCCCACCTCAACAAAGTCTGGCACCGCCTCGACCCCTGGGCCGACGCGGTGCGCGGACTGAGCCGCCTGAAGGCGCGGTTCACGATCTGCACCCTGTCCAACGGCAACCTCGGCTTGCTTGCCAATATGGCCAAGCGCGCCGGCCTGCCGTGGGATTGCATCCTCAGCGCCGAGGTGTTCCGCGCCTACAAGCCCGACCCCGCCACCTACCTCGGCGTGGCCAAGGTCTTCGACCTCGCGCCGAAGGACGTGATGCTCGTCGCCGCACATCACGACGACCTGGCCGGCGCGCGCGCCTGCGGCCTGCAAACGGCCTACATCGAAAGGCCGCTGGAATTCGGCGCTGCCAACGTCAAGGACGTGTCGCCCAAACCGCAGAACGATTGGCATGCGCGCAGCATCGAGCACCTGGCTGATTTGTTGGGGGCTTGAGGGGTCAGGATCGGCGCGGAGCCTCGTCAGGCACCGTGAGCTTTCGCTGGGCGGTTTCCGGCCACCGGTGATCGCGGGCGAGTGCGAACTGCGGTATGCCTGGCTTGCTTTCGCAAAGCTGTGCCGGTAGATTCTGCTTTCGGATCCGATTCGCGAACTTTTCAGTCATTCCGTTTCGCCGAGAGTGACTACATAGGGCAATCATGAATGCCACGCCACTTCTCGGCAAACTGCGTTGGATGACGCTCAGTGCGCTGCTTGCGTCGATAACCTCGATGACGGCTTGCGGCGGAGGTGGAGGTGGAGGTGGAGGTGGAGGTGGAGGGGTGCCGGCCCTCGCACTCTTCGCCGGCGATATGAGCGGCGTCGGTAATGTCGAGGGCACAGGTGCGGCGGCGCGCTTCGCCTTTCCGCTCGGTGTGGCCACCGACAGCGCAGGCAATGTCTATGTGGCTGATCTCCCCAACCACACGATCCGCAAGATCACGCCGGCGGGCGCGGTGAGTACGTTCGCAGGCTCGTCGGGCGCCGCTGGTAGCGCCGACGGCACGGGTGCGGCGGCGCGCTTCAGCCAGCCGGGCGGCGTGGCCACCGACAGCGGGGGCAATGTCTATGTGGCTGACACCACCAATCACACGATCCGCAAGATCACGCCGGCAGGCGCGGTGAGCACGCTCGCAGGCTCGGCGGGCCTCAATGGCAGCGCCGATGGCACGGGTGCGGCAGCACGCTTCACCTTTCCGAGCGGTGTTGCTACCGACAGCGCGGGCAATGTCTATGTGGCGGATTCCTTCAACAGCACGATCCGCAAGATCACGCCGGCCGGCACAGTGAGCACGTTCGCAGGCTCGGCGGGCGCCTTTGGCAGCGCCGACGGCACGGGCGCGGCGGCGCGCTTCGATGGTGCGCGCGGCGTGGCCACCGACAGCGCGGGCAATGCCTATGTGGCTGACACCGCCAACCACACGATCCGCAAGATCA
>JBAQUQ010000304.1:0-7741 GCA_049297615.1 Burkholderiaceae bacterium
GGGCACCACCACCGCCCTGCGGCACCCAAGGTGGCGCGCCACGTCTTCGCCCACCTCCCCCGTGCCCGGGGCAGGTGGCTTGGGGTACGGGCGCAGGCCCGATTCGCGGTGTCCTCGACGTTCGGGCGAAAACTCCGGTGATGACCGAGAGACGCTCGTGCACTGATTCTGTTGCCCCGCGAGCGTGGGCCGGAGAACGCGCCCCAGGCCACCTGCCCTCGCTCGGCGCCCGAGCGCAACGACCCCCGCGAGCGTGGGCCGGAGAACGTGCCCCGGGCCACCTGCCCCTGCCTCACGCTTGCACACCTGCACGCAGCCCGCAGCGAACGGCAGCAACAGGCTGAAACCCGACCCACGCTCCTCGCCCAATGCGGTGCGTTCCATCCGGGTCCCCTGGGCTAGGCCCGCGCCTCGATGCTCTTGCCCTCTTCGACCACGGCGCGCCAGGCGAAGGTCGCGCCGCCGAGCGCGCCGGTGAAGATCGAGTCGGGGTCGATGTTGAGTGTGAGCTCGCCGTAGTTTTCGCGCACCAGTTCCTGCAACGCCTTGACGGCGGCTTCGTTCTTCGCCACGCCCCCCGTGAAGGTGAACTGATCGCGGATGCCGCCGGATCGCGCCAGGATCGACATCGCGCGCAGGATGATGGCGCGGTGCAGGCCGGCCATGATGTCTTCGCGCTTGTCGCCTAAGGAGAGCCGGTCGCGCAGCTCGGCGCCGGCGAAGACGGTGCAGGTGGAATTGATGCGGATCGTCTTCGTCGACTTCATCGCCATCGGCCCGAGTTCGTGCAGGCCCATGTTCATTTCGTCGGCGATATAGCCCAGGTAGCGCCCGCAGCCCGCCGCGCAGCGGTCATTCATCTGGAAGCTCTCGACGATGCCGTTCGGATCGACCTGGATCGCCTTGGTGTCCTGGCCGCCGATGTCGAGCACGGTCGCCGTGCCCGGGTACATCATGTGCGCGCCCAGGCCGTGGCAGAGGATCTCGGAGCGCACATGCTCCTTCGAGAACGGCAGGCGCGCGCGGCCGTAGCCGGTACCCACGACATAGCTCTCGATCAACTCGGTGTCCAGGATGCCCTTGATCGGCGCTTCGACCTGGGCGCGGCGCGCCGCCGTGTCGGGCAGGGCGGCAAAGCTGCGCTCCAAGGCGGCGAGCAGATGGCGCTTGATCGAGTCGCCGTAGACGCGGTTTTCGACTTCGATGATCGAGCGGTCGAACACATTGAGCAGATAGTCGTAGCGGGTCCCGGCCTCCTTGGCGACGATCTCGCCGGTAGCCAGGTACTGGCTGCCCGCGATGTCGCGAAAGAAGTCCGACTTGCGGTTCGCCCCTGGCGCGAACAGCGCCGGCGCCTCGGCGCTCAGGCGGCGGAATACTTCGGCGAGCGCCTCGCCCACGGCTGCGGTGGCGTCGCCGAATTTCGCGCTGGCGAGGCTGCGCCGGCAGGTCTGTTCGAGATCGGCGAGCTGCTCGAGGTACTGCTCGGCGCGGAAGTCGCGCTCCAGCTGGCCGAGGAAGGCGTCGAGCGAACCATTGAGCGCCTGCGTCCTGCCCAGGGCCTGGCGAAACAAATGGAAGCGGCTGTTCACCAGGGCCTCCTGCTTGGCGATGGCCGCCGCCGTGTCGTAGTTCGAGCGCGAATTGGTGATGCCGCGGCCGAGGATGTTCTGTTGTTCGTCGATGACCACGGCCTTGGTCGTCGTCGAGCCGAGGTCGATGCCGATGAAGCAGCGCATGGTGTGGCCTCCTTCAGTGCGCCGCGATCGGGATGAACTTCGCCGCAGAACCCGGCGCACCCGGCGCACCCGCCGCGCCGGCGATGCGCTTTTGCTTGACCATCTGGAAGTAACTCTCCAGCCTGTTCTTCACGTTCGCTGCCGAGAAATAGCGCGGATCGACGAGGTCGGTCTCGATGAACGCGGCCGGTTTGCCGGTGCGCCGCTCCACCTCGCGCAGGATCAGCAACTGGCCTGCCGAGAAGCTGTTGCAGCTCTTGATCGAATTGATCAGCAGGCCGTCGGCCTGGTATTCATCGATGTACTTGCAGATCATGTCGATGCGGCTGGGCAGGTTCAGGTTCGTGTAGCAGCCCAGGCAGTAATCGGCGAGCGACTCCAGCGGGTGCTGCGGGTCGTGGCGGAAACCGAAGTCGTACAGGCCGCCGACCTTGGCATAGGTCGAGGACACGACGACTGCGCCTTCGTCGTAGAACATCTTCCAGAACTCGCGGAAGTTGGTCCAGTTCGGCGGACCCTCGACGACCAGGCGGTATTTCTCTTCGCCCATCTCGCCCTCGGGCGTGACCGGCCCCTTGCCCTCATGCATGCGCTGCTCGATTTCGCCGCGCAGCACGCGGTAATACTCGGTGGCTTGCGGCGTGCCGCGAAACGCGGTGAAGATCGGGCCGATGTAGTAGACCGCGCCGAAGTAACCGTCGATCGGCGACGGCCGGTGCTTGGCCGACTGCAACACCGCGACCAGGTCTTCCTCGGCCTTCACCGATTCGCGCATGTACTCGCGCAGCCTGTCGATGTCGAACTTCACGCCCGAGATGCGCTCGAGCGTGGGGATCACGGTCTCGCGCAACTGCTTGACGACGTACTCGCGCATGTTCGGCGCGATGCGGCCTTCGCCCTGGTAGGGCACGTGCAGCATCACGGTCTCGCAGCCGTACTTGTGGCGGATCAGCTCGAACCACTTCATGAAGGTGAAGCAGCCGGTGTAGGACAGGAGCAGGATGTCGGGCCGCGGCAAGGGCTCGCCGGTGGGGCCGATCTCGCCGCCCATCATCATGCCCAGATCCGCCTTCACATAGGTGCAGACGTCCTCGGACTGGCCGTCGCGCTCGGCGTCCATGATCATCTTGCCCGACTTCTTGCGCATGCCGTTTTGCAGCGCATTCGTCTCGGGCAGGCTGCGCGCGAAGTCGAAGCACATCAGCAATTCATTGAGGTTGCCCGGAACGAAGGTCGCCGAGACCTTGCGGTTGCTGGCGCGCGCCGTGGCGAGCTCCATATAGTTCTGGTTGATCAGCTCCTTCTGCAGCCACATCGCGTCTTCCTTCTGGACGTTCTGCGGCTTTTTCGTCGGGTTGCCGCGCGGCGTCGGCATGGCGATGGTGCTGGTATTCATGCGGCGCTCCATAACTTGATCGAATCGGCAAAGGTGCCCGACTGTTCGCGGATCGGCGCCATCTGGCCGGTGTTCTCGGCGAACTTGAATGCGGTGTGCGGCACCCCGTGCTTGCCCAGCACGTCTTGCAGCATCGGCCGCTCGAGCAGGGCCGGGTCGCAGAATGACGGCGCGGCGAAGATCACGCCTTCGGCGCCGCGCGTCTTCACTTGTTTGAGCAAGAACATGCCTTTTTCCTCGCGCGTCGCGTCGTACTTGGCGGCGGTCGTCGCCGAGCGGTGCAGGAAGGCCTTGGACAGTTCTTCGAGCGGATTGGCGTCGGCAGGAACCTCGTCGAGCAGCCAGCGCGTCACTAACATGAAATCATCGTCGACGATGTAGCAGCCCGACATCTCGATCGACTTGATCAGCGCCAGCGGCGGCTGTTCGCAAAAGCACCCATTGATGACGACGCGGGCGTTGTCGCGCCTCAAACGCGCCACCGCATCGGTGGCCGCCAGGTAGTCGCGCACCAGCTGGGTGTGCTCCTGCGGCGGCAAGACCATGCCGGCGCGCAGCAGCAGGTAGACCTCCGAGGTCGGCGCCTGCCAGGGCTTGGCGGCGCGATAGGCGTAGAGCTCGCGCACCACGGCGCGGTTCTCGTTGTACACGGCGATCGACGCGTTCAGTTCGGCGTCGCTGATCGGCGCACCGCGTAGCTTGCCCAGCTCGGTGCGCAAGGACTCGAGTTCCTGGATGTAGAAGCTGCCGCCGATCGAATCGACGTAATTCTGCGGCACGTCGAAGTAGCGAACGAACTTGTCTTTGAACAGGATCTGCCACATTCCCGAAAGGTTGCGGATCACGTCGCAGATCGACGGGAACAGCATGCCGTCCAGGCAATTGAGCCGCCCGGTCAAGCCGAGCTCGAGGGTCGAGCGCGGGATGCGGCAGATATAACTCTGGTAGTAGGCGTCGCCCTGGATCACCTCGAGAGCGTCGCCGCCGCCCAGAATGCCCACGGGCAACATGCCCGCCGCGTGGATGAGTTCGCGCGGCACGTAGACGGGCATGTAGCCGATCGCCTTGCGCCCGGGCTGGGCCGCTTTCCACTGCTTGACGGCGTTGAAATCGAGGTCGTCGAAAAGCGCCTGGCAGCGCTCGACGATCGGCACGACCGCGGAGATCGGCAGGGTGCTCATCAGTGGTGCTCCCAATGCGGCTTGCGCTTGGCGAGAAAGGCCGTCAGGCCTTCGTTGGCGTCGCGCGTCTTCATCAGACGATCCAGGTACAGGGCCTCGACGTCGGCCAGGCGCTGGCGCACATCGCGGATCATCGCGCCGCGCGCCGCGCTGACCGCGCAGGCCAGCGCCGCCGCGCTCTTGTTCGCGAGGTGTTGTTCGAAGTACGCCAGGGCGGCGATCTGGGGATCGTCGAACACGGTGTGCACGAGGCCGATCGCCTTGGCCTCGGCGGCGCCGATGCTTCGCCCCGAGAACAGCAGGTCTTCAGCGGCCGGCTGGTTGACCCGGTAGGGCAGCAACACGGATGCGGCCGGGGCGAACACGCCGAGCTTCATCTCGGGCTGGCCGAACTGCGCGTCGGGCGCGGCGAAGATAGGCCCGCCGGCCAGCGCGACCTCGAGGCCGCCGCCCAGGCACTGGCCGCGCACCGCCACCAGGATCGGCACGGGGAATCGCAGCATGCGCAGCACGAGGGCGTGCAGCGACGCGAGCATCGCCGCGCAATTCGCCGGCAGGTGTTCTTCGACGCTGGCGCCGAAGCTGAAGTGGTCTCCCTGCGCGTCGAGCAGGACGGCGCGCAGGTCGGTTCGCGCGTGCCAGGCGACGAGCGCCCCGTCGAGTGCGGCGATCATCGCCGCGTCGATGAGGTTGGCCTTGGGCCGGTTCAGGCGCAGGCGCAGCAGCGCGTCGCCGTGTTCGAGCCAGTCCTGCACCGGCTGCGCGCCCGAGGGCTCGACCTTGGGCGCTTGATCCGGCGCCGGGTGCGCCCGGTCAGCCATGCCGCTTGGCCTTGGGCTGGATCGAATCGTGCAAGGGGCCGACCCAGCTTTCGCCGGCAGCGAGCTTTTGGCGCAGCAGCACGAAGTCGACTTCGCGATCCTCCTTCGTGCCTTCGTTGAAAGCCGTGAAGCCCGCGCGCGCTTCGGTCATCATGTTCAGGGCGAGCCAGGACCGCGAGTCTTCCTTGTTGCGGTTCCACGCCTCGAGCTTGGGCTTGCGCAATTCTTCGAGGGTGCGCGTCGTGCAGTCGGGGAAGGTGAGCAGGATCTTGGCGCACAACTCCTCGACCCTGGCGTCGAGCAGGGACAGGTCGACGCTGCCGCGCGCGAGCAGCGCCTTGGCCTCTTTCGCCGGGGCGCCGGACTTGGGCTCGCCGTAGACCTTGCGGCCGAATTCATCGACCATCCTCTGCGTCTCGACGAGGGGGTTGGCAATGAACCTGCCATCGACCTTGAGCGCGGGAACGATGTCGCTGATGACACCCATGTCGTATGCCTTGTGCGCGGAGAACGGCTCGCACAACACGCAGGCCGCCATGGCGCGCTCGGCGCCGACCATCACCGGCAGGAAGTCGGTGGCGCCGCCGATCGGCGCTGAGCCGTGCTTGGGGCCGGCCTGGCCGAAGCGCGCCAGGTCCTGCGCGACGGAGAAGTCGCAGGCCATGCCGATTTCCTGGCCGCCGCCGATGCGCATGCCGTTGACGCGGCAGATCACCGGCTTGTCGCAGGCCAGGATGCTCGACACCATGTCGTTGAACAGGCGCATGTACTGGCGATATTCCTGGGGGTGGCCGGCGTAGTACTCGGCGTACTCCTTGGTATTGCCGCCGGTGCAGAACGCCTTGTCGCCCGCGCCGGTGAAGACCACGCAATTGACGTCGCGCGCGTTCGACGCAGCGCGAAACGCGAGGATCGCGCCCTTCACCATATTCGTCGTGTAGGAGTTGAACTGGCTGGGGTTATCGAGCGTGATCCAGGCGTTGAACAGCCCCGGCGCGACCGCGCCGTCGGGGGTCGTCGCCGGGCGCTTCTCGAAGCGAATTCCCGGTTTTGCGATGTCGTCGACGAGGTCGTGGTTCTTGAAGTCGCGCAGCGCGCCATGGGCTTCGGGGGCATTCATCGTGGCTCCTCAATGTGAAGAATCTGATCAGGCTGATGCCGGCACGAGCACGGCGCGTTTCTTGATATCGCGGCTGTGCACCGCGGCGAAGACCCGGTTGATGTCGTCCAGGGGATGGATTTCAACGAAGGGCTTGATCTGCACCTTGCCCTGCAGCACCAGGTCCAGCGCAGCCGGGTAATCCTCGGGCGGGCAGCCCCAGTTGCCGATCGCGCGGGCGTCGAAGGCCATCAGGTTGGACAGGCGCAGCTCGATCTTGTCCATCGTGAAGCCCACCACCGACAGGGTCGCGCCGTGCACGAGCAGGCTGTAGGCGGTCAACTGCCCCGCTGCGCTGCCCGAGCATTCGAAGATGAACCATTGCGTGCTGGGCAAGCCGTTCTTCCTGGCGAACTCGAACACCGCGGCCTTGATCGCCTTCGCGTCGAGAGACCGGCTGTTCAGCGTCAGCGCAGCGCCGTGTTGCGCAATGGCCGCCAGCTTGGCGTCGTCGACGTCGATCGCGACGACGCTGGCACCGAAAGCGCGCGCGACCTGCACGCAATAACCGCCGACGCCGCCCGCGCCGACGACGATGGCTAGGCTGCCGGGAGCGAAGCCGGCGCTGGGCCGCTCCCGAGCCGGCTGGCGCCCCCCTGGGGGGCCGCGACCGAAGGGAGCTTGGGGGTCGTCAATCAGGCCGGCGCGGCGCACCGCCTGGTAGGGCGTGGTCAATGCATCGGCAACGATCGAGACCTCGGCCAGGGCGAGGCCGGCCTTGCCCAGGCGCGTTTCATCGACTTCGCACAGGCCGCGCGCGGGAACGACGATGTGGCTGGCGAATCCACCCTGGATGTCGTTGCCGGGCATCTTCTGCCGGGCGCAAATGGTGCTCAGGCCGCGCTTGCAAAGATCGCATTCGCCGCAGGGCAGGACGGCCGGCACGATCACCGCCTTGTCGAGCCAGCCTTGCGCACCCGCGCCACAGGCCACGACGCGGCCGCTGACTTCGTGACCGAGGGCCAGGGGCAGGGGATGTTTGGTGCGCACCCCGTCATAGAAGTAACCCAGGTCGGTGTGGCACACGCCGCATCCGGCAATCGCGACGCTCACTTCGCCGGGGCCCGGCGTCGCATCGAATGCGGCGCGTTCGAGCGGTGTGTTCACGCCCTTCATCAGCCAGCGGTGGCCTGGGAGGCTCATCGGTTTCATCCTCGAGTCGATGCGGTTTGTAATTCCGGCATTGTGGTACTGAAATACCACTATTGGCAATTATCGGCGATGCGAAATGCGCAGAACTTGATCTACATCAGAGTTCAGAGGGCGGCCAGCCGGTTTACTCGGTGTCTCCGACGTGAAGGAACGCAGCGTGCATGCCATCGATACTGCCGAACAGCGCAGCCGCCCGGGCCGGGCCGGCGGCGCCGCCCGCGACTCGACGGATCGCGCGCCAGCGGGGGCGGGCCTGGGGCAATCGGTGTCGATCGCCATCGCCGGAAGCGGCG
>JBAQUQ010000305.1:0-1898 GCA_049297615.1 Burkholderiaceae bacterium
CTTTGCCGCGCTGCTGAAGCTGGACCGGGTCGGCGTGTACGGCATGTCGGCCGGCGGCCACACCTCGCTCGCGCTTGCCGGAGGGCGATGGGCGCCAACGAGCTTCCGGGACCATTGCCACGCCCACCTGGCGGAGGACTTCCAGTTCTGCGTCGGCGCGATGACGCACCTGACCGGCAGCTGGCTCGACCCGATCCGCAAATGGGCGGCGCTGAGCGCGATCGATTGGTTGTTCGACGACAGCACGGTGCGCTCGTACGCCGATCCGCGCGTTGCGGCCGTGGTCGCGGCCGTGCCCGCGGCGGCGCTCTTCGACATGGATTCGTTCGCCACGCCGCGCGTCCCGCTCGGCCTGGTGACCGCACCGCAGGACCGCTGGCTGGTGCCGCGCTTCCACAGCGACCGGGTGCTCCAGACGTGCAAGAGCTGCGAGCTGATCGCTGATGTACCCGGGGGCGGCCACGGCGCCCTGCTTTCGCCGCTGCCCCCAGGCCTGACCGGCGTGCTGGGCGACATGCTGAACGACCCGCCGGGATTCGACCGCGCCGTGCTGCCCGAGGTGGAGCACAAGGTCAGCGCGTTTTTCGTGCGCCACTTGCTGAACTAGCGTTGCGCTATCCAACGCACCCGTTTGTTGGGCAGCGCTGCGAGGGCAACATTCGCAGCGGCGTCATCACATTCCCACGGGCACGCGGGGGCCGCTCCGCGGACGGTCACTGCCATGGTCAACTTCACGCGCTCGGCGCGACAGGCTGTGGCCGGACTCGGCTCGATGTCGTTCGGCCTCTCGCCTCGCGACGATCATCACCTCGGTCGTACCGACCTGCGGGTGCGCCGCGGCCGTGCAGCGATGGCGCCCGCCGCGGGAGCACCGGATTTATTCCCGGGCCGCGCAAAAAAAAGCGCAGCGCTGCTCGCGTTTTCACGTATTCGCAAACCGCGCGCGCCGGCTATCGTTCCGGCGCCCGCCCAACCCATCCGGAAGGAAACCCATGTTCACTCTGAAGACATCGCTGCACTTTGTAATTGCCGCCGGCATCGCCGCGATCACCCAGACCGCCGCAGCGCAGGCGCGTCCAGACTACGGAACCGCCATCGATCTGGCCGGCGCCAAGAAGATTGCCACCAAGGCGCTGGCCGAATGCATCAAGAACAAGTGGAACGTCGCCATCGCGATCGTCGACAACCATGGCGCTCTGGTGTATTTCGAGCGCCTGGACAACACTCAGACCGCGAGCATGGACATTGCCGTCATGAAGGCGCGCGCCGCGGCCACCTACCGTCGTCCGACCCGGGCGTTCGCCGATGCGATCGCCAAGACCGGCCCCGCCGTCATGACCCTGCCGGGCGCCATCGCCTCACCCGGGGGCGTGCCGATCATGGTCGACGGCAAGGTCATCGGCGGCATCGGCGCCAGCGGCGTCACCGGAGACCAGGACGAGCAATGCTCCAACGCCGGCCTTGCCGGCATGTGAGCGTCGCGTCGCGGCCGTAGCTTCTGCAGCGGGTTCGATCGCGCGGCTGGCCGCCCTTGGCCTGCCGCGCGGCAGCTTGCCTGTTTGCCGCAGTGCACGGCAGCCTCTGCGCCGAGGTCGCCGAGGTCGTACCGGTTAAGGTTTCAGCTTCGAATAGGTCTCGGTACTGGCCAGGATGACGTGGCGTGACACTGCCCGTTCGCGGTGTTCATTCGCCACCGCGTACTGCGCACTGCCGATCATGTCGAGGAAAGCGGCGCGTGAAGGGTAACGCACCAGCACCACATAGTCCCAGTGGTCGGCTGCCGCGTCCCCGAAGGCCACGCCTTCGCCGTTGCCCGCCCACAGCACCGTGCCGCCGCGCGCCTTGATCAGCGGCATCGTGAGCTCGCTGTAGCGCCTGTAAGCGTCGCGGTCACGCAG
>JBAQUQ010000306.1:0-2199 GCA_049297615.1 Burkholderiaceae bacterium
GCGCAAGGCCGCGGGCGCCCGGCGACGCCGTCGTCGCTGAGCGCGGATCGGCCGCTCGCGATCCACTTCGCCTGCCACCTGAGCGCCTTCGCCGCCCTGGCGCTGGCCGTCCTCGCCGACAGCGCGAGCCTGGCCGCCCTGGCCTGCGGCGTCGGTGCGCTCGGCGCAGCGGCGTTCGGGGTTTTCTTCCTCATCCTGCTGCGCCGGATGCGCCGCGCCGCGCCGCTGGCTTGAGATGCCTCAAGGGCAGCGCCGCCCCAGCGGCTATTCTGGTACTCGACTACCACTATTGGCCGGCCGCTGAACTCCATGGGTCAAATCAGCCACACGCTCGACACCGAACACCGCAGCAGTCTCGAACTGCTGGGCCGCGTCGAGCAGGCTTTCGCGCGCGGCGCGCGCGGGCCCGAGTTCAACCAGCTGGCCGGCGCATTCGGCCGCTTCATCGAGCAAGACATCACACGCCACTTCGATTTCGAGGAGGGCGAGCTGTTCCCGCGCATGGCCCAGGCAGGCGAGGGCGATATCGCCGAGCTGTTGCGCGAAGAGCACGACGCGATCCGCGCCGTGGCCGGCGAGATCCTGCCGCTGGCGCGCGCCGGCGCTGCCGGAACGCTCGACGCGAGCGGCTTCGATGCGCTCAAGCGCCTTGCCTTCGAGATGGTCGAGCGCCAGGTGGCGCATATCCAGAAGGAGAGCATGGCCCTCCTGCCCCTGCTCGACGACCTGCTCGACGAAGAGACTGATCGCGAGCTCGCCTTCGCCTATGCATCAGCCTGAACCGAACCGGGAGAGCCCGATGCCAGCCACCCAGCCGCTCGTGGTGCGCGGATTGACGCGCAGCGACCTCGCCGACGTCGTCGCCATCGACGCTTCGATCGAAGGCCGCTCGCGGCGCGACTATGTGCAGCGGCGCCTGGCGGCGGCGCTGCGCGACCCCGCCCTGCACGCGCAATTCGGCGCTCTCGACGGCACCGGCCTGGCCGGCCACATCCTGGCGCGCGTGCTCGAAGGCGAATTCGGCCGCGACGCCCGCAGCCTGCGTCTCGAACTGATTGGCGTGCGGCCCGACGCGCATCACCACGGCGTGGGCGCGCGCCTGTTCGAGGCCCTCGTCGAATGGGCCGCGCGCCACGCCATCGGCGAGTTGCGCACGCAAGCGGCGTGGAACGATTTCGTGATGCTGCGCTGGCTCGACGCGATGGGCTTCGAGCTGGCGCAGAACTCGGTCATCGACTGCGAGGTCGCGGGCGGCGCCTACCGGGCCGAGCGCGACGACGCCTTGCCGGTCGGCGACAGCGCCAGCGGCGAAATCGATTTCAGCCCGGCCTCGGGCAATCACTTCGAGCGCCTGGCGCGCGACACGGCCGAAGTGGGCGCTATGACCCCGGCCGACCTGGACGACATCGCGCGCATCGACCGGCGCATCACCGGCCGCGACCGCAGCACCTACTTGCAGGCCAAACTCGCCGAGGCGCTGGACGATTCCAGCCTGCGTGTCTCGCTCGCCGCGCGGCGCGATGGCTTGACGGTGGGCTATCTGATGGCGCGCGTGGACCGCGGCGACTTCGGCCGCACCGAGCCGGTGGCCGTGCTCGACACGCTCGGCGTTGACCCCGCCGCCGCGCGGCGCGGCGTCGGCCGCGCGATGCTGTCGCAGCTCTTCGCCAACCTCGGCGCACTGCGCGTCGAGCGCGTCGAGACCGTCGTCGCGCGAACCGACCTGGCCCTGCTCGGCTTCTTCGACAAGATCGGCTTCAAGGCGTCGCAGCGCCTGGCTTTCGTGCGGCGCTTGGCATGAACTCGCTGCCCGACGCCGGCGCGGTCTACGACGCGCTGCGCGAGGTCGACGACCCAGAGGCCGGGATGAATATCGTCGAACTCGGCTTGGTCTACCGCGTCGAAAGCGTCGCTGCGCGAATCGAGAGCGACATGACGATGACCACACCCGCCTGCCCGGTCGCCGACATGCTCGTCGAACACGCCAGGCTCGCCGTGCAGCGAATCAGCCCGGCCGACACCGAAGTGCGCGTGCAACTCGTCTGGGAGCCGATCTGGAACCCGTCGATGATGAGCGGCACGGCGCGCGAGTTCTTCGGCTGGCCGGGCTGAGCGTGAACGCAGCGCGCGCCAGCCCCGACCCATCACCGCGTGCCTGGCTGCGCCCGCTGCCGAAGCGCCGGGCGCGCGCATGAAGCT
>JBAQUQ010000307.1:0-3129 GCA_049297615.1 Burkholderiaceae bacterium
ATTCGAACAGGCCGCGCCAGCCGTCCCGATGGCCCCGGCTGTACCGCGCGCGGCCGCACAGGCGAGCGTCGCGCTGCCCGAACACCTGGACCCCTCCAGCGCGATCAGCCGCGAGCGCAGCGTCTACTTCACCTTCGACAATTCGACCATCACGCCCGAGCAGATGCCCTTGGTCGAGCGGCACGCCAAATACCTCTCGGTGAATGCGACGCTCAAGGTTCGCATCGAAGGCAACACCGATACGCGTGGCGGCGCCGAATACAACCTCGCGCTCGGCCAGCGCCGCGCAGAGAGTGTGGCGCGAGCGCTGAGCCTGTTGGGCGCCGGCAGCAACCAGATGGAAGTCGTCAGCTACGGCGAAGAACGGCCGAAGATGGCCGGCAACAATGAGAGCGCCTGGGCCCAGAACCGGCGTGCCGACCTCCTCTATCCGCGGCGCTGAGGGTGTGGCGACGGCAGGCGTTGCGCCAGCGCACAGGCCAGTGCGGCGAGCCCAAGCCCGACAGGCTCCTAGAAGCCTGACAGACTTTCGCGGCGTGCGAACAGGTCCCTGCCGCTGTCTTCGAGCGCCACGTGCACCTCGACGACGGTGCCTGAGCCCGGGCTGCTGTCGACACGCAACTCGCCGCCCAGGGCATGCACGCGCTCGTGCATTCCGGCCAGGCCGAATGAATCGGGCTTGTGCCGATCGCTCGCGCTCATGCCGATGCCGTTATCGCTGATGCTCAGCACCACCCGGCCGTCCGCGGCGCTGGCGAGAAGGATCCGCACCTGGCTCGCGTGCGCGTGTTTGGCGACATTGTTGAGCGCTTCCTGGGCGACGCGGTACAGGCTGGTGGCGAGCGCCGGCGCGGCCAGCAGTTGCGGGCCGGCATCGCCTTGCGCCTCGAATTCACAGTTGATGGCGTTGCGCTGGCCGAACTGACGCGCCAGCACCTCGAGCGCCGCCACGAGGCCGAGGTCTTCCAGGATCTGCGGCCGCAACGCGCTGACGATGCGCCGCGTCGACTCGATGGCCGAGGCGGCGAGGTCGTTCAGCTCGGCCAGTATCGGCGCCAGCGCCGTACCGGCGTGTGCACGATCGCCGAGCGCGGCGACATTGATGCTGATCGCCGCCAGGGTTTGCTGCAAGTCGTCATGCAGTTCGAGCGCGATGCGTTTGCGTTCATTTTCCTGGGCGCGGTCCAGCGCCAAGAACAGGCGTTGCAGCCCGGCGTACGAATTCAGCAGGGCGGACTGCGTTCGCTTCAGTTCCGTCACGTCGCGCAGCATCACCGTGTAGAGCCGCTGGCCACCGACCTTCAATTGCGAGATCGCGGCATCGATCGGGAATTCCACGCCGTCGCTGCGCAAGCCGAACGCATTTGCCTTGCGCGCCATCGGGCGTGCGTTCACCTCGGATTCACCGAAGACCTGCACGTAGTGCCGGTGCGCCTCGCGATGGCGCTGTGCAATGAAGCGCTCGAGCGGCGCGCCGAGCATCGATTCCAGCGGGCAGCGAAACATCGCACCGGCGGCGGGGTTGGCCATGACCACGGTCTGGGATTCGTCGGCGGTGATGATCGCGTCGTTGGCCGATTCGAAGATTCCGCGCAGCCGCGCCTCGCTCAATTCCAGGGCGCGCGAGGCCTGCTCGAGGCTGGTGCGAAAACGCAGCTCGGCGTCGCGCCGGGCCGACTCGGCTTTGTCGCGATTCGTGATCGACTCGTCGAGCCGGCCGCGCACGACGGCGAATTCAGCGATGTCCGGCGGCGGCGCTCCAGGCACGGGCGCTTCGGCCAGCGAACGCACCGCTTTACCCAACCGGCGCGCTGCGAAGG
This sequence comes from Burkholderiaceae bacterium, assembly GCA_049297615.1. Lineage (GTDB taxonomy): Bacteria > Pseudomonadota > Gammaproteobacteria > Burkholderiales > Burkholderiaceae_C > JAEMQF01. Next base: position 1,821 of record JBAQUQ010000307.1, read on the forward strand.
TGCCGCCGAGCACACCGACCAGGGTGAGGCCGAGCACCGCGATCGCCAGCGTGGCGGCGGCCCACAGCAGCGGGGCAAGATAAACATCACGCGGAATTTCGAGCGCCACCGACCAAGGGGAAACGCTCGACTGCGCGCTGAAGCGCCGGGTGAACTTGCCGCTGTCGCTGACTTGCACGGCATGCACGCCCTGCGCGACCAGCGCCGGTCTGCGCGCAATCGTCGCGCCGGTGCTGTCGAACAGCGCGATCGACCAGCCCGGATGGGTGCGATACAAGTCCATGCGGTCGAGGTGATTCTGGAATTCGTGCAGCCCGAGTGCAGTCGCCATGAGGAAGGCTGGCTTGCCTTCGCGCAGGCCCGGCACGACGACGGCGACCATCATTTCGTCGCCGAACGGATCGCGGAACATATCGCTCACCGCAGGCCTTGCGGTGTCTTCGGCGACCTGCAAGGCGGAAATGCCCTTGCGGGGCGGCAGCATGGGCAAGCTGGTGCCCAGGGGCATGCGCGTGTTGAAATGAATGTGCCGGTCCAGGTCGGTGAAGATGACGGGGCTGCCGAAACTCTGGCGAAATCCCTGCGCCTCCTGGTAGAAATCGCTCCAGCGCGAGCTGTCGTCGGCGAGCGGCGACAAGGCCAGGATCTGCAAGGCAGAGATGCGCAAGCCCAGGTCATGGTCGATCGTTTCGGCAAGGGCCTTCACGATGCGCAGCGCTTCGCGGTCGTGCTCGTCATGTTCGTGCAGAACGTCGTTGATCGCCAGGAATGCCGCGAGCAGGGCGATCGGCGTCACGCACCACCAGATCAACCGAGTCAGAAAACTGTTCAGCGGCATGCGGGCCTCGGGTCGTGGCGGCGCGATCGCGGCACTGGCCGCGGCATCGACCCGCCAATTCGCAGCGGGCCGGTGGCAGCCGATTCTAGGAGTCTGCCGGGCATCGCGGCGGGCCCGCCTCGGGCCTGTCAGGAGGCCGGAATTCGCACGACGATTGAGTAAGATCAACCGCAGTGGCGGCCTGCGCATCAAGCATAGAGGCTCGGACCGGCTGGAAACGATAGCCCGTGATGACCGAAAACGCATCGCCGGCGCCGTCGCTCGCTGCTGCGCGGGCACAGCAAGCCAGGCCATGAACTCGGTACGAAAGCAAATAAGAGACACGATGGGGCAGCAAAGCGAATCGATGACGGTGCAGCGCGCGGGGCGGTTCGGCGAGTTGGTCGTTCCCGAGCGTGCGCTGGCCCTCGTCCTGCTCGTCGACTCACGCGCGCCGCGCCGGGTTGCAGCGCGCGAAGCGCAAGTGAGCGC
>JBAQUQ010000308.1:0-3706 GCA_049297615.1 Burkholderiaceae bacterium
GCCTCGCCCAAAGTCTGGCGCGCGAGTTGTCGCCGCTGGGCATCCACGTCGGCCACGTCGTCATCGACGGCGGCATCCGCCCGAGCGGCGACGCGGGCGCCGACGCCAAGGACGAGCGGCTCGACCCGGACGCCATCGCCGCTGCCTGACGGCGCGGGGGCGTCGCGCAGCACTTGGGCGAGCGGTTTGCCAAAAAGTTTCGATCTGGTCGCTCAGCATGTTCTCCTCTATGGCGTCGCAGCGAGCGATGATGCGGCAGCCCTGACCTTGCAGGAGTGCGATGAACGTCCAGCTGCCCCGACCCCGCTCGAACGCTGCCGCCGCCGGCCGGCTGACGCCGGCGCTGGACAGCTCGCTGCTGCGCCAGCGCATCAGCGCCATGACGCGCGCTGCCGAGCCGGACCTGCTGCCCGGTCTGATCGAACAAGCCAGCCTGAGCGCTGCGCAGTCGCAGGCCGTCCAGGCCCTGGCGCTGCGCATCGCGCGCGGCGTTCGCGAACGCAGCCTCGGCGGGGGCAGGGCCGGTATCGTGCAGGGCCTGCTGCAGGAGTTCGCGCTCAGCTCGCAGGAAGGCGTGGCCCTGATGTGCCTGGCCGAAGCGCTGCTGCGCATCCCGGACGACGCCACGCGCGACGCCCTCATCCGCGACAAGATCGCACACGGCAACTGGCAGCAGCACCTGGGTCAGAGCCCGTCGGTGTTCGTCAATGCGGCGGCCTGGGGTTTGCTGCTCACCGGCAAACTGGTGTCCACGCACAGCGACAGCGGCCTGGCCTCCACCCTGCGGCGCGTCCTCGCCAGAGGCGGCGAGCCGCTGGTGCGCAAGGGTGTAGACATGGCGATGCGCTTGATGGGCGAGCAGTTCGTCACCGGCGAGACGATTCGAGAGGCGCTGGCGCATTCGCGCGAGCGCGAAGCTCAGGGCTTTCGCTACTCCTACGACATGCTCGGCGAAGCGGCGATGACGGCCGCCGACGCGCAGCGCTACTTCGCCGCCTATGAGCAGGCCATCCACGCGATCGGCGCGGCGTCCGCCGGGCGCGGTTTCATCGAGGGGCCCGGCATCTCGATCAAGTTGTCGGCCCTGCACCCGCGCTACGCGCGCGCCAAGGTCGAGCGCGTCATGGCCGAGCTGTATCCGCGGCTCGCGAAACTCGCAACGCTGGCGCGACGCTACGACATCGGCCTGAACATCGACGCCGAAGAATCGGATCGCTTGGAACTTTCGCTCGACCTGTTGGAACGCCTGTGTTTCGAGCCGCAGCTCGCGCACTGGAACGGCATCGGCTTCGTGATCCAGGCCTACCAGAAGCGCTGCCCGGCCGTGGTGGACTTTCTCGTCGACCTGGCACGGCGCAGTTCGCACCGCTTGATGGTCCGGTTAGTGAAGGGCGCGTACTGGGACAGCGAGATCAAGCGCGCCCAGATCGACGGCCATGACGGCTACCCCGTGTACACGCGCAAGGCCTATACCGATGTGGCCTACATCGCCTGCGCGCGCAAGCTGCTCGCCGCAGCGGACGCCGTGTTCCCGCAGTTCGCCACGCACAACGCGCACACCTTCGCCGCCGTGATGACCTTGGCCGGGCGCGACGATCGGCCGGGCCGGTACGAGTTCCAGTGCCTGCACGGCATGGGCGAGCCGCTCTATGAGCAGGTGGTGGGCGCGTTGGACGACAGCCGCCGCCCCTGCCGCATCTACGCGCCGGTGGGAACGCACGACACCCTGCTCGCCTACCTGGTGCGCCGCCTCCTGGAAAACGGCGCCAACACCTCGTTCGTGAACCGCATCGCCGACGCGAACATCGGCTTGGACGAACTCGTGCAGGACCCGGTGCAGACCGTCCGGGCCTTCGCCAAAGCCGGCGCCGCCGGCCTCGGCATGCCCCACCCTTTGATCGCCCTGCCGCGCGACTTGTACGGTGCGGCGCGCGCCAATTCACGTGGCCTGGACCTGGCCGACGAGGCCACCTTGGAAGCGCTGGCGCAGGCCTTCGCCGACGATTCCCGCAAGGACTGGCTCGCCGAGCCCATGCTCGCACTCGCCGCGCTCCCGGCCGAGGCCCCAGGCGAATTAATGGCCGTGACCAACCCCGCCGATCGCGGCGACGTCGTCGGCCGGGTTCGCCAGGCAACTCTGGCCGACGTGGACCACGCAGTGGCTTCGGCGACACTGGCGGCGCCGGCTTGGGCCGCAGTGGCGCCAGCGCAGCGCGCAGCGCGGCTCGAAGGCGCAGCCGATCGCCTCGAAGCCGACACCCTGGCGCTGATTCCCCTGCTGGTTCGCGAAGCGGGCAAGACTTGCGGCAATGCGCTGGCCGAGGTCCGCGAAGCGGTCGACTTCCTGCGCTACTACGCCGCCCAAGTGCGACGCGATTTCGACAACGCCAGCCATGTTCCGCTCGGGGTGGTCGTGTGCATCAGCCCGTGGAATTTTCCGCTCGCCATCTTCGTCGGTCAGGTGGCCGCGGCGCTGGCCGCCGGCAATGCCGTGCTCGCCAAGCCCGCCGAGCAGACCCCCCTCGTCGCGGCAGCGGCGGTGCGCGTTTTGATCGCTGCCGGAGTGCCGCCGGGCGCCGTGCAGTTGCTGCCCGGCCGCGGCGAGACTGTCGGGGCCGCCCTCGTCGAAGACCCGCGCATCCAGGGCGTGCTGTTCACCGGCTCGACCGAAGTGGCGCGCTTGCTGCAGCGCACGCTCGCCCGACGCCTGACGGCGCGCGGCCAGGTCGTGCCGCTGATCGCCGAGACCGGCGGCCAGAACGCGATGCTCGTCGATTCTTCTGCCCTGGCCGAGCAGGCTGTCGCCGACAGCGTCGCTTCGGCCTTCGACAGCGCGGGCCAGCGCTGTTCGGCGCTGCGCCTGCTGTGCGTGCAGGACGATGTCGCCGAGCGTTTCATCGAAATGCTGCAAGGCGCGGTTCAGGAGCTCGAGGTCGGCGACCCGCGTGCCCTGTGCGTCGACGTCGGGCCGGTCATCGACGCGCAGGCCCAGGCTGCGATCCTGAGCCACATCGACGCCATGCAGGCGCGCGGCAGAAATGTCTGGCGGCCCTCGCTCGCGCCGCGCGTCGCGAGCCAAGGGCATTTCGTCGCGCCGACCGTGATCGAACTGGGCAGCATCGCCGACCTCGAGCGCGAGGTCTTCGGCCCGGTGCTGCACGTGCTGCGCTACCCGCGCCAGCAGCTCGGCGAAGTCCTCGAGGCGATCAATGCCACCGGCTATGGCCTGACGCAAGGGGTGCAGACGCGCATCGACGAGACCGTGGCGCAAGTGGTCGGCGCGGCGCGCGCCGGCAATGTCTACGTGAACCGCAATATCGTCGGCGCCACGGTCGGCGTGCAGCCCTTCGGCGGCGAAGGCCTTTCGGGCACCGGGCCCAAGGCCGGCGGTCCGCTCTACCTGCTGCGCCTGCTCGCCCAGCAGCCGGTGCAGGCGGCGCGACTGGCGCTGGCCCGCAGCGGGAATTCGACCCGCCCGCCCGTCAGAGCGCCGCTGTGGGGTATTCCTTCCCAGCCTGCCGACGCCGAGCCGGCGCAAGCCCTGGCTGCGCTGCGGGGCTGGGCCCAAGCGCAGGGGCTGGGGCTGTTGGCGGCGATCTGCGACCAGGCGGTCGCCGAATCGACGGTCGGCACCTGGCACAGCCTGCCCGGCCCCACCGGCGAAGCCAACCTGTATGCGCTGCTGCCGCGCAGCGCCGTGCTGTGC
>JBAQUQ010000309.1:0-8130 GCA_049297615.1 Burkholderiaceae bacterium
GCGCCGTCCTGCGCAAAACGCGCTGCGCACGCCGCGCCGATGCCTTGTGCGGCGCCGGTGACCACGACCACCTGGTCGTCGAGTTTGAACTGAACGGGTTCACGGCGCCGCATGAGGACGACTCGAAGGGCCGCACTCTGGCTTGAACGCAGTCACCCGCAGGCCGCCGCGACAGCAGGAACTAAGGCTTCATCTGAGCCCGAATCTCGCCACCCTTGTTCGCCGCGGAGTGCACGTTCACGTACAACTCGCCGGCCTGATAGGCCTTGAGCTGCTCTGCCGTCAACTTGGCGCCTGGCGCGACCATCCAAGCGCCCTGCGCGCCCTTCGTCAAAGGCACGACCACGGGGCCGTTCTTGCCACTGGGCGCCATGTGGATATGCGCCATCGTGCCATCCACACCCGTGGTGCTGACGCTGCCGCTGACCGACCCGTCGGCCGCGACATTGATCATGCTCGTACCCGTGGCCGACGTCGTCACGGGAGGCACCTCCTGATCGCCCGAGAGCTTCGTCCCGGCCATGGCGCCGCCCATGCCGCCCATGCCGCCCATGCTGGAACACGCGCCGAGCGCGGCGAGAACGAGAGCAGCGCAAACTGCGAACAGTCTTTTCAGCAAAGTGTTTGTGGTCATGAATCTTTCTCCTGGGTTGAATCTTCATCGATGGATCGAGATGGTTCTTTCGAAGCCCCTCGCGTCGAAGCACGCCGAGTTGGCCAGGCGCTTCACTGGGGATACGAGCGAACCTGGGCGACTATTCCGCAGGCCGATTGAATCCTGCTCCAGCGCGAACAGCTCCCTGGCCGTCTCTTGGTCGCGAGGGCGACGCAGCCGGTGTCGACGATGTATACGCCATGGGCGAGTTTTCCACGAACGGCGAGGATTTTTGCACTGGCGGCGCACGTACACAGCGCGGGGATCCTGCGGGCCGGTCCGGCATTGGGCAGGCCCTCCCCGCGGCCAGACAGGCTCCTGGGCATGCCCTTGACGCTGGCAATGGCTCGGCGCAGGATCAGAATAGGCTGCACTGGCTCTACCGGGGGTGTTGCGATGTCGCTTTACCGATCGACTTGGCTGGGTTTGATTCTGGCCTGCGGCCTGATGCTTGGCTGCGCCGGCTATAGCCCCGATTCGCTGCCCGCGCGCAGCTCACTGGTCGAAGCCACGGCCAAGCTCGGCGCGCCGAGCGGTGAGTATGCGCTGCCGGGGGGCGGCAAGCGGCTCGAATTCGTGCGTGGCCCGGCGGGCCTGCACACCTATATGCTCGACTTCGACGCTGGGGGGTCCCTGCTGTCATGGACCCAAGTGCTGTACGAGGAAAACTTCGCCACGATTACCCTGGGCATGGGCAGCGGCGATGTGTTGGTGAGGCTCGGCCATCCGGCGCATGAATTCGGCGTCTGGTCAGGCCGGCAGACGATCTGGGCCTACCGTTTCGACTCGCCGCAGTGCCTGTGGTTCATGGTCGGGGTGAGCCCGCAGGGGCAAGTGGCGAGCACGTCCTACGGCATGGACCCGCGCTGCAATCTGGGCGGCAAGCAGGACCGCGACTGAACCCCGGGTCTGGCTGTGCCGTCACAGGCGCAGCTCGAACGCGGATTCGGCCACAGGGCGACCGTTGATTTTCAACTCGATGCGGTGTCGGCCCGCGTGGTAGCGCCGTGTCGTGACAGGCCGCAGTGAGTGGGTCTTGCGCAGTTCGCGTTGCTCGTGAGGCGCGAGATCGAGCGTCCAGCCCTTGAAGACTTTCGGCGTTGTGCTTCCATTGGCCTTCTGGTGGTGAACCGTGTAGTCGATCGCGAGCTTTTGGCGCCGAGATGCGTTGGAGCGCAGCATGACTTTGAGCTCCACGGTTTCGCCGAGCGCAATACGGCGCTTGGACAGTTTCAATTGCGCGTCACCGCGCAATCCTTGCGCCAGTCCCCAGGCCTTGAGCGTGCGTGGGTCGCCCTTTTTGATCAGCGTGCGGCTGGCGTGCTTGAGAAGAGCGGCGCGCTGTGGTGGCGCGCCAGGCAGGTGTTGTTCAAGCCATGCCGCGACGACGGCTGGGTGGTCTTTCGCGATATCGTTCAGATGGTTCGCGACGCTGCGCCGAACGTATTCGGTGGCATCGTCTTGCAGCGCGAGCAGAAGGGGCAGGGTCGGCGTGGGGTCGGCGATCAAGTCCTTGAACCGCATTCCCCAGGGCAGGCGCGGCCGGCTGCCTTCACTGACAAGGCGGCGCACATGCGCACTGGGGTCGCGCGTCCAGCACCGCAGAATCGCGAAGCTCAGGTCCGGATATCGCTCGATGAACGGCCGGATTGCGAATTCGGCCGTCGAGCGCTGCGTCATCGCGCGCAAAGCCAGCAAGGCGCGCTCGGGAAACGCCAGGCCGCGCCGCGCAACCCACTCGGTCATCGGCCAGATCACCCAACCGGCGAGTCCGGCACGGGTGGTGCGCAGTTCGCCGAGCGCGTTGTTGTCGCCAGGCGGGCCGAGGCTGGCTTCGAGAATATCGGCGGCGCGCGCAAAGTCCTCAGGCAGGCAGGCCTCGAGCGCTGCGCTCAAATGCAATGCGCGGGCCTTGAATTCCAATCCGTCCAGCCCGGCCCGAGCAAGTGTCTCGAAGCGGCGGCGCGGAAAGGCTGGCCAAACCCGCGCCAGATGAAACGCCGCGTCGCGCACGGTCTGCGCGTCGATCAGGTTCTTGAACGGCTCCATCGCCGCCGCAGTTTCAAGCCGCGAGCAACTGCCGCAATACGTAGGGCAAGATGCCGCCGTGGTGGTAGTAGTCGACTTCGATCGCGGTGTCGATGCGCAAGATGACCGCGACTTCGCGTCTGGCACCGTAAGCCGAAGTGATCACCAGCGTGGCGTCGCTTTGCGGGCGGATCTCGGCGTCGAGCTTCACGTCGATGGTCTCGTCGCCTTTCAACCCCAGGCTCTCCCAGCTCGCGCCGCCCTTGAACTGCAGCGGCAGCACACCCATGCCGATCAGGTTGCTGCGATGAATGCGCTCGAAACTCTTGGCCACGACAGCCTTGATGCCCAGCAGTTGTGTGCCCTTGGCGGCCCAGTCGCGCGACGAGCCGGTGCCGTATTCCTCGCCGGCGAAAACGACCGTCGGCACGCCCGCCGCGATGTACTTCATCGCCGCATCGTAGATCGGCAATTTCGAGTTCTGATCGGGCCCGGGCAACTGGACCAGGGTATAGCCGCCCTCTTCGCGCGAGCCGTCGGGCAAGGGCGGCAGCATCAGGTTCTTGATGCGTACATTGGCAAACGTGCCGCGCATCATCACGTCGTGGTTGCCGCGACGTGAGCCGTAGGAATTGAAGTCGGCCCTGAGCACGCCGTGCGCGAGCAGATACCTGCCGGCCGGCGTGCTGTCCTTGAACGAGCCCGCCGGCGAGATGTGGTCGGTCGTGATCGAGTCGCCGAACAGGCCCATGATGCGCGCCCCGCGCACGCCGGGGTCGAGTGCCGCCGGTTCCATCGTGAAGCCCTTGAAGAAGGGCGGCTCGGCGATATACGTGCTGGCAGGCCAGGTGTAGACATTGCCCGTCACGCCTTCGATGCGTTCCCACAGTTCGCCGGGTTCGCTCTTCACTTTGTCGTAGTTCGCCTTGAACGCACGCCCGTCCATGGCGTGTTTCAGCAGCTTGTGAATCTCGTCGCTGCTGGGCCAGATATCGCCCAGATAGACGTCGCGCCCCCCCGTGCCTCGGCCCACCGGCTCGCTCATCAGGTCTTTGCTCATCGTGCCGGCGATGGCGTAGGCGACCACGAGCGGCGGCGAGGCGAGGAAGTTCGCTTTCAGATTCGGGTGGATGCGGGCCTCGAAATTTCGATTCCCCGACAGCACGGCGGCGCAGATCAAGCCGTTCTTGTTGATGGCTTCGTTGATCGCCGCGCTCAAGTCGCCCGAGTTGCCAATGCAGGTGGTGCAGCCGTAGGCCGCGACACTGAAGCCGAGCTGCTCGAGGTAAGGCAAGAGGCCGGCCTTGGTGAGGTATTCGGTGACGATCCGCGAGCCCGGCGCGAGCGAAGTCTTGATGTGCTTCTTCACCGTCAAGCCGGCTTCGACGGCCTTCTTCGCGACCAGCCCCGCTGCGAGCAGCACGCCCGGGTTGGACGTGTTCGTGCACGAGGTGATGGCGGCGATCAGCACATCGCCATTGCGCAGCTCCAGGCCGTCGCTGGTCGTGAACGCCTGGTTCAACTTTTCGGCGGGCTGGTTGAAGCCGTTGTCGGCCGCCGGCTTGCTGAACAAGGCGCCGAACTGCTTCTTCACCTTGCCCAGTTCGATGCGGTCCTGCGGGCGCTTCGGGCCCGACAGGCTGGGCGTGACCGTGCCCAGATCGAGTGTCACGATCTGGCTGTAATTGAGCTCGCCGGCCAAGGGAACGCCGAACATGTGTTGCGCCTTGAAGTAGGCCTCGAAGGCTTCGATTTCTTCAGCACTGCGGCCTGTCCCCTGGAAGTATTCGATGGTCTTCTCGTCGACGGGAAAGAAACCCATCGTCGCGCCGTATTCGGGCGCCATGTTGGCGATCGTCGCGCGGTCCGGCAGCGCCAGGGTGCGCGTGCCTTCGCCGAAGAATTCGACGAACTTGCCCACCACCTTGTGCTTGCGCAGGATTTCGGTCACGGTGAGCACCAGGTCGGTGGCGGTCAGGCCTTCGCGCAATTTGCCGGTGAGCTCGAAACCGACCACGTCAGGGGTCAGGAAATACACCGGCTGGCCGAGCATTCCCGCTTCCGCCTCAATGCCGCCGACCCCCCACGCGACGACACCGATGCCATTGATCATCGTCGTGTGGCTGTCGGTGCCGACCAGGGAGTCGGGGTAGTAGATTCGCTCCGAGGTCTTGTGCACACCGCGCGCCAGGTATTCCAGGTTCACCTGGTGCACGATTCCGAATCCGGGCGGCACGACACCGAAGGTGTCGAACGCGCCCATGCCCCACTTCATGAAGCGGTAGCGTTCCTGGTTGCGCGAGAACTCGAGTTTCATGTTGAGATCGAGCGCTTGCGGACTTCCGAAGTGGTCGATCATCACGGAGTGGTCGACCACCAGATCCACCGGCACCATCGGCTCGATCGCCTTCGGGTCCTTGCCCATCGCCGCGGCGACGTTGCGCATCGCGGCCAGGTCGGCCAGCAGGGGCACGCCGGTGAAGTCTTGCAATATGACACGCGCGACGACGAAAGGAATTTCCTCGAGCCGCTCGGCGCGCGCCTGCCAATTGGCGAGTTGGGCCACATGGCCGGGGGTGACGCGTTTGCCGTCGCAGTTGCGCAGCACCGATTCGAGAACGATGCGAATCGAAATCGGCAGCCTGGAGACATTCGGGTAGGTGCGCGCCAGTTCGGGCAGGGAGAAAAACTTGCCCTCGTCGCCGGAGGCCGTGGTGAACGATTTGAGCGTCTTGGAGAAGGCGTGCGTCGCGCTGTTGATCTTGCTCGAGGTGGACATCGGTTTGTTCTCCGCAGTCAGGACGCGGCTATTGTGCACGCCGTCGCCGGCGCATTGGCAGCGATCGGCGCACTACTCCTGATACGGCAAATAGCGCACCGATAACACGCCCTTGATGCCCCGCAGCTGCGCCAGCACGTCTTGCGCCACCGGGCTGTCCACGTCGACCAGTGTGTAGGCCATGTCGCCGCGTGACTTGTTGACCATGTTGTGGATGTTCAGCCCGGCGCGCGCCATCGCCGTCGAAATCTGGCCCAGCATATTGGGCACATTGGCGTTGGCGATGGCCACGCGATACGCCGATTCACGCGCCATCGCCACCGCCGGAAAATTCACCGCGTTCGCGATCTCGCCATGCTCGAGGAAGGCGCGCAATTGCGCCACCGCCATCAGGGCGCAATTCTCTTCGGCCTCTGCGGTGGATGCGCCCAGATGCGGCAGGGCGATGACGCGCTCGTGGCCATTGATCGCTGCGCTGGGAAAGTCGCACACGTAGGCGGCCAGGCGCTTGTCGCTGGTGTCGTCCAAGGCGGCGAGCACGGCAGCCTCATCGACGACACCGTCGCGCGAGAAGTTCAGGAGCACGGCCTGGGCACGCATCTGGCCGATGTTGGCGGCGCCCACCAGCTTGCGCGTCGCATCGACCAGGGGCACGTGCAGGGACACGAAATCGGCATTGCGCAGCACATCGGCGACGCTGCTGGCTTTTTTGACCTGGGCAGGCAGGCTCCAGGCGGCGTCGACCGTGATATCCGGGTCATAGCCCAGCACGTCCATGCCGAGTCTGATGGCGGCGTCGGCGACCAGGCAACCGATCTTGCCCAGGCCGATGATTCCCAGCGTGTGGCCGGCCAGTTCGAAACCCGAGAACGATTTCTTGCCGACCTCGACGGCGCGCTCCATGTCGGGCGCCGCAGCGTCCAGACTCGCGACAAAACGCAGCGCCGCTGGCAATTGCCGTGCCGCCATCATCATGCCGGCGAGCACCAGTTCCTTGACCGCGTTCGCGTTCGCGCCGGGCGTGTTGAAGACGGCCACGCCGCGCTGGCTCATCGCAGGGACGGGGATGTTGTTCGTGCCGGCGCCGGCGCGCGCAATCGCCACCACGCTCGCAGGAATGGGCATCGAATGCAGGTCGGCCGAGCGCAGCAGGATGGCCTCGGGCTGGGCCACATCACCCGCGATGTTGTAGCGTTCCACCGGCAACCGTCTCAGGCCACTCGCCGATATCTGGTTCAGCACCAGCACATCGAAGCGGCGCGCGCTCGCCTCAGCCTTGCCGGCCTCGCTGGCGCCTGCATGCGCCAGCCCTTCGCCTGCCACTCGCGAGCCCGCAGTGGGCTCGCTCGGCCTGGGCTCAGCCATTCTTCGCCTCGAATTCCTTCATGTACGCAACGAGGGCCTGCACACCCTCGATGGGCATGGCGTTGTAGATCGACGCGCGCATTCCGCCCACGGCGCGATGGCCCTTCAACTGCACCATGGCGCGCGCCTGCGCGCCTTTCAGGAAGGCATCGTCCAATCCAGGGTCGCGCAACTTGAAAGGCACATTCATCAGGGAGCGGCAGTCCTTGGCGACCGGGCTCGAATAGAACGCGCTCTGGTCGAGGTAGTCGTAGAGAACGGCAGCTTTGGCGCGATTGCGGTGTTCCATCGCGGCGAGTCCGCCGCGCACCTCCAGCCAGCGGAAAACCAGGCCGGCGATATAGATCGCGTAGGTCGGCGGCGTGTTGAGCATCGAGTCGTTCTCGGCCTGCTCTTTGTAGTTGAACGCCGAGGGCGTGAAGCTCGCTGCGCCGCCGAGCAGGTCGTTGCGAACGATGACGATCGTCAAACCGGCGGGGCCGATGTTCTTCTGCGCACCGCCATAGATCAGAGCGTATTTCGAGACGTCGATTGGGCGCGACAACAGGTTTGACGACATGTCGGCCACCAGAGGCACGCCGCCCACATCGGGCGTGAAGCCGTACTCGACGCCGCCGATCGTTTCGTTCGAGCAGATGTGGACGTAAGCGGCGTCCCGGTCGAGCTTCCAGGTGTCGCGCCGGGGGATGCTCGAGTAGCCCGACTCCCTGCTGCTCGCGGCGACGTTCACCTTGCAGTAGCGCGTCGCTTCCTGAATCGACTTCTTCGACCACTCGCCGGTGTCGATGTAGTCAGCGCCGGGCTTGCCGCGCAGCAGGTTCATCGGAACGATGGCGTTCTCGGCGATCGCTCCACCTTGCATGAACAGGACGGTGTAGTTCGCCGGCACCGCCAGCAGTTTGCGCAAGAGAGTTTGCGCCTCGGCGTGGATGCCCATGAACTCCTTGCCGCGGTGGCTCATCTCCATCACTGACATTCCGCAGCCGTGCCAATCGAGCATCTCGTCGGCGGCTTGACGCAATACAGGCTCGGGCAGCGCCGCGGGGCCGGCGCTGAAGTTGAATACACGGGGCATTTGGGTCGTCTCCGGGAGCGGCGTCTACCAAAGGGAGCGAAGCATAACCACAAACACCGCAACGCCTTTCGCGCAAGGACAGCCGGTCGGCGCGGCGGCCTTGCGACTGAGCGCCGAACGCCCACCCCAGCATCACGTCACGATCGCAGCGAAAGACCCGCAGCAGATTGGCAAATTGGCCGCGACTCTTGGCGGCGTTGCCCAGCAGTCGCGATTCGACCGCGACGA
>JBAQUQ010000310.1:0-2711 GCA_049297615.1 Burkholderiaceae bacterium
TTCTTGTGGCCGATGTCGGCGTCGACGCCGAGCAGATCGATCGCCTCGAGCACGTTGTCGAGGTTGTGCGCAGGCTCGCCCATGCCCATGAACACCACCTTGCGCACGCTTCGCAAGCCGCGCGCCAGCACGACTTGCGCGACGATCTCGGCGCTGCCGAGTTGGCGCAGCAAGCCGCCGCGCCCTGTCATGCAAAACACGCAAGCCACGGCGCAGCCGACCTGGGTAGAGACACACACGCCGTCGCGCGGCAACAGCACGCTCTCCACCGTCTGGCCGTCGGCGAGCTCGACGAGCAATCGCGCCGATCCGTCCGCACCCGGGTGAACGCTGCGCAGTCGCGCCAAGCCGGCGAGTTCGGTTGTCAGTGCCGGCAGGGCGATGCGCAAGGCTTTGGGCAGGAAGTCTTGCGGGCGGCGCTTGCCTGCGCCGTCCAGGGGCATGGCTTGCAGCCATCGGCGCAAGACATATCGTTCGTGCCCGGCCTTGGCGCCGAGGCTTCGCAGGCGCTTGCGAATTTGTTCGATGAGCATGGGACGCGCATCGTAGGGGCAATCTAGAATTACGCCCCCGAACCAAGAAAGCCAACATGAGACTTCCCACCAGCATCGTTGCAGCCCTCACCACCAGCCTCGCAGCCGTGCTGGCACCGAGCGTTTCGGTCGCGCAGGCGCCCTACCCCGACAAACCCGTGCGCCTGGTCGTCGGCTTCGCCCCCGGCGGCTCGACCGACATCGTCGGGCGCATCATCGCCCAGCGCCTCTCCGAGCGGCTCGGCCATACCGTCAACGTCGACAACAAGGCCGGGGCGGGCGGCACGATCGGCGCCGATCTCACCGCCAAATCACCCCCCGACGGCTACACGCTCACGCTGGGAACGACGAGCACCCACGCGATCGCGGCGGGCGCGTATTCCAAATTGCCCTATGACCCGGTGGCCGACTTCACCCAGATCTCCCTGGTCGCGATCACGCCCTACCTGCTCGTCGTGAATCCGCAAGTGAAGGCGAACAACCTCGCCGAGTTCGTGGCGCTCGCCAGGAGCCAGCCGGGCAAGCTGAACTACGCCTCGGCGGGGAACGGCACGGCGACGCACCTGGCGATGGAAATGCTCAAGGACGCGGCGAAGATCGACCTGGTGCACATCCCCTACAAGGGCAATGCGCCGGCGGATCTGGCGATCGTCGGCGGCGAGGTCCAGGCTGTCTTCGGCTCGATGCCGGCCCTGCTGCAAAACACCAAGGCGAACAAGGTGCGACCGCTCGCCGTGGGAACCGCGGCGCGCTCGCCCGCCCTGCCCGACGTTCCCACCGTCGCCGAGCAGGGCTACCCTGGTTTCGAGGCAGCGCTGTGGCTGGGAATCATGGGCCCGGCGAATATGCCCAAGGCCGTCGTCGACCGGCTCCACCGGGAAATCTCGGCGATCGTCGCGACACCCGAATTCAAGGCCGCGATGGACGCGAACGGCGCCGAGCCGATCGCCAGCAAATCGCCGGAAGAGTTCCGCGAGATGCTGCGCGGCCAGGTCGCCAAGTACGTCAAGATCACCAAAGCCGTCGGCATCAAGCTCGACTGAATCCAGCGTGAGAGCACCATGAGCAACTACGTCATCGACATCGGACCCCTGCCCTCGCTGCCCGTCGCGAGCAGTCCGCAACGCTTCCCGGTCGGCCGCATCTACTGCGTCGGGCGCAATTACGCCGAGCACGCACGCGAGATGGGCCACGACCCGGACCGCGAGCCGCCGTTCTTCTTCATGAAGGCCGCCAATTCGATCGTGCAGAACAATGCGACGCTCGCCTATCCGGTCGGGACCAAGGACGTGCACCACGAGATCGAGCTCGTCGTGGCCATCGGCAAGGGCGGGAAGAACATCCCGGTGGACAAGGCGCTGAGCCATGTCTGGGGCTATGGCGTGGGCCTGGACATGACACGTCGCGACCTGCAAGGCGAAGCGAAGAAACTCGGCCGGCCCTGGGAGATGGGCAAGAGTTTCGACGAATCGGCGCCCGTCACCGCGCTGCACCCGGTGAGCGAGGTCGGCCACCCCGCCAAGGGCGCGATCACGCTCAAGGTCAACGGCCAGGTCAGGCAGACCGGCGACCTGGCGATGCAGATCTGGAGCGTTCCCGAGCAGATCTCCTACCTGTCGAACTTGATCACCCTGCAGCCCGGCGACCTTATTTTCTCCGGCACGCCGGCCGGCGTGGGGCCGATCAAGCCGGGCGACAAGCTCGAGGGCCATGTCGACGGCGTTGGCGAACTGACCATCAGCTACAAGATCTAGCGTCCCTCCTGCGCCGCGCCGGTCGGGCCGCGGCTTGTAGCGTTTCGAGGCACGCCGTCGGGCAGCGCCTGGCGTGTCCCCCTGCCGCACCGGCAGCCGCAACCTCCTCAGTATTGAGGATGAAGGCCCTGCATCGACCTTGCATTTGCAGGCCCCTGCGCCGATGCTTGTGGGTTCAATCCCGACCCACCAGGCGACTGCAGGAGCGCTATGCCTACACCTCTCAACGGCCAGGTTTTCAGATTCACCCAGCCCGACGGCAGCAAGATCGAATTGCGCGGCTGGGGCGACCAGTACTACGCCGTGTTCGAAACACTCGACGGCTATACGGTGACGAAGAACCCGGCCAGCGGCTACTACGAGGTGGCGCGCTTGTCGCCCGATGCAAGCGCGCTGCAGCCGGCGCCCGGGCCGGGCGGTCGGC
>JBAQUQ010000311.1:0-15816 GCA_049297615.1 Burkholderiaceae bacterium
GCCTCGCCGCGCGGCCAGGCAGCGTGTCGCGCGCGCTCTGCGCAACACTTGCTGGTGCCGTCTCCGCAGCGGCTGGAGGGCCGGGGGGCGGCGCCGCCTCGCTGGGGTTCATATCGTTTGGCCTGCAGTGAGCCTGATGCATTCGGCCACGGCCTGGATGGTCGGGCGAGTCTTGACAACATTACCGAAGCCGACTTCCTGGGCCCGGGCGGCGATGCGTGGATGCGTGACGATCGCCCAGGCACGCGCCAAGTCGACATTGCTCAGCATCTGCGCCAAATGCGCCACCGCTTCCGAACTGCTGAACAGCCACAGGTGCGTCTGCGGCTCGGCCAGGGCCTGCGCCAGCAGCGCCATCTGGGGCCGTGTGAACAACGGCGCCCCGCGCCGGTAAGCGGCCACGGCGGTGACTTTCGCACCCCGCATGCGCAGCTTCTCGGCGAGCCAGTCGCGACCACCCTCGCCGCGCACGATCAGCACCTTCGCGCCGCGCCAGTCGCCATCCGACAAGCGCTCCCAGAGCGACTCGGAATCGAACTGCGCGGCGTCGGCTGCGGGCTCGGTGATGCGCTGCGCCGGCACGCCCAGGCCGAGCAGGGCGCGAGTCGTTCCCGGCCCGGTGGAAGCGACGTTCAAGCCGAGTGGCCAGTGCATTCCCGCCGGCTTGGACACAAAAAACCGCTCCACTGCGTTCGGGCTGACGAAGACGACCAAGCGCATCTGGCTGATGCGCGACCAGGCCAGCACCACGGCCACCGACTCCGGCGCAGGCTGGATGTCGATCAGCGGCAAGGCCACCGCGTCGATGTCCATGCGCTGCAGCTTCTCGACCCAGTGGGCGCCCTGGTCCACCGGGCGTGTGATGAGTACTTTCACGTCGGCCAATCTTCGTGGGCTGGATCGCCGAGCGCAATCAATGTCGAGGGCATTACTGCGGCACAGGGGTCAGATAGGCGTCGGCCCCCTGGTCGCGCAAGCCTTGCGCGAGGGCTCTGCCCAGGGCTAGCGCAGCCCGATCGTCGTTGACCTCGGCCCGCAGCACACCAAGCAAGAGCGGCGCCAGCGGGTCTTGGGCACTGCCCAGCGCGGCGCGCAGTTCGAGCGTTTCGCCCGACCAGGTGGCATGCGCGGCCAGCGCAACGCTGCAACTGCCGCCCAGGTCTCTCGAGACGGCACGTTCGGCTTGCGCGGCAAGCCAGGTCGGTCGGTGCGTCAACCTGGCCAACTGCTCGCCCAAGGCGCGGCAATCGCTGCGCAGCTCCAGACCGAGCGCACCCTGGCCGGCACAAGGCAGCATCTGCTCGAGTTCGAAGCAGGCGCGGATACGGCTGCCCAAGCCGAGGCGTATCAGGCCAGCGGCCGCCAAGACGATCGCGTCGTACTCGAGCGCGTCGAGTTTTTTCAGGCGCGTGTCGAGGTTGCCGCGCAGCGGCTGCACCACGAGGTCAGGGCGCAGCGCGCGCAATTGCACGACGCGCCTCAGACTCGACGTGCCCACCACCGCCCCGCGCGGCAAGGCCCCGATGTCTGCATAGCGCGTCGAGACGAATGCATCGCGCGGGTCTTCGCGCTCGAGCACCGCGGCCAGCTCAAAGCCCGCCGGCAAGTCCATCGGCACGTCTTTCAAGGAATGCACCGCCAGCTGCGCCTGGCCCGATTCCAGCGCGGCTTCGAGTTCTTTCACGAACAGGCCCTTGCCGCCCACCTTGGACAGGCTTCGGTCCAGGATCTGGTCACCGCGCGTCGTCATGCCCAGGAGCTCGGCGCGCAGCCCCAGGCGCTGTTGCAGCAGCTCGCGCACATGCTCGGCCTGCCACAGCGCGAGCCGGCTTTCACGCGTGGCAATGATGACGGGCTGAGCCATGGCGCAATGCTAGCAGGCGCCCGTGATGCCCCGCTGCGGTGCACCCGCCGCAAGACCAGCCGCGACAGCTGGCACGACATCTGCTTAGGCTGCCTGCTAGCATCGCCTGCCAGCTGGACTGCCCGAGCTGTCGTCAACGACCCCATGCCCCGCACACCGCGAACCCGCCGCGCCGGCCCCGACGATGCGGAGCAAAAGAACCGGCCCCTTGTCGACGACATTCGCCTGCTCGGCCGGGTGCTTGGCGACGTGATTCGCGAGCAGGAAGGGGCGGCCGTGTTCGATCTCATCGAACGCGTGCGCAAGTTGTCGGTGGCGTATCGCCTCAAGCGCGACGCCCCGGCCGGCCGGGCGCTGGACCGCTTGTTGAAAGGCCTGTCGGGCGACGCGACAGTGAGCGTGATCCGCGCCTTCAGCTACTTCTCGCATCTGGCCAACATCGCCGAAGACCGGCACCATGTACGGCGCCGTGAACACCACGAACGCCAAGGTGACGTTCAGGAAGGCTCGTTGGCGTTTACCTTCGAGCGTCTCGCACGTCGCGCGGTGAGCGCCGGTGAGATCGCCGAGGTCCTGGCGCACGCCTACATCTCGCCGGTGCTGACCGCCCACCCCACCGAAGTACAGCGCAAGAGCATCCTCGACGCCGAGCGGGCGATCGCCCAGCTCGTCGAGCAGCGCGAGACTGCCCGCACCGATCGCGAGCGCGCCGGCGTCGAGGCGCTGCTGCGTGCGCGCATCACCCAACTGTGGCAAACGCGCATGCTGCGCACGGCGCGCCTCAGCGTGGCCGACGAAATCGAAAACGCGCTGAGCTACTACCACTGCACCTTCCTCAGCCAGATTCCGCGGCTCTACGCCGAGATCGAACAAGCCCTGCCGGGATTGCCGGTCGCGAACTTCTTTCGCATGGGTCATTGGATCGGCGGCGACCGCGACGGCAATCCCTTCGTGACCGCCGAGACGCTGCGCGCCGCGATGGCCAGGCAGAGCGAAACCGTGCTGCGCCACTACCTGGTGCAGGTGCACGAACTCGGCGCGGAGTTGTCGATCTCGGCGACCTTGTGTCCGGTCACACCCGAGCTGCGTGAGCTCGCCGAACGTTCGCCCGACAGCAACCCGCACCGCCTGGACGAACCCTACCGGCGCGCCCTGGTCGGCGTGTATGCGCGCCTGGCCGCAACCCTGCATGAACTCACCGGCACGCAGGCGCTGCGCCATGCCGTCGCCGCGCAAGACGCTTATTCGAGCGCGCAGCAGTTGCTCGCCGACTTGCGCAGGATCGATGCGTCGCTGCGCTCCCACCATTCGCAGGCGCTGGCCGACGCGCGCCTGCGCCCGCTGCTGCGCGCCGTCGCGGTGTTCGGATTTCACCTCGCCACGCTGGACCTGCGCCAGAGTTCCGACAAACACGAGACCGTGGTGGACGAATTGCTGCGCGTGGCGCGCATCGAAGCGCACTACAGTGCCCTGGACGAAGCAGGACGCCGCGAACTGCTGTTGCGCGCTTTGAACGATGCCCGGCCTTTGCGCGTGCCCACGGCGGCCTACAGCGACCAGACTCGCGCCGAACTCGCAGTTTTCGAGGCGGCGCGCCATCTCCTGCAGCGCCACGGCCGCGACGCGCTGCGCCACTACATCATCTCGCACACTGCGCAAGTGAGCGACCTGCTCGAGGTGCTGCTGCTGCTGAAGGAAACGGGTTTGTTGCGCGGCTGCTTGTCGGACGGGCCGCTCGCCGTCAGCGACCTGATCGTCTCGCCCTTGTTCGAGACCATCGCCGACTTGCAGCGCGCCCACAGCATCATGCGCGAGTTCTACGCCCTGCCGGGAATCGCCGGGCTGGTTCGAGCCTCAGGCGGCGAGCAAGACATCATGCTCGGCTACAGCGACAGCAACAAAGACGGTGGCATGTTCACCAGCAACTGGGAGCTGTACCGCGCCGAGATCGCCCTGGTGCAGCTCTTCAGCGAGATCGAGCGCGAGCATGGCATCCGGCTGCGCCTGTTCCACGGCCGCGGCGGCACGGTCGGGCGCGGTGGCGGCCCGAGCTACCAGGCCATCCTCGCGCAGCCGCCTGGCACGGTGAACGGCCAGATTCGCCTGACGGAACAGGGCGAGGTGATCGCCTCCAAGTACGCGCATCCCGAGATCGGCCGGCGCAACCTCGAGACGCTCGTCGCAGCAACGCTCGAAGCCACCTTGCTGCACCCTGCGCAAAAGGCATCAAGACCCAGCGCACCCAGGAGTTTCACCGCCGCCGCACAGGAAATCAGCGCAGCCAGCCAGGCTGCCTACCGCAAACTGGTCTATCAGACACCCGGCTTCACCGAGTACTTCTTCAGCGCGACGCCGATTCGCGAAATCACCGAGCTCAATATCGGCTCCCGCCCGGCGGCGCGCCACGCCAAGGCTCACCCCGGCATCGAAGACTTGCGCGCGATTCCCTGGGGCTTCAGCTGGGGCCAGTGCCGCGTTGCCTTGCCGGGTTGGTTCGGCTTCGGTGCGGCGATCGAGGCCTTTCTCGACGCGGGGCGCGATCCGGGCGCCTCGCCCGGCGAGGGCGGCCAATACATACAGCGCCTGGCCCTGCTCAAGCGCATGTACAAGAGCTGGCCGTTCTTTCGAACCCTGTTGTCCAACCTGGACATGGTGCTCGCCAAATGCGACCTGGGCATCGCCGCGCGTTATGTCGAGCTGGTGCAGGACAAGCGCCTGGGCAAGCGCATCTTTGCGCTGATCCAGGCCGAGTGGCAGCGCACCAATGACGCTCTGGAATCGATCACCGGCGAGAAAGAACGCCTCGCGTCGAACCCGGCGCTGGCGCGCTCCATCGAACATCGCTTTCCCTACCTCGACCCGCTGAATCACTTGCAGGTCGAACTGATGCGGCGCAACCGGCAAAGGGGCGCCCGCGAGCGCGGCATGGAACGCATCGAACGCGGCATCCACATCTCGATCAACGGCATCGCTGCCGGGCTGCGCAATACCGGCTGAACCCGGGCGTGCGCCTATGCGCAGCCGGCTTGTGTGGATTGCGTCACGCGCGCCTCGCAGCGTGGCTGAGCAACCAGCCCGCGGATCGGGCTCAAGACGGCGAGCGAACGGCCGATAGCCACCCATGGTGCGTGCCGGCTGCGCTCGCCTGACACCCTGTTGGGCTTGGGCTGGCGCGCGCGCGTCTTCAACACGGATCCGACAATGCCCATGACCCTCTCGACATCGAGGCGCCCGAACGCCCTCGACAGCGACGACGAAGGCCAGGCTGCGCTGCGCGCCCTGCTCGACCTGCACGCGGCCGTGCTCTCGCACGCCGATCTTCGCGGTGCCGCGGCGGCCCTGGTGAGCCAGACTGCGGCGCACTTCGGCTACGACCGCGTTTCGCTCGGCTTCGCGCGGGGCGATCGTGTGGAGTTGCTCGCGCTGTCGGACGGCGTTGCGGCGGCCATCGGTACGCCCCTGGTCGAGCGCCTGAGCGCGGCCATGGCCGAGGCGCTGGACCAGGGTGCCAGTCTGTTGGTGCCGGAGTCGCGCGCCCAGGCCCACCCGCGCATCACCCTGGCGCAGCGCCGGCTGCTCGACACCGAGGGCGGCAGCGTCGCCAGCGTACCGATCGTGGCCGCCGGCGTGAGCGTCGGTGCACTGTGCGCGCAGCGCCGCGGCAGTACCGTGATTCGGCCCAATGAGCTCGAAGTTCTCGAACACCTGGCCTGTCTGGCCGGCCCGGCGCTGCATCTGATGTTTCTCAACGAGAGGCCCTTGCGCGAGACCGCTCGGCAGCGCCTGCGCCAGTGGTGGGAAGGCCTGAAGCGGCCCGAACAATCCGCACTGCGCTACTCCTTCATCGGCGTCGCCCTGCTGCTGGTGGGCTTGACATGGATGCCGGCCGACTTCTACGTCGGTGGCCACGCGCGGCTCGAAGGCGCGGTGCAGCGCGTCCTGGTCGCTCCCGCCGACGGCTTCCTGAAGAGCGTGCACGCCCGCCCGGGCGAATCGGTTCGAGCAGGCCAGACCTTGATCGAATTCGCCGAACAGGACCTGCAGTTGGAACGAATCCGCTGGCAAAGCCAACGTGCGCAATTCGAGAATGCCTACGGCGCCGCGAATGCACGCGCCGACCGGGCCCAATTGGTGATCAACCAGTCGCGCATCGAGGAGGCCGAAGCCCAGCTCGAACTGGTCGAGATGAAACTGGCGCGCGGTCGCATCGAAGCGCCCTTCGACGGCCTCGTGATCCAGGGCGACCTCAGCCAATCGCTGGGCGCCCCGCTGCAACAGGGCAGCGAGTTGATGACAATCGCGCCGCGCGACCAGTTCCGCGTCATCGTCGAGGTCGATGAGCGCGACATCGCGGCGCTGCGCATCGGCCAGACCGGCTCGGTGGCGCTGTCGGCGCTGCCGTGGAACAGCCTGGCAGTACGGGTGAAACGCATCACGCCGATCGCCAGCGCGCTCGAGGGCCGCAACGTCTTCGAGGTCGAGGCCGAACTGCTCGAGCACTCCGCCGAGCTTCGTCCCGGCCTGCAGGGCAGCGCACGCATCCTCGCCGGACGCCAGACCATGCTGTTGAACTGGTCGCGCAGGCTCGTCGAGGCAACCCGAATGACGTGGTGGGAGTTCTTCGGTTGAGCGGCGTGAGCGCGCCGAGCGCGCCCCTGCTCAGTGCACAGTGGTTCCGCGTCGCGGCGCTGCGGCCGCGGCTGGACCCGCAGGCGCATGCCGAGCGCGTCTCGTACCGCCGTCAAACCTGGCATGTGCTGGTGCGGTCCGATGGCAGCCGCAGCCTCCGCCTGAACGCAGCGGCGTACGCCTTTGTCGGCCGCTGCGATGGCACGCTCAGCGTGCAGCGCCTGTGGGACTTGCTGCTGGCCGAACGCGGGGACGGCGCGCCGACGCAGGACGAGTTGCTGGGGCTGCTCGCCCGGCTGCATGCAGCCAAGCTTCTCGGCTTCGAGCGCAAGCCCGACTTCGGCCCGCAGGGCACGGTGCAGGCAGAGACCGGCGCCGACCCCTCGCGCAGCGCCAACTCGCTGCTGTCGTTTCGAATTCCCCTGGGCAAGCCCGACCGCTGGCTGAACCGCGTATGGCCGTCCCTGGCCTGGCTGTTCACGCCCGCAGCGCTCGCACTGTGGTCACTGGGGGTGTTCGCCGGCCTGGTGGCCGCCGTGCTCAATATGGGCAGCTTGGTCGCCCAGGCCCAGACCTGGATGGCAACGCCGCGCATGCTGCTGATGGTGTGGATGGCTTACCCGGTGGTCAAGGCCCTGCACGAGCTGGCGCATGCGCTGGCCCTGAAGCGCTGGGGCTGCAAGGTGCCTGAATGGGGCATCACGGTCCTGATGTTCACTCCCGTGCCGTATGTCGATGCCGCGGCCGCTTCGACGCTCGCCAGTCCCTCGCAGCGGCTGCTCGTCAGCGCGGCGGGGATCATGCTGGAGCTGATCCTGGCCTCGCTCGCCTTGGCCGTCGCGCTGAATGTCGAACCGGGCGTGGTGCGCGACCTCGCCTACGCCGTCTTCTTCATCGGCAGCGTCTCGACCCTGCTGGTGAACGGCAACCCCTTGCTGCGCTTCGACGGCTACTACGCCCTCACCGACATGCTGCAGCTGCCCAACCTGGCGACACGCAGCGCGCGCCACTGGATCGCGTGGCTGCGCCGGTGCCTGCTGCGCGTCCCGGCGCCGACGGCTCTGTTCCCGGCGCACGGCGAAGAGCCCTGGCTCTGGGCCTACGCCCCGCTGGCGCTGGGCTACCGAATCCTGATCAGCGGCTCGATCGTCGCCTGGCTGGGGCACCTGTCGTTCCTGCTCGGAGTGGCGATCTCGCTCTACTTCATCTGGGGGCTGGCCGGCAAGCCGCTGCTGGCACTCTGGGGCTTTCTGCAGGGCTCGCTACTGGCCGAAGCCGAGCGCAGCCGGGCGCGGCGCCGTGCGGCCTTCTGCGGCGCGGCCCTGCTCCTGCTCGTGGGCTTGTTGCCCCTGCCGTTTTCCAGCGTCGTGCAGGGTGTGGTGTGGTTGCCTGAACACGCGCGCGTGCGTGCCCAGACCGAAGGTTTTGTCGACGACATCCGCGTCGTCGACGGCCAGGCCGTGGACGCCGGCCAGATTCTGTTCACATTGCGCGCGCCGATGCTCGAGCCCGAAAGGGCACGCCTCACCGGCCGGGTCAGCGCGCTCGAGACCGAACGCTATCAGGCGCTGCGCTCCGATCCGTCGCGCGCCGTCGGCGTCGAGCACGAACTCGACGGCGCGAGCGCCGCACTCGCGCGCGTCCAGGAGCGACAGGCGCAGCTCGAGGTTCGCGCCATCGGCGAGGGCATCGTCGTCATCAACCATGCGGCCGACCTGTTCGGGCGCTTCGTCAAAGAAGGCGCGCTGCTGGCCTATGTGCTCAGGCCCGAGCCGACCACGGTGCGCGTGGCCATCCCGCATGAACAGGCCGCCCTGGTGCAGGCGAACACGCGCGCGGTCAGCGTGCGCTTCGCCGAGAACCGCCTCGAGACATGGCCCGGCAGACTGCTGCGCGACGTGGCCGGCACGGTGCCCAAACTGCCGAGTGCGGCGCTTGGCGATCGAGGCGGCGGTTCCATCGTCACCGACCCGGGCGACAAGCTCGGTCTCACTCCGGCGCATGGCGTGGTGCTCGCCGACGTGCGGCTTGGCGCAGGTATCGGTGAACGCTCCGGCGCTGACCCAGGCGAGCGCTTTGGCGCTCGGGCCTGGGTGCGTTTCGACCACGGCTTCGCGCCGCTCGCCGCGCAGGGAACACGCCGCCTGCAGCAGCTGTTCCTGAAGCACTTCAATCCCTCGGAGTGACTATGGCCCCTATACGCCTGCGGCCTGGTCCCCCCAGGGGGGATCAGGCCTCTTCGGGCGGCCGGGCGAGGCCTGAATGACCCCCTGCACGCCTGCGGCGTGGTCAGCAAGGGCCGGGCCGTGAACCGCGCGCACCGGCCCGCGACCCTGCTGCCGATCCCTGGCATCGTGTGGGGCGCCTATCCGCAACGCATCGAGGCGATCGCGGCAACGACGGCGTTTGGACTGGGCACACTCATCGACTCGCTGCGCTGCCGCATCACCGCTGCCGTCAAAGCGCTGCAGTCACCGCTGCTGCGGCGTCGCGATGCGCAACTGCTGCATGCCGTGCGTGCCCAGCAGGCTTCGTGGCAAGCGCTGCACGACAACGGGTACGCCGCGCACCTGGACAGCCTGCGGGCTCGGCTCGCTCGCGACGGCTGGGCGGGCCCCAATCATGGATTGCGCGCGCAGGCACTGGGCTGCGCGGCCGATGCAGGGCGGCGCAGCCTGGGCCGCAACCCGTTCGACAACCAGCTTCTCGCGGCGAACGTGTTGCTCGACGACAGCTTCGCCGAGATGGCCACCGGTGAAGGCAAGACCTATGCCGCCGCGCTCGCAGCCGCCGTCGCCGGCCTGGCCGGTGTGCCAGTGCATGTGATGACGGCCAACGACTACCTGGTGCAGCGCGACGCTCAACAGCTCGAGCCGTTCTTCGCCGCGCTCGGACTGACCGTGGGCAGGGTCCTCGCCACTTCCAACCCCGACGCGCGGCGCGCTGCCTACGGCTGCCAGATTACCTATTGCACGGCACGCGAAGTGGCGTTCGACTATTTGCGCGACGGCCTCGCGGCCGACTCGGCCGGCAGCGAATTGCAGCAACGCACGCGCCGCATGGCTGGCGGCGGCGCAGCCGCGCCGCTGCTGCGCGGCTTGTGCATGGCCCTGCTCGACGAAGCCGACAGCCTGCTGATCGACGAAGCGACGATGCCTCTGGTGCTTTCGCAGGAGGTCGCCGACCCGCAGCAGCGCGCCGCCTGTTTTCAGGCGCTGGCGCTGGCGCGCCAGTTGCAGCCCGGCGTCGATGTACGCGTCGACCGCGCCGCCGGCCGGATCGAATGGCTGGAGCAAGGCGAGCAGCGCCTGGAGCAATTGGGCAGTGCCCTGCAGGGCGCCTGGTGGAATCGGCAACACCGCAACGACATGGTCGCCGCTGCGCTGCAAGCGCTGCATCTGCTGGAACGTGACCAGCATTACCTGGTGCGCGACGCCAAGGTCGAACTGCTCGATGCGGTGACCGGGCGCGCCGCTCCCGGGCGCGTCTGGTCGCGCGGCCTGCAGACCCTGGTGGAGCTGAAGGAAGGCTGCACGCCGAAGCCGGCAACGACGACGCGCGCGCAGATCAGCGTCCAGCGTTTCTTCGCGCATTACCTGCGCTTGAGCGGAATGAGCGGAACGCTGCGCGAGGCGCGCGCCGAATTGCGCGCCTTGTATCGCCGCGAGGTGGTATTGATCGCGCTGCGGCGCGCGTCGTTACGCCGCGTCGGGCCGGACCGGCTGTTCGCCCGCGCGAAGCAGCGCTGGCAAGCGGTGCTGCGGCGTGTTGCCGAACTGCGCGCCTTGGGCCGGCCGGTACTGGTGGGCACCGATTCGGTGGCCGACTCGGATGCCTTGTCTGCCATGCTCGCGCAGGCAGGCGTGCCCCACCAAGTGCTCAATGCCCGCCATGACGATGCCGAGGCCGACATCGTCGCGCAGGCCGGTCAGCGCGGAGCTGTCACCGTCGCCACCCGCATGGCCGGGCGCGGCACCGACATTGCGCTCGGCCCCGGTGTCGCCGCGCTCGGCGGTCTGCACGTGATTTCCTGCCAGGACAACCCGTCGAGCCGGCTCGACCGCCAATTGATCGGCCGCGCCGCGCGCCAGGGCGACCCGGGCAGCGCCGAGACTTTGCGCACACTCGACACGCCCCGCTGGCAGCGCAGTCGGGGCTCAAGTTTGCTGCGCCTGTGCCGACAAGAAGACGAGGAAGGTGCCCTGCGCGCGCCGGCTTGGCTATTGCGCCGCTGGTCGGCGCGGCTCCAGGGCGCGGACGAAGCACGCCAAATCCGCCAGCGCCAACGACTCTTGGAACAGGACCGGGAATGGGAACAACGCTTGAATTTCTCCGCACACGCTTGAGCAGGGGCGCGCGGCACCGCGTCTCGCTCCGGACGATCGCCCTGGTCTGCGCGCTGGGGCCCGCCCTCGCCTGCGCCCAATCTCCACGCCCGGCCAAGCAGCCCATCGGCTGCCTGATCGGGCCCGAGCGCGTCGCCGACATCGGCTCGCCGGTCGTCGGCATCGTCGCGGCGATGCACGTGGACAGCGGTCACGCGGTGCACGAAGGGCAGGTCCTGGTGACCTTGCACGCCGACGTCGAAAGCGCCAACTTGCAGGCGGCGCAGGCGCGTTCAGTCATCGACGCCGACGTGCGCGCCGCCGAGGCCAACCTGGATCTCGCCCGGCAACGCCACGTGCGCGCCAAGGAGTTGCAGGACCAGGGCTTCGTCTCCAGCCAGGCCACCGACCAGGCGCGCGCCGAGCACGACGTCGCGGCGCAGAAACTCGAACAGGCGCGCGGCCAGAAGCAGGTGTCGGCGCGCGAAATGGGAGTCGTGCAAGCGCAGCTCGGCCAGCGCACGGTGCGCAGCCCGTTTCATGGCGTCGTGACCGATCGCTTCATCAACGCCGGCGAGCGCGTCGAGGAAAAACCGATGCTGCGCCTGGCGATGCTCAATCCCTTGCGCGTCGAACTCGTGCTGCCGGCGAGCCGCTACGGAACTGTCGCATTGCGCGAACAAGTCAGCGTGATCCCCGACCTTCCTGGCGCCGTGCCGGCGATGGCGCGGGTGACGCATGTCGACAAGGTCATCGACGCCGCCAGCAACACGTTTCGGGTGCGCTTGAAACTGCCCAATCCGGGCCACAAGCTGCCGGCCGGTGCGCGCTGCCGCGTCGATCTGGCACCCGTACCCGGCGCGGCACCGAGCGCACCCAAGCCGGTGCCGGGCGTGGAGGCCCATCCCGCCAAGGCAGGGCAAGTGCCCCTACCGAAGGCGGCGCAAGCGGCTGCGTACCGCAAGGCGACGTGACGATTTTCGGCGCGCCTTCGGTAGCGCACAACGCAGCGCTGCATCGCGACCGCGCCTGAACCCACCATCGCACGACATGTCGAAATTGCCACGCGCTTGTCCCGTTCTCGAAGAATTCGAGCCGCGCATCCTGTACTCGGCCGACTTCGCGCCCGCCGCGCTGGCCGGCATGGGCCTGCCTGGGACCGGCGAACAGCGCTTGCTCGAGGCACAGGAGGAGGTGCCTGCGCAAGCCGCTGCGACCACCGAAATCGCCTTCGTCGATGTCGCCCTGCCCGATGCGCAAAGCCTGATCGACGACCTGCAGGCGCAGCGCGATGCCGGCCGGCGCATCGAAGTGGTTCGAATCGAATCCGGCGAAGACGGCATCACCCGCATGGGCGAAGTCCTGGCGGGACGCACCGACATCAGCGCCGTGCACGTTCTCAGCCACGGCAGCGACGGCGCACTGCAGCTCGGCAGCACTCAGCTCGACGCTGCGACGCTGCTTGCACGCGCCGGCGAACTGGCGCAGTGGAGCAGCGCGCTGGCGCAAGACGCCGACCTGCTGCTGTACGGTTGTGATTTGGCGGCAGGGTCGACCGGCCAGCAGCTGGTGGCGAACTTGGCCGCGCTCACCGGCGCCGACGTGGCGGCGAGCGACGACTTGACCGGCAGCGCGCTGCGCGGCGGCGACTGGACGCTCGAGTTCGCCTCGGGAAGCATCCAGGCCGGCGCAGCGCTGACGAATGCGGCGCAGCAGGCCTGGGTCGGCACGCTGGCGGTGACGCAGTCGGGCGTCAGCTCCATCGCGTCGTCTGGCGCCGTCAGCGACCTCAGTTTTGCGCACTCCATCAATCCGGGCAGCGACAGCCTGCTGGTGGTCGAGGTGGTCATCGGCAATGGCGTCGACACCACGTCGGTCAGCTACAACGGAACGCCACTGACCCTGCATGCCGGCGTGTACGCGCAAGCTAACGATATCAAGGTCGAGCTCTGGTACCTCGTGGCGCCGCCGGAGGGCGCCGGCAGCATCGACATCAGCGTCGATACGACGTGGGGCCTGCAGAATGTGGTCGCCGGCGCGGCGACTTTCTACGGTGTCGACCAGACGACGCCGCTGGATACCGCCGTTACGGGGCGGGCCAACACCGGCCCGGCGAGCTTGACGGTGGCGTCCAGCAGCGGCGACATGGTGCTCGACGTCGCCGGGTCTCTGGGCGTGAGCAGTTCATCGGTCGGTGCCGGGCAGACCGAGTTGTTCACGCAGATGAACGGCAGTGGCCCAAGCGACGTCTGGGCCACGTCGAGCACCGAGCCCGGAGCAAGCTCGGTGGACATGAGCGAGTCGTACTCCGGCAGCGGCGGCAGGTGGGCGGCGATCGCAGTCACGATCAACCAGGTCGGCGCGAGCAACACTGCACCGGCAATCACCAGCGATGGCGCAGCTGCCAGCGCCTCGGTCAATGTGGCCGAGAACAGCACGACTGTCACAACCGTCACCGCCACCGACGCTGACCTGCCGGCGCAGACGCTGAGCTACTCGATCAGCGGCACGGACTCGGCCAGGTTCACGATCGACAGCTCGACCGGCGTATTGCGCTTCGCGACGGCACCGAACTTCGAAGCGCCGACTGACTCCGGTGGCGACAACGTCTACGACGTCACGGTGCATGTCAGCGACGGCACGCTCAGCGACAGCCAGGACATTGCCGTCACCGTGACCAACTTCAACGAAGCGCCGGTGAATACTGTGCCGCCGACGCAGATCACGGCAAGGGATGCGCAACTGGTGTTCTCGGCGGCCAACGGCAACGCCATTTCGGTGGCCGATGTCGACGCCGGCGGCGCGCCGCTGAGCGTGACCCTGTTCGCCACCCAGGGCACGATGACGCTGTCCGGCACCGCCGGGCTGAGCTTCAGCAGCGGCACGGGCACGGCCAATGCGAGCATGACCTTCACCGGCACCAGCGCCGATATCAATGCGGCACTGAACGGACTTCGCTTCACGCCGCAGGCCGGTTATACGGGCGCGGCGACGCTGCGGATCAGCACCGACGACCAGGGCGCGAGCGGCAGCGGCAGCGCGTTGGCCGACACGGACCTCGTCACAATCTCGGTGGCTGATGCTTCGCTGTGGCTGTCCACCGAAGGCAATGCCACTTCGTCTGCCGGAAGCGGCAGTCTGTCTTGGACCGACGGTCGAATCGTGAACTTCGGCGACCCCAACCTGTCGCTGGGGGCGGGTGTGAGCCGGGGCACCTTCAGCGTCGCCCTGGATTTGTGGGTCCACGCGGCCGATCTCAATATCGACGTCACGGGGCTGCATCTGGTCAGTCGCGCCGTGACGGTGGGGACAACGAATCCGGTCGACCTGCTTGCCGGAGATGTGCTGTTCTCGGTGAGTGCCAACGAGACTTTCGGCGGCGTGGCCGTCACCAAGGAAGACATCGTCCTGTTCCGGCCGACGACGCCGGGCGACTACACGTCGGGCAGCTTTCAGGTCGTGCTGCGCAACCCCGGCGGCACCGGCAACACCGTGCGCGATTTCGCACTCGTCGAGACCGCGGTGAATGTTGGTGGCAGCGCCCTGCAGGCCGGCGACTTCCTGCTGCTGCTGAGCAGTGCCAGCTACGACAGGGACATCTGGCACTTCCGCCCGACCACGATGGGCAGCACCCCAACGGGCGGTACCTTGACCGAATTGATCAATGGCGCCAGTCCGGGCATCAACACCAGCGGCGACCAGATCTGGGGTCTGGAGCTGGTTCAGCAGCCGATCACGCTGGGCGGAGTGTCCCTGGCAGCGGGCACCCTGCTCGTGTCGCTCGACGGCCCTTCGCTGGCCGGGCTGAACCTGTTGTCGGTGCAACAAGGTGACATCTTTGCCTTGCAGGTCTCGACGACCGGAGCACTGTCGACGGCCACCGCGACGATGGTCCTGCGCAGCGCCGATGTCGGCCTGACCGCTAATAGTGAACGCTTCGACGCGATCGCCCTCGCGCAACGTGCATCTGCCGCGCCGCTCCTGACACTCGATGGCACTGCGCTCGCGTACGCGGAAAACGCTTCCGCCACGCCGGTCGCGCCGGGAGCCACCGTCAGCGATGCAGATTCGACCCACTTCGGCGGGGGCAACCTGAGCGTCTACCTTTCGAACAACGGCAGCGCCGACGACCAGCTCGCGATCCTTCACCAGGGCAATGGTGCCGGCCAGATCGGCGTCGTCGGCAGCGACGTCTTCTTCGGCGGCGTCCTGATCGGCAGCTTCAGCGGCGGCACCGATGGCAGCACGCCACTCGTCGTGTCACTCAATGCCAGCGCCACGCCAGCGGCGACGCAGGCGCTGCTGCGCGACATCACCTACGTCAACGTATCGGAAAACCCGTCCGTGCTACCCCGCACCTTGAGCGTCGTCCTCGCCGACGGCAGCGGCGGTGTGAGTGCCCAGGCCACGCGAACGATCAACGTCAGCGCCTTGAACGACGCACCGGTCGCCGCACCGGCCAGCGCCAGCGGCGCCGAAGACACCTTGCTGTCGGTCAGCCTCACCGGCAGCGACGTCGACGGCAGCGTCGCCAGTTTCACCGTGCAGGCACTGCCGCTGAACGGCACGCTGTATCTGGACGCGGGGCGCAGCACGGCGATTGTGGCCGGCACCGCCTACGCGGCCAGCGCCGGCGCGTTGACACTGTACTTCGCGCCCGCCGCCGACTGGAACGGCGCTACGAGTTTCGACTTCTTCGCCACCGACAACGTCGGGCTGAGCGGCGTGGCCGCCAGCGCCAGTCTGACGATCACCGAGGACGCCGATCCTCCCGTCATCACCTCGGGGGCGACGTTCAGCGTGGCCGAGAACTCCAGCGCCGTGGGCAGTGTCAGCGCCAGCGACGCCGACCTGCCCGCGCAGAGCCTGAGCTACTCGATCGACGCGGGGGACGACGCCGCCTTCTTTACCATCGATGCCGCCAGCGGCGCGCTGAGCTTCCTCGTCGCGCCGGACTTCGATGCGCCCGCCGATGCAGGCGCGGACAACGTCTACGAG
>JBAQUQ010000312.1:0-6285 GCA_049297615.1 Burkholderiaceae bacterium
GGCGTCAAGCGGCGCGAAACGATCGCGCAGGAACTGCTGCTGCCAGTCGCCGCCGGGTTTGCCGAACGCCGGCGAGGTATTGCACAGAGCCATGGCGTGAATCTTGGCGGGGGCTGGTTCCGACACGCGCGCCAGCAATTCCTGCGCGACCATTCCCCCCATGCTGTGGCCGACCAAGACCGTGCGCGGCGCGCCGATGAAGTCGATCAGTTCGTCGAGCGAGTTCGCCAGGCGAGCCATGTCGTAGGGGACGATCGTCGGCGATTCGCCGTAGCCGGGGAAGTCCGCCGCGATCGCCAGATAGCCCGCTGCGGCCAGGGCTGCGCCCGTGCCCGAGTGAGCATCACCCCAGGCCTGGCGCCCACCACCGACGCCGTGCAAGAGCACGACAGCGGTGTCGCCCTTGCCCCAGCGCAGGTGGGCGAGCGGCGCGTCGAGCACGAGCCGCTGCTGCAGGTGCGAGCCCGCGTTCAAACGATTTCTCCGAGCATGTGATAACGCCCCGACTGGAACACCAGGGGCGGCAAGACCGAATCGACGACGCCGAGCACGCGGCCGATGATGAGCAGATGGTCTCCCACCTCGTGACGCAACTGCGCTTCGCATTCGAACACCGCGGCGCAGCCGGCGAGCATCGGCACACCCGTGCTGCCGTCGCTCCACACGCCTTCGGTGAACTTGTCGTGCAAGGCCGATGCGAAGCGGCGCGACAGGTCGACTTGCGCCTCGGCCAGCACATTGACGTTGAAGTGGCGCGCCGCGGCGAACACCGGCAAGCTCGGGCTGGCGCGGCGCAGCGACCACAGCACGAGGGGCGGATCGAGCGAAACGCCGCTGAATGAATTGGCGGTCAAGCCGGCGGCGCTGCCGTCGACGGCGCGGCAGGTCACGATCGTCACACCGGTGGCAAAACGCCCCAGCGCCAGGCGCAAGGCTTGCGGGGAGGGGGCGGTGTCGCGTGTGCCGTGATCGTGCATGGGAGGGCAAATTATGGTCTGCAGCGCCGCTGCGCCGCCGTGGTGTGCGCCCGCATTGACACGGATCGCTTGCTTGGCGACGATTCCCGCGCCACCGCAGCTCACTTTCCACATCCACATGCCCGAATTCCGCACCCTGCTCGCGCGCAAAGACGCCGCGCATCCGCGCATCGCGCGCATCACCTTGAACCGCCCCGAGCGGCTCAACGCGATCGCCCGGGACATGCCGCGCGAAATTCGCGAAGCCGTCGCTTGGGCCGAGGCCGACGACGAAGTGCACGTCATCGTTCTCGACGGCGCCGGCCGCGCTTTTTGCGCCGGCTACGACCTGGTCGACTTCGGCTCGGGCCGCAGCGAACACGCCTGCCAGCAAGAGACCCAGCCCTACGACCCCATGGCCGACTATGCGGCGATGAAGGGTTATACCGAAGACTTCATGAGCCTGTGGCGCTGCCGCAAACTGAGCATCGCCCAGGTGCACGGCTACGCGGTGGCGGGCGGCAGCGACATCGCCCTGTGTTGCGACCTGCTCGTGATGGCCGACGACGCGCGCATCGGCTACATGCCCGCGCGCGTCTGGGGCTGCCCGACGACGGCGATGTGGACCTACCGCGTCGGCCCGGCGCGTGCCAAGCAGTTGATGTTCACCGGCGACCTGCTGGACGGCAAGACGGCCGCGATGTGGGGCCTGGCGAACCTGGCTGTTGCGCAGGCCGAGCTCGAAGCGGCGACGCGCCAACTCGCGCTGCGCATCGCCGGCGTGCCGCACGCGCAGCTGGCAATGCACAAGATGGTCGTCAACCAGGCCATGCTCAGCATGGGCCTGGAGCAGACCCAGATGTTCGCGACCCTGTTCGACGGCGTGACGCGCCACAACCCCGAAGGCCTGTGGTTCCGCCGCCATGCGCAAGTGCACGGCTTCAAGTCGGCCGTGGCCTGGCGCGACAGCGGGCGCGAAATTCCCGAGGGCGACCAGGCACGAGAACTGATCGCCGAGCTTGAACGCGAGCTCGCGCGTCGAGCGCCGCAAGGCGATTGACGACTCGCGAAGGCCGGCATCACCCCGCCTGTGCGCCGCGCATGATGGCCAGCGCCGCGCCGCGCGGATCGATGAGAACGGCAAAACGGCCCACGTTCGCAATGTCGGTCGGGGGCACGACGATGTCGCGCGCGCCGAGTTGTTTCGCCTTCGCGGCGCTCGCGTCGCAGTCGGCCACCTGGACATAGGGTAGCCACATCGGCGCTGCCTTCGGCGGGTTGCTCTGCATCAGGCCGCCGCGCATCTTCCCGTCCTTGCCCTTGAGCAGGTAGTAGCTGCCTTGCGCGCCCATGTCCATCGTCTCGTGGCTGAAGCCGAACACGGTTTCATAGAAGGCGAGCGCCCCTTTTGCGTCGGGCGTCCACAACTCGTTCCAGAACCAGTCGCCCAGCGGCGTCTTTTCAGCATCCGCGCGGTCGCCCTGGGCGCTTTTCCACAGGCTCAGCGCCGCGCCTGTGGGGTCGGCGATCGTTGCGCCGCGGCCCACCGGCGCAAAGTCCGTCGGTGCCATCAAGGTCTTCGCGCCGGCTTTTGTCGCCGCGGCAAAACTCTTGTCGACGTCCTCGACCGACAGGTACGACGACCAGTGGCTTGGCACGCCGGGCAACGCGGTGCGAAAGCCGCCGATGCCCTCGGCGCCGGACAAGATCATGTGATACGTCTGGTCGCCTATCGGCATGGCCTCGATGTGCCAGTTCAGCAGCGGTTGGTAGAACGCGCGCGCCTTGGCGATGTCGTTCGAGACATGCTCGAACCAGACGAACTTGCCGGGCAAATGATTCATGGTCTCGCTCCTTGGCTCGAGTCAGCCGTGCTCAGGCTGGGTGCTGGTGAAACTCGCGCGCTGGCGCATCGCGCCCTGCGCACGCCCGATGTTGGGCATGTCAGACAGCAGCCGTGCGCCTTCGGGCATGCCTTCCACATAGGCCAGGATCGGCGCGAGGAACAGGTCGGCGATGGACAGCGTGCTGCCTGCAATGAACTCGCCGCTCTTCGCGTAAGCGCGTTCCAGCGCGCTGAGTTGCGGCGCCATTTCCTTCACCGCGGCGTCGATCACGCCGCGGTCGGGCTTGCCGCCTTCGCCCTTCGGAAAGACGTATTGCAGGACGTAGCGCCGCACCATCGTGTCGTAGAGATAGGAGTTGACGGCGCTGACCCATTGTTCGCAGCGCGCTCGGTCGATGGACATGCCGGGCAGCAACGATGGCCCGTCGAACGAGTCGTCCAGGTAACGCAGGATCGCGCTCGTTTCCCACAGCTCGATGGCGCCGTCGCGCAGCGCGGGAATCCTGCCGAACGGGTGGATCGCCAGGATCTCCGGCGTGTGCGGGCCGCAGGTCTGCAGTGTGTAGGCGACGCCCTTTTCGGCGAAGCCCATGCGCGCGCTGCGCGTGTACGTGCTGCGCGCGTCGCCCAGCAACGTGAGCGT
Source organism: Burkholderiaceae bacterium (assembly GCA_049297615.1). GTDB lineage: Bacteria > Pseudomonadota > Gammaproteobacteria > Burkholderiales > Burkholderiaceae_C > JAEMQF01. The sequence continues at coordinate 3,446 of JBAQUQ010000312.1, forward strand.
GGCGGCGCTGCCGCGCGGGTCGAGCAAATCGTTGAGGCGGTTGAACACCGAGTTCCAGCCCGCGTCATGCCCGTCGCGCGCCGCCGCGGCGGGAAAGCCGCTGTGCTTCATGCGCAGTTCGGTGCCGCCGTCCTTGGCCGTGAAGTCGATTTCGATCAGCGTCTGCATGCCGGCCATCGGGCTGTCGCCCTCCCACTGCCAGGTGTAGGTCAGGCGCTCGGGGCGCTTCACGCTGCGGTAGGTGCCGCCGACGATGTGGCTGCTGCCGTCGCGCGAACGCATCTCGATGCGGTAGCGGCCGCCTTCGCGCGCATCCGAACTGCAAGACGCCACGGTCATGCCGCGCGGGCTCTGCCATCGGCGCAATTGCGATTCGGTGACGAAGGCGTCGAATACCTCTTCGCGCGGCGCACGGATGAAGCGCGTCAATTGCAGATGGAACGTTTCGGGAGCGTTCATGCTGGGTTCCTTTTCTTGAGAGGGGACTGAAGCTGCGGGGCCGGACGACGTGCCGCGCGGGGCCGGGACTTCGGGGACTTTGAACCAGGCTGCTCAAGCAGATCGGCAAGCCGATCCAGGCTCTTCTCCCAGTACTGGCGGTAGCGCGCCAACCAGTCGTAAGCGGCGCGCAAGCCCGGGCCACGCAGGCGGCATACACGCCACTGCGCATTCACCTGGCGCTCGATCAGGCCGGCGTTCTCCAAGACGCGCAAGTGGCGCGACACGGCGGGTCCGGAGATGTTGAACGGGCGGCCGATCTCGCCGACATGCGTTTCACCTTCGACGAGGCGCGCCAGGATGGCGCGGCGCGTGGGGTCGGCCAGGGCTGCAAAGGTGAGGTCCAGAGAAGAGTCCATGCTGTGTATTTAAGCCAAAGGTTAAATAAGTGTCAAGCACGGGTCTTCCCGATCCTTGCGCATCGGGGCGGGCGAACAGGAAGGCGGCGAGCAGGAGCACAGCCGCTTCAAACCTTGTGATGCGTGTCGCTCCGCATCGCGCCGCGCTTCGGACTGCCCGATAGAAAAAAAATTTGCATCGCGCCGACACGCCGGTCGGGGCGCGGGGCGAGTAGACTCGCGCCGTCTCGACGAACCAAGCATCACCGCATCACGCACAGCGATGCCCGACTTCGAAGGCTCCACACTCTGGCGCATCAGCGCCTTCGATCTTCTTCGCGAGACGGCGGCCTCGGCAACGCATGCCGGTCTGAAGCGCCAGACCCTGCTGTCCACCACACTCCAGGCCGAGCTGCGCTTGATGGAAAGGCGCCACGACGGCGCCGAGCCCCTGGAGGCGATTGCGGCCTGCGTTCGCTTGCGCGAGCCGGCCCTGGTGTACCTGCAATACCAAGAGTCGATCTGGCCGATCACCTTGTTTCCGGCCGAAATGCTTTACCACTCGCCACGCAGCCTCCTGCTGGGAGTGCAGCGCAGTATGCGCAGCGTCAAACTCGTCGACATCGAGCCGCCGGGAGTGCGCCCGCCGGGGCACTGGATGCACGATCGGATCGCCAAGAGCGACTCTTATCATCCGCTCACGCCTGCGCTGTGGAAGCTGGCCCTGCACGGCCCGCGCGCACGCCTGCTCGCCGAGATCGACGGACCGGCGGCGTATCGCGTCTTGCGCAGCCTGGGCGGGCAGAATCTGGCCACACCGGGTGCCCTGGGCCCCGTCGCCGAACGCTTGCGCAAACAGGCAGCGCCCTTGCGCAAGATGGCGCTCTGGCCGGGCATGAATATCGAGCGCGCGAGTCGAATGCTCAACGCCCTGTATCTCACCTCGAACCTGATCGTCAGCCGCACCCACCCTGAGGCGCGCCCCGGTGCCCTGGAGTGGTTGCTCGGTCGCTGGGCGCGTTGAGCGCTTGGCCTGGGAGCGCTCTCAGCGATCCTGCGGCGCGATGTCCTTCAAGGCCGCGGCGAACTGGCGGTGCGCATTGGCGTCGACCGGGCGATGTTTGACGCGCGTGCCCGCAGCGTCTTTTCCCAGGAAATTTCCGCCCTTGCGATTCACGGCCGGCCGGATCGGACGCGCGGTGAATCCGCCGCCGCAATTGGGGCAGACGTTGAACAACACCGTCTCGACACAGGTCACGCAAAAAGTGCATTCATAGCTGCAGATTCGCGCCTGCGCCGCGGCGGGAGGCAGGGGCTGATTGCAGTGTTCGCAGCTGGGTCGCAGTTCGAGCATGGCTTTGGCCTTGGCAACAGTTCGGCGGCGCACCGTCGTGAGGGCGGATCGGTCTCGCTTCAGGCCAGAACCCTCAGCAGGGCCGGCACCTGACGCCGCAGCAAGGCATTGTGCGCGGCCCATTGCTCTTCGGGGGGCAGTTGCACGCACCAGCGCACTTCGCCTGCGACGAGCAGGGCGACAGCCAGGCCGTCGCGGTACAGGACGCGGTTGCCGGTCAGTGCGGGCAGGCGCGCGCCCGCGCCCACCACGCCGACCAGGTTCAGCGGATCAGCGCCGCTCAGGCTGATCCACGCGCCGTCGGCCGCGCGGCGCCGCATGTCGCGCAGCAGTCCTATCGCTTCGGGCAGGGCGAATTGTTCGCCCGACACGCCGGCGACGAAACGCCCACCACGGATTTCGCCGCGCGCCTCGAGGCGCCGCAGACAGCGCAACAGATCGCGCCACGGCGGTAGCCAATCGGCTTCGCGCGCGATCAGGCGCCAGAACACGACGCCATAGCGGCGCAGCAGGCAGCGTGCGACATGCTCGACGATCTGCGCGTCGTCACGCTCGGGCTCGCCCGAAGCAGAGGCCGAGCCCGGCGCGCGCAGCGCGTGCCGCGCCGATCGCGCAAGAGCCCAGCGGCCCGCGTCTTCGATGCCGAACAG
>JBAQUQ010000313.1:0-35228 GCA_049297615.1 Burkholderiaceae bacterium
ATATCACTAAGCTAATGTCAAACACTATACATGCCTACATTCCACAAGACAAAGTGACACACAAGTCGTTGATATCACTGGTGTTTAGCGGCTCAAAGGCGGCCTGCCGAGGGGGAACTTCGGGTTAATCTTCGCAGCTGACAAACATTTGCCTGCATCGAGCCCTCATGACCTTCAACTGGACCAACCCCTACCCGACCATCCGCAGCCCGCTGATGGCGCGCAACGTCGTCTCGACCTCGCACCCCATGGCCTCGTCGGCCGGTCTGCGCATGCTGCTCAAGGGCGGCAATGCAGTGGACGCGGCGATCGCCGCGGCGGCCGCGCTGACGATCGTCGAGCCTATTTCGAACGGCCTGGGCAGCGACCTGTTCGCGATACTCTGGGACGGCCGGCAACTGCAAGGCCTGAACGCATCGGGTGTCGCGCCTGCGGCATGGAGCCCGGATTACTTCAAGCGCAAACACGGCAACGCGATTCCGGTGCGCGGCTGGGACAGTGTCACCGTGCCGGGCGCGGTGGCAGGCTGGGCGGCGCTGTCGCAAAGATGCGGCAAGCTGCCCTTTGGCGACCTGCTGGAACCCGCCATCGAACTCGCCGAACGCGGCCACGGTGTGGGGCGCATCGTTTCGCACAAATGGGGCCTGCAAGTGCCGCTGTTAGAGGCCCAGCCGGGTTTTGCCCAGGCCTTCATGCCGCGCGGCCGGGCGCCGCTGCCTGGCGAACGCTTCGTGTTTGCGCCGGCCGCAGTGGCGCTGCGTGCCATCGCATCGACGCGCGGCGAGGCGTTTTACCGAGGTGAGATCGCTCAGGCCATCGCCGCGCATTCGAGCGCGAACGGCGGCAGCATGACGGTGCAGGATCTGGCCGGCTACACGCCCGATTGGGTGGGCACGATCTGCGCCGACTACGCCGGCCACAGCGTGCATGAGATCCCGCCCAACGGCCAGGGCATCGCGGCATTGATGGCGCTGGGCTTGCTCGAACACTTCGACATCGCGAGCCTGCCGGTGGACAGCGTCGAGTCGCAGCATCTGCAGATCGAGGCGATGAAACTCGCGTTCGCCGACACCTATCGCTGGGTCGCCGACGCGCGCGCCATGCGCGAGGTGACGCCGCAGCAACTGCTCGACAAGGCCTACCTCGCGCAGCGCGCCAAGCTCATCGACCGCGAACACGCCGGCGACTTCAAACACGGCACGCCCGCCAAGGGCGGCACGATCTACCTCAGCACGGCCGACAGCACAGGCATGATGGTCAGCCTGATCCAGAGCAATTACATGGGCTTCGGCAGCGGCGTCGTCGTCCCCGGCGTCGGCGTCAGCCTGCAAAACCGCGGCCACGGATTCACCACCAATCCGATCCACCCGAATGTCGTCGCGCCGACCAAGCGACCCTTCCACACCATCATCCCGGGCTTCCTGATGAAAGGCGGCAAGCCGCAGATGAGTTTCGGCGTGATGGGCGGCAATATGCAGCCGCAGGGCCATTTGCAGACGCTCGTTCGCATGCTCGTGCACGGCCAGCAGCCGCAAGCCGCGTGCGACGCGCCGCGCTGGAAGGTGGCCACAGGCTTGTCCGTCGATTGCGAATCGACGATGGCGCCGGCGCTTGTGGAGGGCCTGCGCAGTCGAGGCCACCGCATCGAAGCGATTCACGACGCCTACATGGACTTCGGCTCGGGCCAGTTCATCTGGAAGCTCAGCGACGATCTCGAAGACGGGTACCTGGCGGCGAGCGATTCGCGGCGCGATGGGCAGGCGGTGGGGTATTGAGGCGGGCTGGTGATCGAGATCGAACCCTCGAAGGTTCCTGAACGTGCGTCTTGTACCGCCTTGGGTCGCGGCGTGCCGCGGGTTTGTTCGCTGCGGCCACCCGATGGCCTGAGGCACGCATGAGTTCCCCCGCGATTCCCGGCGAATGCTTGCTCGACCTGTTCGCCGCAGACGGCGGCGTGCCTGCAATCTTCTCCAGCAAGGTCGCCGACTACCTGGCGTCGCGGCCCGGCTACCCCGGCGCATTGTTCGATACCCTGGACTCGTTTTGCGGCCTGCGCCCAGGTGCCCTGGTGGCCGATGTGGGGGCAGGCACCGGCTTGCTGAGCCTGGGCCTGTTGCAACGCGGCTGGCGCGTGGTCGGCGTCGAGCCCAGCGCAGAGATGCGCTCGGCCGCCGAGCATTTGTTGGGGCGCGAACGCGCCTGGCGCAGCGTCCAGGGCAGCGCCGAAGCGATGCCGCTTGACGATGCAAGCGCCGATCTGGTCGCCGCCGCGCAGGCTTTCCACTGGTTCGACATCGACGCTGCGCGCGCCGAATGCCTGCGCGTTCTGAAACCGCATGGCCAGGTGGCGCTGATCTGGAACGACAGGGTGCAGGGCGACGCCTTGCACGCCGCGCTCGACGAGGTTTTCGCGGCCTTCGGCGGGGCCAAGCGTGCGGCCATGCTTGCCCAGGCAGAGCGCGCCGGCGTCACGCGCTTTTTCGGCGCTGCGACGCCGCAGCAGTGGACATGGCCGCTTGAACACAGGCTCGATGCCGCGGCGCTGGCGAGTCTGGTGTTTTCGCGCTCCTACATGCCGGCGCGCAACAGCCCCGAGGGCCAAGAAGCGCGCCGCCTGGTTCAGCGCCTGTTCGAGAGTTCGGCCACGGATGGGGGCGTCGCGGTGCGCTACCGCACCGTCGCCATCATCGGCCGGCCCGCTTGAAGCGATTGGGCGCGCGGCGCAGCGCGCCGCGGCGGCTACTGCACCGTGTAGCGCGCCACCGCCTCGGCATTCCAGTCCAGCCCCACACCAGGCGCATCGCCGACGACGGCGTGGCCCTGCTCGATGACGAGAGGCCTCTGGAGAATCACGTCGGCCCAATCCGCATACTCGAGCCAGTGGCGTGATTCGCTCGCCAGCAGCAGTTGGGCGCTGACCTCGGCATAGAGGTGGCTCGAGAGCTCAACGCCTGCGGCCGCGGCGATGGCCGCAGCCTGGACCCAGCCGCTGACGCCGCCGATGCGCGCCAGATCGGGCATCACGAAGTCGCAGGCCTGGTGCCGAATCAAGCGCAGCACGTCTTTCGCGCCGTCGAGGTTTTCGCCCATCTGCAGCGGCACCTCGAGTTCGCGCGCCAGCCTGGCGCAGCCGTCCCAGTCATCGTGGCGAATCGGCTCTTCGAGCCAGTAGACGCCTTGCTCCTGCAAGCGCCGGCCGCGCAACAGGGCCTCTTGCAGGGTGAGCGCCTGGTTGTAGTCGACCATCAGGGACGTGCCCGTGGGCAACTGCGTGCGCACGGCGTGCAGCACGTCGAGGTCTTCTTTCAGGCTCGAATATCCCAGGCGTAATTTGAGAGCGGTGAAACCGCGCTCCAACAGCAAGGGCACTTGCGCGGCGGTGTCGCGCACGCCGTGCAAACCCAGGCCATTGCTGTTGTAGGCACGCATGCGACCCGGGCCCGCACCCAGCAGGGCCGCCAGCGGCTGCGCCAGGGCCTTGGCGCGCGCGTCCCACAGCGCAATGTCCAGGCCCGACAGCGCCATGCGCGCGACGCCGACGTTGCCGATCAGGGCCAGGCGCCGACCCAGCATGGCGCCCAGCGCGAGCGGCTCGACGGCACGCCCTTGCACCAGATCGACGGCGTCTTGCAGCAGCGCTGCCATCGCTTTCATGCCGCCGCGTCCGTAGCAGAACAAATAGGCATTGCCCGTGATGCCCTCGATGGTGTGCAGCTCGATCAGCAGCAGCGCCGCATGGCGCACCGTGCCGGCGCTCGTGCCCAGTGGCAACTTGAGCGGCACCTCCACAGGTGTCAGGGTCACGCCCCGCACGTGCAGGGCCGGTGCGGGGTTCATGGCGGCTCTCCCGCGTGCAACACCAAGATGTCGTACACGGCGCGGTGCAGTGGCGTGGCCACGCCGAGCTGGGCGCCGAGTTCGACAACGCCACCGCTGAGCCAGCGCAGCTCCAGGCGAGTGCCGGCGTCCAGGTCATGGTGCATCGAAGACGTCATGCCGGGATCGACATCGTCGGCGAGCTTCAGGCGCTGCTCGGCGAAGTCCTGCGGCAACGCGACGCCTTTGGCACGGCCGACGGCGACCACTTCGCGCATCAGGTCGAGGAAGAAGGCGCGCGTTTGCGGGTGGCTGCGGATCGGCCCGATGGTCTTGCGTATCGCCGTCGTTGCCCCCGACAAGGCGGCGAGGAAGACATACTTTTCCCAGATCACGCGCCGGATGTCGTCGGCAATCTCGGCATTGATGCCGCCCTTCAGGCAGGCCGCGAGCAATGCCTGGGCGCGCGCAGAACGCTTGGCGTCGTAATCGCCGAACTGCAGACGCTGCATCGGCCCGGTCTGTTTGATGACCCCAGGCTGGGCGATGCGCGCCGCGACATAGGCCACGCCGCCCATCAGTCGTTCGGGTGCGAAGGCCTGGCCCAGCAGCTCCTCCTTGTGGACGCCGTTTTGCAGCGAAATCACCGTCGTCGCCGGGCCGACGATGGGCCGGATCTGTTGCAGCGCCTGTTCGGTGTCCCAGAGTTTGACGGCGAGCAAGACAAAGTCGGCGACGCCCGCATCGCGCGCCTGCTCGACCACACGGATCTCGGGCACCTGCACCGCGCCCTGCGGGGTGTCGAGCAGCAAACCCTTGTCACGCATCGCCGCCAGGTGCGCGCCGCGCGCGACGAAGGTCACATCGGCACCGCCCAAGGCCAAGCGCGCGCCGAAGTAGCCGCCCACGCCGCCCGAACCCATCATCACGATTTTCATAAGGCCTCCAAAATCACGGTCGCATTGCGCCCGGCATCAAGCAGTCGGGGCAGTTTGCGCCAAGCGAGCGCGCAATTGTGTCTTCAACACCTTGCCGTAGTTGTTCTTGGGCAGCGCGTCGACGAATCGATATTCGCGCGGCCGCTTGAAACGCGCCATGTGGTCCAGGCACAGCGCGTCGAGTTCCTCCATCGTCGGGGCGCTGCCGGCCTGGCCGACGACGAATGCCACCGGAACTTCGCCCCACTCAGAATGCGCCCTCCCGACCACGGAACATTCGACAACGCCGGCGTGGCGCAGCAGGATTTCTTCGATCTCGCGCGGATAGATGTTGTGGCCGCCGCTGATGATCATGTCTTTGGAGCGATCGCGCAGCGTGAGGTAGCCGAGCTCGTCGAGCGAGCCGATGTCGCCGGTGCGCAGCCAACCGCCGTTCAGCGCCTGCCCGGTTGCTGCTGCGTTGTTCCAGTAGCCGCGCATCACGCATTCGCTGCGCGTGACGATTTCGCCGGGTTCGCCGGTGGCCAGAAGCTCACCGGCTTCGCCCAGGATGCGCACTTCGACTCCCGTGCGCGGCAAACCGCACGAGGCCAGGCGTGCCAGGTGCATCGCGTCGCCCGGGCCGAGATGGTGTGCCTTGGGCAGGCCGGTGATCGTCATCGGCGCCTCGCCTTGGCCGTAGAGCTGGTACAGGCGCGGCCCCAGCGCTTCGAGGGCGCGCTGCAAGTCGCTCAGATACATCGGTGCCCCGCCGTAGATGATGGTGCGCAGTCCATGCGCGGCGTCCGGCACACCTTGTGCGGCACGCACCAGGCGGTTCAGCATCGTCGGTGCCATGAACATCGACACCTCGGGGTAGCGGTCAAAGACCTCGAGCATCTGCTGCGCATCGGGACTCGGCGCGATCACCTGGTGGCCACCGGCCATCAGGTGCGGCAGGCAATACATTCCCGAGCCGTGCGACAGCGGCGCAGCGTGCAACATCGTGTGCCCGCCAGCCACGGCTTCAATGTCGGCGTAGTAAGCCCGCGTCTGGGCGAGCAGATTGCAATGTGTCAGCGTCGCGCCTTTGGGCGTTCCGGTGGTGCCGCTGGTGTAGAAGATCCACGCCGCGTCGTGCGCACCGACACGCTCGCAAGCTGCGCCCTCGCCTTCTGCCAATGCTTCATAGGCGGCACTGCCAGCGACGATGCACAAGGGCGCGGTTTGCGTCTCGGGCGTGTACCCGGCCCATCCTTCGAACAGGGATTCGCTCGTGAACAAAGCCTTGGCGCCACAGTCGCCGGCAATGTGGGCCACTTCGCGCGGGTGCAGCTTGGCATTGACAGGTACCACGCACAAGCCGGCGATCCAGGAGGCGAACATCGCCTCGATGAATTCGCGGCGGTTTTCCATCAGCACCATGACTCTGTCGCCCGCCATCATTGCGAGTCGCCCGCGCAAGCCGCCGGCCATGCCGCAGGCGCGTTGCGCCAATGCGGCGAATGTCGTCGCGCCGCGCTCGTCGGAGATCGCCGGCGCATGCGGCGAGATGCGGGCGCGCTCGAGCAGGCTTTGGGCGATGTTCATCGCTGGCGTTTCGCAATTCTCGGGACTGTGCGGCGGGCGCTGTGAGGCGGCTATGGCGCAGTTTACGGTCAGGTCCCGGCCTGGCGAGTGCTCAGGCCATTCGCTCGCGCAGTTCGCGCTTGAGCACCTTGCCGATCGGGCTGCGCGGCAGCTCGGCGACGAACTCGATGCTGTGCAGGCGTTGCACTTTGGCCAGGCGCGCATTCGCCCATGCCAATAACTCGGCGGCGCCGGGCGCCGCTGCCGAGGCCGGCAAGCCGGCCGTGCTGCGAAGAACGACGAAGGCCACAGGTGTTTCGCCCCAGCGGCTCGACGCGACGCCCAGCACCGCCGCATCGGCCACGCCGGGATGCGCGAGCAGCACGGCCTCGAGGTCACTCGGGTAGACGTTGAAACCGCCGCTGATGATCATGTCTTTCTTGCGATCGATCAGGGTCAAGAATCCTTCGGCGTCGAAGCGCCCGACGTCGCCGGTGCGGATGAAGCGTTTGCCGCTCGCATCGAACCATTGCGCCTCGCGCGTCTTGTCGGGTTGCTTGTGGTAGCCCGTCATCATGCCGGGCGAGTGCCCGACCACCTCGCCCGCTGCGCCCGGAGCGACTTCTTGACCGGCGTCGTCGATCAATCGGATGTCGTGACCCTCGGCGGGCCGGCCGACCGTGTGCAGCTTGTCGGTATGCGCCTGCGCTTCGAGGATGCAGGTGCCCCCGCCTTCGGTCGTGCCGTAGAACTCGACCAGTTGGCCCGGCCAGCGCTTCAGCACCTCGGATTTGAGGGCAGCCGAGAACGGCGCACTGGTGGCGAATTTGACTTGAAACGACGACAAGTCATGGCGGTCGAAAGCGCTGTGCGCGAGCAGCCGCTGGTATTGCACCGGCACGAGCATGGTGTGCGTGGCGCGCCGCTGCTGCGCCAACTCAAGATAGCCCGCGGCGTCGAATTTGGCCATCAGCACCACGCTGCCGCCGAACGCCAGCGTCGGAACGAAGACGACGAGCGTGGTGTTCGAATACATCGGCGTGGACAGCAGGGTCACGGTCTACCGGCAGTAGCCGTAGTGGGCGCCGCGTTGCACATGGGCCCAGCGCATGGCATGCGACTGCACGATGCCCTTGGGCGCACCCGTCGTCCCCGAGGAATAGATGATGTTGAACGGCGCTTGCGGATCGATCGCCACGGGCTCGGGAATACGCCCGGGCGCTGGCCCGGCGTCAGCCAACCAGGTCTGAAACGCCCCTCCTGCGCGCGGTTCGTCGAGCGAAATTCGGCTTGTGCACGGCGCCGCCCCGGTCGAGGCCACTTCGACCGAGGGTGCGTCGAGCGTCTCGGCAGCGGCCTGGTCGAGAAACAGCAGGCGGGGTTCAGCATCGTCCAGCATCGCGCGCAGCGCCGCTGTCGTGGTGCTCGCTGGCAAGGGCGCGACTGCCGCCCCGGCGCGCAGCGTGCCGAGAAAAACAGCGACGTATTCGATCGACGCTGCCGCACAGATCGCCACGCAGTGGCCGGGCCCGATGCTGCTGCGCTGCAGCGCGCAAGCGACTCGGTCCATCAAGGCGTCCAGGGCGGCGTAATCGAGTTGCCGTTCACCTTCGACGAGCGCCACATGCTGCGGCGCAGCGCGCGCATGCCGGCGGATCAGATCGGGAAGCGTGGCGAAGGCCGTTTCCAGTGGATTCATCAAGCGTTCTCGGGCTGTCGGTCGTGGCTGCGGCAGGGCGCGCCATCGCGTGCCCCCACCGATGCTAAGCTCGCGCTCCTGGATTGAACCGGAGCGCATGATGGCCAGCTTGAACGTCAATGGAAAACAACGTGAAGTCGACGCCGAGGCCGACACACCGTTGTTGTGGGTATTGCGTGAGCAGCTCGGCCTGACGGGCACCAAGTACGGTTGCGGCATCGCCCAGTGCGGCGCTTGCACCGTGCACATCGACGGCGTGCCGGTGCGCTCCTGCGTGCGTCCTCTCGCCTCGGTTGGGGCCGGCGAAAAGGTGATCACGATCGAAGGGCTGTCGAGCGACGGCTCGCACCCGGTACAAAAAGCCTGGGCGGCGCTGGACGTTCCGCAATGCGGCTTTTGCCAATGCGGAATGATCATGACGGCCGCTGCCCTGCTCGAGGCCAAGCCCAAACCGAGCGACGCCGACATCGACGCGGCGATGACCAATATCTGCCGCTGCGGCACCTACAACCGGGTTCGCGCCGCGATCAAGCTCGCCGCGAGCGGCGCACCCGCGCCCCAGGTTTGAACGCCCTGCCGTACCGGAGAAGCACCATGCTCACTACACACACCGTCTCGCGCCGCGAGTTCCTGGGCAGCGCAGCATCCACGGCCGGCGCCCTGATCGTCGGTTTTCACGTCGCAGACGACGCCGTCGCGCAAGGCAGTGGTGGCACCGACGAAATCAACGCCTGGGTGGTGGTGAAACCCGACGATACGGTGTGCGTGCGCATCGCGCGTTCCGAGATGGGCCAGGGCACGCTGACGGGCTTGGCGCAAATGGTCGCCGAAGAACTCGAGTGCGACTGGTCCAAGGTCACGACGGAATACCCCACGCCAGGCCAGAACCTGGCGCGCGCCCGGGTCTGGGGCAACTTCTCGACGGGAGGCAGCCGCGGCATTCGCGAGTCGCACGAGTATGTGCGCAAGGGCGGCGCCGCCGCCCGGATGATGCTGGTGCAGGCCGCTGCCGAGGCATGGAATGTGCCGAGCAGCGAGTGCCGCGCCGCGAACAGCCTCATCACGCACGGTGCCAGCGGACGCAGCGTCAGTTTCGGCAAGGTGGCCGGCGCTGCGGCCAAACTGACGCCTCCGAAAGACGTCGCGCTGAAAGACCCGAAAGACTGGAAGCTCATCGGCAAACGGATGAAGCGCCTGGACACGGTGGACAAGACGACCGGGGCGCAGATCTATGGCAGCGACTTGAAGCTGCCCGGCCTGCTCAACGCAGCCATCAAGGACTGCCCGGTGTTCGGCGGCAAGGTGGGTAGCTTCAACGCCGCGGCGATCGAACAGCGGCGCGGCGTTCGCAAAGTCGTGCGCGTCGGAGACAGCGCCGTGGCCGTGATTGCCGACACCTGGTGGCACGCGAAAACAGCCCTGGACGCGCTGCCGATCGAATGGGACGAGGGGCCGCATTCACAGGTCACGAGTGCGAGCATTGCAGCTGTGCTCAAAGCCGGCCTGGACGCGCCCGAGGCCGTGGTGGGCAATGCAAATGGCGACGCTCGCCAGGCGCTGGCGAGCGCGCCGCGCAGAATCGAGGCGGTGTATTCGTATCCGTTCCAGAACCACGCGACGATGGAGACGATGAACGCCACCGCACGCTGGACGCTCGAGCGTTGCGAGGTCTGGACCCCCACGCAAAACGGCGAGGCCGCGCTGGCCGCCGCCGCCGAGGCAGCAGGCCTGCCACCGGCGGCGTGCGAGGTCTACAAGATTCACCTGGGCGGCGGCTTCGGCCGGCGCGGCGCGGTGCACGATTGGGTGCGCCAGGCCGTGTCGATTGCCAAGGAAATGCCGGGAACACCGATCAAGCTGATCTGGTCGCGCGAAGAAGACATGCTGCACGGACGCTACCACCCGGTAACGCAATGCAAATTGACCGCCGGCATCGACAAAGACGGCAATCTCGACGCGCTGCACATGCGCATCTCCGGGCAGTCGATCCTGGCGGGCGTCTTCCCGCAGATGATCAAGGAAGGGCGCGACCCGGTCGTCTTCCAGGGCCTCAATTCACCGGGGCCGGAAGCGTCGATAGGCTACACGGTGCCGCATCTGCTGATCGACCACGCGATGCGCAACCCGCATGTGCCGCCGGGTTTTTGGCGCGGCGTGAACCTGAACCAGAACACGATTTACCTCGAGTGTTTCATCGACGAGATCGCGTTCGCGACCCGACAAGATCCGCTGGCGCTGCGCCGCAAGCTGATGGCCAAGCATCCCAAACACCTGGCCGTGCTGAACGCCGCGGCGCAACGCGCTGGCTGGGGCACGCCCGCAGCCCCCGGCGTGTTTCGGGGCCTGGCGCAGACGATGGGTTTCGGCAGCTACGTCGCTGCCTGCGCCGAGGTTTCAGTGAGCGCCGCAGGCGAACTGAAAATCCACCGCATCGTCGCCGCCACCGACCCGGGCCACGCCGTCAATCCCCAGCAAATCGAAGCGCAAGTGGAAGGCTCGTTCGTCTACGGCTTGTCGGCGGCGCTGTTCGGCGAATGCACCGTCAAGGGCGGGCGCATCGAGCAGGAGAATTTCAACACCTACCCGGTGCTGCGCATGGACATGATGCCGCGTGTCGAGACCATCGTGATGCCTTCGGGCGGTTTCTGGGGCGGCGTGGGCGAGCCCACGATCGCGGTGGCAGCCCCGGCGGTGCTCAATGCCATCTTCGCCGCGACGGGAAAGCGCATTCGCGACCTGCCGCTCAAGCACCACAGTTTGAAGAAGGCTTGATGCGACGCAAGGCCCGACGCTTCGCGCTGGCCTTGCTCTTCGCTTGGGGCCTGTCGCTGTCTGCGACCCAAGGCCGGGCGCAAGGCGGCGACACGCCGCCCGCCAGCGGCCCAGGACGCTTTGTCGTCGTGGGCGATGCAATTCCCCAGGCGCTGAGCGCAATTCCGGGTGATCCTGCGCGCGGCCGTGCCATCGTCGCAGACCGCGCTGTCGGCCTGTGCTTGCTTTGCCACACCGGCCCGATCGCCGAAGAGCGATTCCAGGGCGATATTGCACCCGAGCTGAGCGGTGCCGGCTCGCGCTGGTCGGAAGGGCAGTTGCGACTGCGCCTGGTCGATGCACGCCGCCTCAACCCGCAGAGCATCATGCCTTCCTACTATCGTGTAGAAAAGCTGGTGCGCGTGAACACGCAATGGCGAGGCAAGCCGGTGTTGAGCGCGCAGCAGATCGAAGACGTGGTCGCCTACCTGCGCACGCTGCGCACATCGGGCGATGGCGGGTGAGCGAGGCTCGATGAAGACTTCTCCGATCTGGCCGCGCGCTGGAACTGGCCGCCGCGAATGGCTGGCGGCGGGTTTGGGCAAGGTCATTGCGCTGGCACCGGTGCTCGCTGCGGCGCCCGCGGCGCGTGCCGCAGCGGCGCCCGATTTGCGCGCGGCGATCGAGGCCTTCGCTGCGGGGGCCGTGGTACGAGAAGGCAAGGTCGACATCGACATCGCCCCGCTCGTCGAGAACGGCAACGCCGTGCCGATCACGATCGCCGTGGACAGCCCGATGAGCGCCGCCGACCACGTAGTGGCCATCGCCGTGTTCAACGAACGCAATCCACAGCGCGACGTCGCACGCTTCACGCTCGGGCCGCGCGCCGGCCGCGCGCGCGTGAGCACGCGCATCCGATTGGCGACCTCGCAGCAACTCGTCGCGGTCGCGCGGCTCAGCGACGGGTCGTTTTGGTCGGGCAGTATCGACGTCGTCGTCACATTGGCTGCTTGCATCGAGTAGACCGATGCCACGCACCTTGATCAACTTGCCCACGAGCGCCAGGCGCGGCGAGGTGATCCAGATTCGCACCCTCATCGCCCACCCCATGGAAACCGGCTATCGCGTCGACGCACAAGGTCAGCTCCTACCGCGCGACATCATTCGGCGCTTCACCTGCCGCTACAACGGCGAGCAGGTCTTCGTTGCCGAGTTGTACGCTGCGGTGGCTGCCAACCCGTTCATCGAGTTCAGCACGATCGCCCTGGACAGCGGCACACTGACGTTTCAATGGGAAGGCGACAACGGCTTCGTGCATCGCGAGAACGTGAGCCTGCTCGTCACATGAGGTGGCCGGCTGCCAGGCTGTGCGGGGGCTTTGTCCTTGTTGCGAGCTTGTCGATGCTCGTCCCAGCCGGGGCGGCGGAACCCGGTGCCGCGCCGCGCCGATCCGGATTCTCCTTGATGAGCCCGCAGACCCAGGCCATGCAGCTTGACGACTCGCTCAATCCGGGCCTGCTATGGGTCAAAGACGGCGAAGCATTGTGGCGCAGCGCGCAAGGCTCGGCGCAGCGCACCTGCGAGAGCTGTCACGGCCAGGCCAAGACCGGCATGCGCGGCGTGGCAGCGCGTTATCCGGCCCTGGATGCTTTGGAGCAGCAGCCAGTCGATCTGGCCGGACGCATCAATCTGTGCCGCGTCAGGTATCAGCAGACCGAGCGATGGCCTGCGGAAGGACCGGAGCTGCTCTCGCTCGAAGCCTTTGTCGCGATGCAGTCGCGCGGCGTCCCCCTGAGGCCGTCCGCCGATTCCGCCTTGATGCCCTTTCGCGAACGTGGCGCGGTGCTGTTTCGGCAGCGCCTCGGTCAACTCGATCTTTCCTGTTCAGATTGCCACGACGATCTGCCGGGCCGGCGCCTGGGCGGCAGCGTGATCCCGCCGGCCGACCCGCTGCCGTATCCGGCGTACCGACTGCAGTGGCAAAGTTTGGGCTCTCTGCAACGCCGGATTCGCAATTGCATGACCGGCGTACGCGCTGAACCGTTCGCCTACGGCGGCCGGGAAATGGTCGAGCTGGGGCTGTATTTGGCAGCGCGCGCCCAAGGCCTCGCGCTCGAAGCGCCAGGGGTCAGGCCTTGAAAACCCGGTGTGGCCGGCTCGGTCGATCCCTTCAATGGGGATCGGCTTCGGGCTCGTCGGGTTCGTCCTCGGCGCGGGACGTTTGGGCGGCGACACGAAATGCCTCACTGGCCCAGGCGCCGAAATCGATATTCTTGCAGCGCGCGCTGCAAAACGGCCGGAAGGGATTTTCGGGCGTGAAGACGCTGCTACCCCTGCAGGTCGGGCACTGCACGATTTTGAGCTGGCTTGTACTTTCCGTCATGCGGCGCAAATCGTCAGTTCGAAGGGTGTATCGAGCGTGCTTGGCCTGAGTTTGCCCTCCGAATCGGGTTGAAGCATTCGCACCGACACGACCAGACGGTGACCGCTGATTTCCGGCACCACGTCTTCGGCGTCGGCCAGGCGCAGGCGCGCCAGCTGGTGCACCCGGCCCGTGGGAAGGCTCTGCTGGAATTGCCCGGCAACGGCCATCATTTTTTGCGCAGCACCAGCCTCGCGGATGAGCTTCAGCAGAAGTTGCAAGGCATCGGCCATGGGCATGAAGCCCTTTGCCCAGTTCAGCAATTCGCCGCGGCGCCGTTCGGATTCGCCGTGCTGCCAAGCGTAGTAGGCAGGCAGGTCGAAGCCGCAGGTGCCGCCCGGAATGTTGATGCGGCTTCGAATCGCCATCAGCCAGTCGTTGCCGGCGAGTGCGGCGCCAGCCTTGCCCGACATCTGGTTCAAGGCATTGAAGGCCGAATCGATCCGGGCCATGACGTCGTCGAGTGCGGCTTCCGAAATCGCCGGGTTCCCCCGGTAGGCGCCGAGCTGAACGCGTTGTTTGTCCAGATCTTTCAGCAAGTCGGACTTGAGGTCGGCGCGTGAACCGACGTCCATGATTTCGAACAGGGTGAGCAGCGCGAAATGGTGGTCCACCGCAGCATCGCGCACGACCAACTGCCCCAGGCGCTGGAACAGATGTTCGAGCCGCAGCATCGTGCGAATGCTTTCGTTGAAGGGGTATTCGTAGACGATCACGGCGCCGGCTCATGCAACAGTGCAGCGGCGACTCCCACCCCTGCGCCGAATGATTGTTCCACAGGGCTATTGGGCGGCGCCGTCGCCTTCAACGCAAGGCCGCACCCACAGGCGCCAAAGGCTTGCAACGAGATGCGCGAGCTCATCCATCGAGAGCGCGTCGTTGTGGATCACCGCATCGGCACAGGCCCGACGCCGCGGTCGTGTCGCCTGCTGGGCGATGATGGCGAGCACCGCCTGCGGACTCAAACCCGATCGCTCGACCACGCGCGCGACTTGCGTGGACGGCGTGCAGTCGACCACGAGGACACGGTCGACCCTGGCGCGCCAATGCGCCGATTCGACCAGCAATGGAATGTCGAAAACCAGAATGGGTGTTGGCGCTGCATCCGCCTGACGCTGCGCTTGGGCGCCGATCATCGGATGCAGGAGGTCCTCGAGGCGGCGCTTTGCGGCGGCGTCGGTGAACACCAGGCGGCGCATGCGGTCGCGGTCCAGTGCGCCTGTGGCAGTGACGATCTCGGGCCCGAATGCCGCCGCGAGTGCGTCGATCGCCGCGCCACCCGGTTCAGTCAGCCGGTGTGCAATCGCGTCGACGTCGACGAGTGTGGCGCCATGCTGCACGAGCTGTGCAGCGACCGTGCTCTTGCCGCTGCCGATGCCTCCGGTCAGGCCGATGCGCAGCTTCACGGCAGGCCGCATCGCGACTGTCGTTGCTCACCACCCCAACCAAGCGAGGACGCGAGCCTGGCCGGCAAGCAATACGACCAGGCCGGCTCCGGCCAGGAAGGGACCGAACGGAACATAGCGGCCCTCGCGCAGGCTTGCGCTCACCTTCATGATCAGGCCGACCACGGCACCGAGCATTGACGCCCCAAGCAGGATCGGGAGGATCATCTTGACGCCCAGCCAGGCTCCCAATGCGGCGAGCAATTTAAAGTCGCCAAAGCCCATGCCCTCCTTGCCCGTGGTCAACTTGAACAACCAATACACGCTCCACAACGACAGGTAGCCCGCGACCGCACCCCACAGAGCGTCGCTCAAAGGCAGGGTCCACCCCAATGCGCTGGCCACCAGGCCGGCCCAGAGCAGGGGCAGGGTCAAGCTGTCGGGCAGCAAGGTGGTGTCCCAATCGATGGCCGCCAAGGCCAGCAGCGTTGCCGCGAAGCCGCACCACAGCAGGACCGCCGGTGTCGCGCCGAAGCGCCAGCCCAGCGCCGCGAACAATGCACCGGTCACGATTTCGAGCAAGGGGTAGCGCAGCGCGATTCGTTTCTTGCAGGACGCACAGCGCCCGCGCAGCCAAAGGAAACTCAGCACGGGAATGTTCTGGCCCAAGGTGATGCCGTGTCCGCACGACGGGCAGCGCGAGCGTGGGCGGGTCAGGCTCAGGGCCGCGGTTTCGTCAACCTTGACGCCCAGCATTTCGGCGCTTTCGATCTTCCAGCCACGCTCCAGCATGAGCGGCAAACGGTGCACGACAACGTTGAGAAAGCTGCCGATGCACAGACCCAGCACCAGCAGGCCCCAGGGCGACAGAAGAGATTCGGCCAGGCGCGGGTCCATCACCGCGGCTCAGACCACGGCGCCGAGTTTGAAGATCGGCAAGTACATCGCGACGACGATGCCACCGATCAGGGTGCCCAGGATCACGATGATGAACGGCTCCAACAGGCTGGACAGTCCTTTGACCGCCTCATCGACCTCGTCCTCGAAGAATTCGGCGGCCTTGCCGAGCATCTGGTCGAGCGACCCCGATTCTTCGCCGATCGCGCACATCTGAATGACCATGACGGGGAACACGCCCGTCGTTTGCATCGAAGTTGTCAACGCCGAGCCGGTGGAGACGTCCTTTTGAATCTGTTCGGTGGCCTCGGCGTAGACGGCATTGCCCGATGCCCCGCCCACCGAATCCAGCGCTTCCACCAAAGGCACGCCGGCGGCAAACATCGTTGACAGGGTCCGCGTCCAGCGCGCCACCGACGACTTCATGACCAGATCGCCGAAAACAGGCGCGCGCAGGAGCAGCCGGTCCATGACTTTCTGCATGCGCGGCGAGCGTTTCCACGACTCGAAGAAAACGTAGACCCCACCACCCAGGATACCGAAGATCAGGTACCAGAACCTGACGAAGAACTCCGACATCGCGATGACCAGCAGGGTCGGTGCCGGCAAATCCGCGCCGAAA
Source organism: Burkholderiaceae bacterium (assembly GCA_049297615.1). Taxonomy (GTDB): domain Bacteria; phylum Pseudomonadota; class Gammaproteobacteria; order Burkholderiales; family Burkholderiaceae_C; genus JAEMQF01. The sequence goes on from JBAQUQ010000313.1 coordinate 16,079, forward strand.
GACTTGAACACGTCCTTGAACGCCGGGATCACGAAGATCATGATGACCGCAACGACGACGAAGGCGACCACCAACACGGCCACCGGATAAATCATGGCCGAACGAATCTTGTTCTTGATGGCCATCGTCTTTTCCTGGTACGTCGCCAGGCGTTCTAGCAGTTGCTCCAGGATGCCGCCGGCTTCACCCGCCTCGACCAGATTGCAGTAAAGGGAGTCGAAATAAAGCGGATGCTTGCGAAACGCCGCGGACAGGCTCGTTCCGGTCTCCACGTCGGAGCGGATGTCGGTGAGCATGCGCGTCATGCGCGGATTGGTGCTGCCGCGTGCGACGATGTCGAACGACTGGATCAGGGGAACGCCAGCGCGCATCATCGTGGCAAGCTGGCGTGTAAAGACGGCGATGTCCTTCTGCTTTATGGAACGCCCGCCGCTCAAGCGACGTTTCTTCACCTTCGTCACCAAGATGCCCTGGCGGCGCATGCTCGCGCTGACCATGGCCTCGCCGCCTGCGCGCATCTCTCCGCGAACGACCTTGCCGTTCTTGTCCTTGCCTTCCCACTCGAAGACGATTTCCTTGAGACTTCTTGCGGCCGCTGCAGTCGCCATGATGCTTACGAGGACTCCATTCCCCGTCCCTTCGTATGTTTACTCGTTCGTCACCGAAATGATTTCTTCAAGTGTGGTCACGCCGGCACGCACCTTGATCAAACCCGATTGACGCAGATCGCGTATGTTTTCACGTTGCGCCTGCGCCGCAAGATCCATGGACGTTCCTTCGGCGAGGATGAGCCGCTGTATCTCTTCTGAGATCGGCATCACCTGGTAGATGCCCACACGCCCCTTGTAGCCATTGCTGCACGCGGAACACCCGACGGCTCGGTACGGTTTCCACGTACCGTCGAGGTCGGACTCCTTGAAGCCTGCCTTGAGCATCGCCTCGCGCGGATAGTCGGCGAGCGTCTTGCAGTTCTCGCACAGTTTGCGCGCCAGGCGCTGCGCCGTGATCAACAGGACGCTGGAAGCGATGTTGAACGGGGCCACGCCCATGTTGAGCAGCCGGGTCAGGGTTGTCGGCGCGTCATTGGTGTGCAGGGTGGACATCACCATGTGGCCGGTTTGGGCGGCTTTGATGGCGATGTCGGCCGTCTCCAGGTCGCGAATCTCGCCGACCATGATGACATCAGGATCCTGGCGCAAGAACGACTTCAGCGCGACAGCGAAATTCATGCCGGCCTTGTCGTTGACGTTGACCTGGTTGATGCCGGGCAGGTTGATTTCAGCCGGGTCTTCGACAGTCGAAATGTTGACGCCGGGCTGATTCATGATGTTCAGGCAGGTATAGAGCGACACTGTCTTGCCGCTGCCCGTGGGGCCGGTCACGAGCACCATGCCATAGGGACGGCCGATCGCCTTGAGGAGGCGCTCCTTTTCGATTTTTTCGTAGCCAAGGGCCTCGATACCGAGTTTGGCGCTGGACGGATCGAGGATCCGGATCACGATCTTCTCGCCAAACAGCGTGGGCAAGGTACTGACGCGGAAGTCGATTGCCTTGTTGCCGAACTTGAGCTTCATCCGGCCGTCCTGCGGGACGCGCTTTTCAGCGATGTCCAGGCGCGAGATGACCTTGATTCGCGACGCCAGCTTGTCTTTGATGGCGATCGGCGGCTGGGTGATTTCGCGCAATTCACCGTCGACGCGAAAACGCACGCGGTAGTGGTACTCGTAGGGCTCGAAATGCAGATCGGAAGCGCGCGCGTTGATGGCGTCGATCAACATTTTCTGAAGGAATCGAACGACCGGAGCGTCTTCGACGTCGGGCGCGGAATCCGCCGTTTCCTGCGGACTCGTCACGTCGTCGGTGACGTCGAATTCGAAGTCGCCCGAGGTCAGCGACTCGAGCGATTCAGATGCGCTGGCAGTCGTGCCTTCGAGAATTTTCGACAGCTTGTCGTGCTCGACGATGACCCATTCGGGCGCCAGTTGAGTCGCAAACTTGATGCGCTCGACGGCCTCCTGATCGGTCGGGTCGGCGCCGCCGATGAACAGCCGACTGCCGCGCTTGCCGAGCACCACGATCTGATATTGGGATGCCAGCTTGACGTCGACCACGTTGCGCGGCAAACGTTGCACATCGGCTGCGGCCAGGTCGAACAGCGGCAAGGCCAGCGCGTTGGACAGGGTGTGGGCGAGGTCTGCCGGCGACACCGCACCCGCGGCAATCACGGACGCGACGAAGCTCGTGCGCTTGTCCTTGGCCACTCGCACCAATTCTTCTGCGGCTTTGGCATTGAGCTTGCCTGCGTGCACAAGCACTCGCGCCACGCCTGACAGTGCGGACTGCGGAGCTTCGGCCAATGTATCCAAGATTCGTACGCTCGATTCCGAACTGGGGAAAACCGCACGATCATCGCCGAATCGCCTGGGACTGTAAACGCCACCGCCCGAGGCCGGCGTCAACTTTTCACAGCGACTGCGACAGCAACTTGCAACAAGTTGAGCAGATTCGGCGACGCGCCCAGAGGAAACATGGTCGGGGTGAGAGGATTCGAACCTCCGGCCTCTACGTCCCGAACGTAGCGCTCTACCAGGCTAAGCTACACCCCGCTTTTTCGGCCGCGCCGGGAAATCTTCCGCAGTAGTCCGCACGACCCGCGACTCAAGACGAGCGCTCAACCGACCGAGCGCAGGAGTCTAACAGAGCATCGCGGTATTGCGACGGTGGGAGCATGTCCAGACTGCGGCTTGCCTTGTCGGCTTCGGCGCGGGCCGCCTCGCGCGTTGCAGCCACGGCACCAGTGTGCCGGACGATTTCGACGATGTCGGGCAAGCGGACGACCTCGCCGCGCTGAATCGCCACCCGGATCAAGGCTCGCTCGGCGGGTGAGCCGCGTTCCATGGCGATCAACAAGGGCAGGGTCGGCTTGCCCTCACGCAAGTCGTCCCCGACATTCTTGCCGAGTTCCGAGGTGGCGCCTTCGTAGTCCAGCAGATCGTCGATCAGCTGGAATGCCGTGCCGAGCGAGCGGCCGTATGCCGCACAGGCCTCTTCGACCACGAGGTCGGCTTTGGCCAGCACGGCGCCGATGCGCGCGCTGGCTTCAAACAACTTGGCGGTCTTGAAGCGAATCACACGCAAATAGTCCTCGACGCTGAGGTCCGGGTCGTTCATGTTCATCAATTGCAGGACTTCGCCTTCGGCGATCACATTGGTCGCGTCGGCCAGCACCTCGAGCACACGCATGTCGTCGATCGCCACCATCATCTGAAAGGCACGCGAATAGACGAAATCGCCGACAAGGACACTCGCCGAATTACCGAACATCGTGTTGGCGGTCTGGCGGCCGCGCCGCAAAGCCGACTCGTCAACGACATCGTCGTGCAGCAGCGTCGCCGTATGAATGAATTCAACGGTCGCTGCAAGCTCGAAACGCTCGCGCCCTTTGAACCCGAGCGCGCCGGCAAAGAGCAGCACCAACATCGGCCGCATCCGCTTGCCGCCCGCGCCGATGATGTAATGCGCGATGCGATTGATGAGGGCGACGTCGGAGGCCAAGCGACGATGAATGACAGCGTCGACCTCTCGCATCTCGGCCGCCATCAGGGTCTGAACCAATGACACCGAGGAGAGTTCGAGCTTTGTCGAAGTTTGCACGCGAGGCTCTGTGATAGCGGGCAGATTATAGAAATGGTCTCGCAGCCGGATTCGCCCGCGACGGCCCGATGCCCGCGCGAAACTGTTCCCCGGTCGATCCAGGCGCCGGGCCCTTCACTGGCGCGGGCGGGCCATGCTGTGACTGCTATACTGCGCCGCTTCGCTCCGGTGCAGTGCAACGCTGTTCATCGGGCAGGTCAGTTGCAGTGTAAGAGGCCGAAATGTACGCAGTCATCAAGACCGGCGGCAAGCAATACAGGGTTGCTGCCGGCGAGAAGATCAAGGTTGAGCTGATCGCCGCGGACGTGGGGCAAGAGGTCCGGCTCGATCAGGTGTTGGCCGTCGGAAGCGGCGCCGGGTTGTCAGTGGGCAATCCCTGGGTGAGCGGAGCGCACGTGGTGGCTCGTGTCCTGTCTCAAGGGCGACACGACAAGGTTCGAATCTTCAAGATGCGTCGCCGCAAGCACTATCAGAAGCACCAGGGCCACCGCCAGGCATTCACCGAGCTGGAAATCAGCGCAGTCAACGCTTGACCTCAGGACGGCATCGATAGCAGGAGACCCGGATGGCACAGAAAAAGGGCGGCGGCTCGACGCGCAACGGGCGTGATTCAAAGCCGAAAATGTTGGGGGTCAAGGTCTTCGGTGGTGAGGTCGTCCCCGCAGGTTCGATCATCGTTCGTCAGCGCGGAACCAAATTTCACGCAGGCCCCAATGTGGCGGTCGGCCGCGACCATACTCTGTTCGCCTTGATCGACGGCAAAGTCAGTTTCGCGGTGAAGGGTCCGTTGAACCGCCAGACGGTCAGTGTTCAGGCAGGGTAGGAACAGCATTTCTCCGCTAGAAAGCCCCGCTGCGCCGGGGCTTTCTTCTTGGGGCACGATTCCCAATCCGTTCTGCCCACTGCTAGATTGCGCAAGTGGGGCTCGACCCGCCCATTGACCTGACCTTGAAGAGGCAGCATGAAGTTCATCGACGAAGCCACCATCGAAGTCGTGGCCGGCAACGGCGGCAGCGGCTGCATGAGCTTTCGTCGGGAGAAATTCATTCCCTTTGGCGGTCCCGATGGAGGCGACGGGGGCCGCGGGGGCAGTATTTACGCCGTGGGCGACAGCAACCTCAATACGCTGATTGACTTCAGGTACTCGCGAAAGCACGTCGCGCGCAATGGTGAGAACGGGCGCGGCTCCGACCAGTTCGGTGCTGCGGCGTCGGACATCATTCTGCGCATGCCCATGGGGACGATCGTCACGGACGCCGACACCGGCGAGACGGTCGCCGAACTGCTGATACCCGAGGAGCAAGTGCGCATTGTCAAAGGAGGCGACGGCGGATTCGGCAATCTCCATTTCAAGAGCAGCACGAATCGGGCGCCCCGGCAAAAGACGGCTGGCTGGCCTGGCGAGCAGCGAAAATTGCGGCTCGAGCTGCGCGTGCTGGCCGACGTGGGCTTGCTCGGACTGCCCAATGCCGGAAAGTCGACCTTGATCGCTGCGGTGTCCAACGCGCGGCCGAAGATAGCCGACTACCCATTCACGACGCTGCATCCGAACCTCGGTGTCGTGCGCGTGGGGCCCGAGCAAAGCTTTGTCGTCGCCGACGTGCCGGGGCTCATCGAAGGTGCTGCCGAAGGCGCTGGCCTGGGGCATCAGTTTCTGCGCCACTTGCAGCGCACACAGCTGCTTCTTCACGTTGTCGATCTCGCGCCGTACGAAGACGGCGTCGATCCTGTAGACCAGGTGAAGATCATCGTTCGTGAGCTGGGGAAATTCGATCCCTCCCTTGTGAAAAAAGAGCGTTGGCTCGTGCTGAACAAGATTGACATGCTTGCCGGCGAAGATGTCGAGGCGCGCGTCCATTCGGTGCTCAAGAGACTCAGGTGGAAGGGGCCGGTCTTCTCGATCTCGGCGCTGGCGCGCACGGGCCTGGGCCCTCTGATGCGCGCCGCCTACGAACACGTGGCAGTCATGAAGAATCCGCCGATTGCCGACCCGGACCTGCGTTTTGCGGCCGCAGGGCATACTGGGCGTTGATGGTGGCGTATGGTGGGAATTCTGCAAAGCGCCAAGCGAATCGTCATCAAGGTCGGCTCGAGCCTGGTGACCGACGAAGGCCGCGGCGTCGACGCCCAGGCCGTGGGCAACTGGTGCCGTCAAATGGCCTTGCTTGCCGCTGAAGGGCGCGATGTCGTCATGGTGTCGAGTGGGGCGATCGCCGAGGGCATGAAGCGTCTGGGCTGGGCCAAGCGGCCCCGTGAAATTCACGCGCTGCAGGCGGCCGCGGCGGTGGGCCAAATGGGGCTTGTTCAAATTTACGAAACAAAGTTGCGCGAGCACGGGATGAGCAGTGCGCAGGTTCTATTGACGCATGCGGATCTTGCTGATCGCGAGCGCTACCTCAACGCACGCTCGACCCTGTTGACTTTGCTTCGCCTCAAAGTCGTGCCCGTCATCAACGAAAACGATACGGTCGTCAACGATGAGATCAAGTTCGGCGACAACGACACACTCGGGGCACTCGTCGCCAACCTCATCGAAGCCGATGCGCTCGTCATCCTCACCGACCAAAAAGGCCTCTACTCAGCCGACCCGCGCTACGACCCCGATGCTCGATTGATCGAACACGCGAGCGCCGGCGCCGTGGAACTCGAACGCATGGCCGGCGGCGTCGGCAGCCACATCGGCCAGGGCGGAATGATCACGAAAGTGCTCGCCGCCAAACGCGCCGCAAGCAGTGGCGCATCGACCGTGATTGCGTGGGGGCGCGAGCCCGAGGTCTTGCTGCGCCTGTGCCGGGGCGAGTCTATTGGCACGCTGCTGACGGCATCGACCCAGAAACTCGCCGCGCGCAAGCAATGGATGGCCGATCATCTTCAGCTACGAGGTGCCGTCGTCGTCGACGAAGGTGCACTGTGCAAGGTGCGCGAGGAAGGGAAGAGCCTGCTGCCCGTGGGTGTGACCGAGGTCGTCGGAGATTTCCAGCGCGGCGATGTCATCGCTGTGCGAAGCGCCGCCGGCGTCGAAGCCGCTCGTGGTCTGGCGAATTACAGCAGCAGTGAGGCAAGACTGATCGCACGCAAACCGTCCAGCGCATTCGAGGTCCTGCTAGGCTTCACTGGCGAGCCCGAAATGATTCACCGCGACAATCTGGTGCTGACCTGAGATCAGTCCGGCGGCGGATCTCCGATAGAAGATGGCTTCGCGTCGCCGTGTAGTGCCGGATCTTCGCACTCTGCGCCTTGCGCGTTGCCTGAATGAGGGTTCGCTTGCGAACGCATGCGCGATCGCAAGTATCGGTTTTGGTGGTGGCCGTGCGGAATGAATCGGGCCAGTTCGGTCAGGGCCAGTTGGTAGACGTCTCGCTTGAAGTCGATCACCGATTCGAGCGGCACCCAGTACTCGTTCCACCGCCACGCGTCGAACTCGGGATGCTCGCTGGCACGCAGGTTCATGTCGCTGTCGTGGCCTGTCAGCTGAAGAAGAAACCAGATCTGCTTCTGACCGCGGTAATGGCCGCGCGCATCGCGACGGACGTAGTGGTCGGGCACTTCATAGCGCAACCAGTCTCGTGTCCTCGCGACGATGCGAACATGGTCGGGCGTCAGACCCACTTCCTCGCGCAGTTCGCGCAACATCGCCTGCTCGGGCGTCTCGCCGTACTTGATGCCCCCTTGCGGGAACTGCCAGGAGTGGGTGCGTATCCTCTTGCCCCAGAACACCTGATTCTTTTGGTTGAGCAGGATGATGCCGACGTTGGGCCTGAACCCCTCACGGTCGAGCATAATCAACCCCAAATCATTCGTTGCAATCGATTATTGCATTGGTACCGCGGGATTCATACCCTTCCCGAAACGCTCCAATGCACTGTGCCCCATCGATCTCTTGTTCATGAAAGCCTCGGAGTTCTTCGTTTCCACGCTCAAGGAGGCTCCCACCGACGCTGAAGTATCCAGCCACAAGCTGATGATTCGCTCGGGCATGATCAAGCGCCTGGGCGCCGGCATCTATACCTATATGCCGATGGGCCTGCGCGTCATTCGCAAGGTGGAAGCGATCATTCGGCAGGAAATGAACCGTGCCGGGGCCATAGAGTTGCTCATGCCAGTGGTTCAACCCGCCGAGCTATGGCAGGAAACGGGCCGCTTCGAAAAAATGGGTCCGGAGTTGCTGCGCGTCAGGGATAGGCACGATCGCTCGTTCGTCGTGCAGCCCACCAGCGAAGAAGTCATCACCGACATCGCCCGGCAGGAGTTGAAGAGCTACCGGGCCTTGCCGAAGAACTTCTACCACATTCAGACCAAGTTTCGCGACGAGCGCCGGCCCCGCTTCGGCCTGATGCGTGGGCGCGAGTTCACGATGAAAGACGCCTACTCGTTCGATCGAGACGCACCGGGCGCCGCCAAGAGCTACGACAAGATGGTCGCCGCCTATACGCGCATCTTCGAACGAATGGGCCTGCGGTTTCGCGCCGTGGCGGCCGACACCGGGGCGATCGGCGGCGACCGCTCCCTCGAGTTCCAAGTCCTCGCCGAGACGGGCGAGGACGCGATCGCCTTCTGCGCAGCGTCGGATTACGCGGCGAACATCGAACTCGCCGAGGCCATGCCTCTGTTGAACACGCGCCAAGCACCCACTCGGGCAATGGTGAAGTGTGCGACACCGAACAAGAGCACCTGCGAGGATGTGGCCAGCTACCTGGATGTGCCACTGCACACGACCGTCAAGTCGCTGGTTCTCGCCACCGATCAGGCTGAGCGTGACGGCCGTGCCGTGCACACCACGATCTGGCTCCTGCTCGTTCGCGGCGACCACACGCTTAACGAAGTCAAGGTCGGCAAGATCGATGGATTGAAGGACGGATTTCGGTTCGCCACGGAGTCGGAGATCCATTCGCATTTCGGCTGCAAGCCAGGCTATTTGGGCTTGATCGGCATGGACAAGCCCGTCAAGGTCGTCGCTGATCGAACCGTTGCGCTGATGAGCGATTTCATCTGTGGCGCCAATGTCGTCGATTTCCACATGACGGGCGTCAATTGGGGCCGCGATGTGTCCGAACCCGATATCGTGGCCGATATTCGCAATGTCGTCGCAGGCGATCCTTCCCCCGATGGCAAAGGCGCGCTCGCGCTGCAGCGCGGCATCGAGGTCGGCCACGTGTTTTATCTCGGCACCAAATACAGCCAGGCCATGAACGCGAACTTTCTCGATGAGTCGGGCAAACCCCAGCCTCTGGAAATGGGCTGCTACGGGATCGGGGTCACGCGAATCCTCGGGGCCGCCATCGAACAGGGCCACGATGAACGCGGCATCGTTTGGCCTGATGCATTGGCGCCGTTCCAAGTCGTCGTTTGTCCCATCGGCTACGAGCGCTCGCGGGCCGTTCAACAAGCGGCGCTTGCCCTGCACGACACGCTCGCTGATCAAACTATCGACGTGATCGTCGACGACCGTGGGGAGCGCCCGGGGGCGATGTTTGCCGACTGGGAACTGATCGGCGTCCCGCATCGAATCGTCGTTTCCGAGCGCGGCCTTGCGGCTGGAAGACTCGAGTATCAAGGGCGGCGCGACGCCCAGGCGACTCCCGTCGAGGCCGAGTTCGCAGCGCCGTTCCTGAAGTCCAAGCTCCAGGCATGAGTGGGGATTTCGACGCCGCGCGACGCGTGCGAATTCGCGTGGCAGCGTGTTCTGTGCTGGCCAGCGCAGTCATCGCGTGTCCAACCGCGGTCTTCGCCGGCGCGCAAATTCAAGAGCCGCTGGCCGATTCGATTCGATCGGCGCTCGCCGCGGCGATTGCCAGCCGTGCGCCTCCCAGACCGTCCTTCGACTCGCTCGAAGCGAGGCTGGACTATTTGAGCTGGTTGGGCGAAATCAGCAATCGACTGAAACGACGCAAGGCCGAACATGTCGCACGAGTCGAGTTTCTCGAGGCCGTGTGGTATGAAGCCAAGCGTGCGGGGCTCGAGCCGGCCCTGGTGCTGGCAATCGTCCAGGTGGAAAGCGCGTTCCGCAAGTACGCCATCAGCCCAGCGGGTGCGCGTGGCTACATGCAGGTCATGCCGTTTTGGGCGAGGTCGATCGGCGACGGCAATGCCAGACACCTCTTTCACCTTCAGACCAATCTGCGCTTCGGGTGCGTCATCCTGCGTCACTACCTCGATGCGGAGAGAGGTGACCTCTTCATGGCGCTCGGCCGCTACAACGGCAGCCGTGGCAAGACCGAGTACCCTGAAGCCGTTCTGCGAGCCCGCAAAGCCTGGGAGTACAAGCGCAGCGCAGCCGCACTGGGCCACGCTGAGCCACGCTGAGCCACGCTGAACCGGAGCGTCATGGCGCAGCGGACGTGGCGGTGCGACGCCTTACGGAGGTGGGAGCGCCCGGCACTCCGATTCCAGGCGACTGACTCGGGCAATCGTCGCAGCCGGGTACGCCGATCTTGACTTTTCGGCGCTCAGGCCGCGAGCAGCGGCTGCAGTTCGCCAGCTTGGTACATCTCCATCATGATGTCCGATCCCCCCACAAACTCGCCATTCACATAGAGCTGCGGAATGGTCGGCCAGTTTGCATAGCCTTTGATGCCTTGCCGAATTTCTTCGTCCTCGAGCACATTGACCGTCTTCAAATCGCCGACGCCGCAGGCGCTGAGGATTTGCATGGCACGGCCGGAGAAGCCACACTGTGGGAACTGGGCGGTTCCCTTCATGAAGAGGACCACACGATGGCCCTTGACCAAGGTGTCGATGCGTTGTTGGACGTCGCTCATGGGAAGCACAATCGAAGCTGCGGGACCCGACTTTATACGGCAAACTCACCGCTTCGGCATATTCGCCACCGCAAGTCCCTGCGTGCCGGCGGCCTCAGAAGGCGTAGGAAACACCCATTTGGAGCACTGGCGCCAATCGCATGTCACGCAACACGTCGTCAAGCGATTGCGACCCACCGAACACTCGGCCCAACCGCACGGCATTGCTCGGCTGCAGTGCCACCACGCCCAGGTCGGCGCTGATACTCCACTTGCCCCGCAGCGACAGCCCTGTATAGCCAAAGCTGAGGTACGGCACGGACGACAAGTCCTGCGTTGCATCGACCATGGTTGGCGCAGCTACGCCCAGCAAACGCCGTTCAGCGACGAACGCCGAACCCTGGGCACCAAGCCCCGGCTGGCCCGCTGTGGCATGCCCGCGCGGGCCCACGATCAGGCCACTGGTCGCGCGCAGCCCGCCCAAGTTCACCCGTTCAAACAGGGCATCGGTGAAGTAATAGTCGCCCGACAGGCTGAGTGCTCCGACGCGCAAGCCGACGGGTTCTGTCTCCTTCAGGCTTGACCGCCAAGTCGGGGCCGTTGCCCCAAGCGAAAGCCGAGCTTGCCATCGCGCCCACGTGAGATCACCTTCTCGCGCTTTCAGCCCGTCACCGCCTGCCGCCCATGCCGACGACGCCAATGCAAGCGCGGCGGCGAGGGATATGACCTTCTGAACAGTGCGCATGGCAGTCTCCAGGAGTTTTCAGCGGCGGCAGCGAGTATGAACAGGGCGCGATCGGGCAAAAAGCCGGGTGCCTGCGGTGAACTTGCACGGCAACCCCTGGATTGTGTGCTTGCAAGCGTCGGCGCACACTTGTTAACTGTAACAAATGCGAGGTTTCGCACGAAAGCCGCCCCGTGCTGCGGCGCCCCGTCAATCGCTGGTCATTGGCCAAGCCAGCGTGCGCCGCTGCACCGGGGTAATCCTGCCAGGTCAGAACGTGTCTGAATGTCCACCAGGCCGTGCTCGTGCAGCAGTTGCCTCACGGCCTCGGCCTGATCGAAGCCGTGTTCCAGCAACAGCCACCCCGTCACGCGCAGGTGCGCAGGGGCGCCCTCGATCACTTTGTGCAAGGCTTCCAGGCCGCTGGTTCCGGGTGTCAAGGCCAAGGCCGGTTCATGCGCGAGCGCTGCCAGGTGCGGGTCGCCTTTGGCAACGTAGGGGGGATTGCACAGAACCAGATCGAACCTGCGCTTTTCGGTGGCTCTCCACCAGTCGCTGAGCTGGAATCGCACGTCGAGCGCGAGGCGCTGCGCATTGCCTTGCGCAATCCGCAGTGCCTGAGCGTCGACGTCCACCGCCTCGACCCGCGCTGAGGGCAGTGCAGCCTTCAGCGCCAGGGCGATCGCGCCACTGCCCGTGCCCAGGTCGAGTGCGAGCGGCGCTGGATCGGCCGGCCGCCGGCCAAGAATTTCCAAACCCCACTCGACTAGATGTTCAGTTTCCGGCCGTGGGATCAGGACGGCGCGCTCGACATGCAATAGCAGGCCGCAAAATTCTTTCTCGCCGATCAAGTACGCCAGCGGTTCACCGCCGCGGCGGCGCAACACAGCGGCAGCAAAGCGTTCGCGCTGCCCAGCGTCGAGCTGCGCGTCGTCGTGCGCAAGCAACCAACTGCGAGGGCGAGCCAGGCAGCGGGACAGCAAGATCTGCCCGTCCAGTGCGTCCAGTCCGCTCGCGCCAGCAAAGGCGAGTGCTTGGACAACCGTGCTCCAGTTCATCGCAACGTGACACGCACGCGAGCGGCGAGAGGCTCGTAGTACGATGACCTGTTCATGCACCACGCCCTCAGACAGTTCCGGTTTCCCACGCTGCCAACTGTTCGGCAGCGCGTGCCGCGTGCAATGCTGCGACGATGTCTTCGAGGTCGCCGTCGAGGATCGCCTGCAGCCGGTACAGCGTCAGATTGATGCGGTGATCGGTCACGCGCCCCTGCGCATAGTTGTAGGTTCTGATTCGATCGCTGCGGTCCCCACTGCCGATGAGTCCTTTGCGGGTGGCTGCTTCCTTGGCCGAGCGTTCGGTGCGTTCCTTGTCGCGCAGCCTTGCCACCAGTACAGCCATCGCCTTGGCCCTGTTGCGGTGCTGCGAGCGATCGTCCTGGCACTCGGCGACCAACCCCGTGGGCAAGTGCGTGATGCGGATCGCACTGTCGGTCTTGTTGACATGCTGGCCGCCGGCCCCGCTCGCGCGAAAGGTATCGATGCGCAATTCAGCCGGGTTGAGTTGAACTTCGTCCGCGATGTCGGGTTCGGGCAAGACCGCCACCGTACAGGCACTGGTGTGGGTGCGGCCTTGCGTTTCCGTAGCAGGTACGCGCTGCACCCGGTGGCCACCCGACTCCAGCCTGAGTTTGCCATAGGCACCCTCGCCTTCGACACGAAAGACAAGCTCCTTGTAGCCGCCCAGATCGCTGGCTGACTCCGACATGATCTCGGTGCGCCAGCCTTTTCGCTCGCAGTGCCGCAGGTACATGCGAGCCAAATCGGCAGCGAACAACGCGGACTCGTCGCCCCCGGTGCCAGCACGAATTTCGACAAACGCGTTGCGCGTGTCGTCGGGATCGTGCGGCAGCAAGGCCAGTTGCAGTTCACGATGCAAGCGCGCGATGTCCTCGCTCGCGCTCTTGACTTCCTGTTCGGCCAATTCGGCCAGTTCGGCCATGGCTGGATCTGCCAGCACGGCTCGCGCCGCCTCCCAATCGCGCTCGCGTGACTCGAAGCGGGAAAATGTCTGCGTCAGTGCCGACACTTCAGAATGCTCTTTGCTCAGCTCTCGATAGCGCACCATATCAGCGCCGATCGACGGGTCAGCAAGCGTCGCCTCGAGCTCGCTCAGGCGCAGCGTTAGGCGTTCGAATTGCTGGCGAAGGGAGTCTTTCATGCGCTTTCAGCAGAATCACAGCGTCGCCGACGCCGGTGGTGCCCGCCGGGACTCGAGTGGAATGAGTTGCTGCTCGTCCGAACTGGCTAGTGCGAACCGTCGACGGGGTCGCGAGGAAACCGCCGCAAGAACAGGCGCGACACCGTCTGCGCCAGCTGCGCGCGCTGCTCGGTGGGCGCAGCGTGCAGTTCGGCCAAGGTGCCATGCAGCATTTTCTGGCTGAGCCCGCGCGAAAGCGACTCGAGCACGCCCTCCACGCTCTCGCCTTTGCTCAGCGATTTTCGGGCGCGCGCAATTTCGGTGGCGCGCCATTCGTCGGCCTGGCTGTGCAAGGCTTGAATCAAGGGCACGGACACGCGCCGATCGAGCCACTGGGTAAAGCTTTGCACACCGTTTTCGATGATGGCCTCGGCCTGCGCCACCGCGGCCTGTCGCTTTTCTCCCGCCGTGCGCACCAAGGCCGATAGGTCGTCGATGGTGTACAGATAGACATCCGACAGACCGGCAATCTCTGGTTCCACGTCTCGCGGCACGGCCAGGTCGACCATAAACATCGGGCGGTGCTTCCTGGCCTTGAGCGCTCGCTCGACCGCCCCCAGCCCGATAATGGGCAACGAACTGGCGGTACAGGAAATCACGATGTCGAACTCGGCCAGCCTGGCGGGCAGGTCGATCAGGCGCATGGCCTGCGCGCCCAAACGCGCGGCCAGGCGCTCCCCACGTTCCAAGGTTCGATTGGCCACAGCGATAGAACGCGGTCCACGCGCGGCGAAATGTGTGGCCACCAATTCGATCATTTCCCCGGCGCCTACAAACAGGACTTTGGTGCGGCCCAAATCTTCGAAGAGTTGGCCCGCCAGGCGCACCGCAGCTGCGGCCATGCTGATCGAGTGCGCCCCGATGTCGGTGGACGTGCGCACCTCTTTCGCCACGGCAAAGGATCGTTGAAACATCTGATGCAGGGTTCGACCCAAGCTGCCCGCGGTTTCGGCCTCTCGCACTGCGTGCTTCATTTGACCGAGGATTTGCGGCTCGCCCAGCACCATCGAATCGAGCCCGCTGGCGACGCGAAACGCGTGACGCGCCGCGGCACTTCCTTCATGCAGGTAGGCGTGATCGCGAAATGTAGTGCTGTTCACACCGCCGATGCCGGCCAGCCAATCGACAACGATGGGTACGGCACTCGGCTCAGCGCCGAAATACAACTCGCAACGGTTGCAGGTAGAAACGATCGCCACTTCGCTAACCCGACTCAAGCTCTCGCGAAATCCGCGCAAGGCTGGGGCTAACTGTTCAGGCGCGAACGCAAACCGCCCGCGCATATCCAGCGGCGCAGTCGCGTGGTTCAGGCCGAGGGCGATCACACTCATGGGTGGATTATAAAATTCGAGGCGGGAAGCGGGCCTTGAGAACAACGCCAAATGGTGACAAGGGACTTGAGCTAAGTCAAATTTCTGCCGGCAAGATTCCTGGCCGCGCGGGGCCAAACCCTATGACGCCTGCAAGATGGTGGCCTTGACTGCCATGGTGCGATGCTGCGCACGCGGTGTCTCGTGCTGGGCGCGCGAGGCATGATCGGCATCAACTCGTCTCGCTCAAATCAACGGCTCGCCAAGGGCTGCCTCGCGGCGCAAGGGCTCGTCATCACCGGACATCTCGACAGCGCAGAGTTTCCCTCGCAACGAATGCGAGCGAGCCTCAGTAATCGTCACGTCGAGCAATTCACCCACCAAAGACGGCGGTCCCACGAAATTGACCGTGCGGTTGCACTGCGTGCGCCCCATCAGTTCGGCTGGGTTCTTGCGCGACGTCCCTTCGACCAGGATCTGCTGAACTGTGCCGACCCGCGCCTCACTCACACAGCGAGCCTGGGCATCGACAAGCGCTTGCAGGCGCTTCAGCCTGTCGAGCTTGACGACCTGCGTCGTCGCGTCGGGAAGAGCCGCGGCAGGTGTACCGGGGCGCGGGCTGAATACAAAACTGAAGCTCCCGTCAAACCCGATCTCGTCAATGAGCTTCAGCGTGAGGCCGAAGTCTTGCTCGGTTTCGCCGGGGAATCCGACGATGAAGTCGCTGGAGATCCCGATGTCGGGCCGTACCGCTCGAAGTTTGCGAATCGTGTTCTTGAATTGCAGCGTCGTGTAGCCGCGTTTCATCGCCATCAGAATCCGATCGCTGCCGTGTTGCACGGGAAGGTGCACGTGGCTGACCAAGCGAGGAACCCTTGCGTACACGTCGATGAGGCGCTGCGTGAACTCATTCGGGTGGCTGGTCGTGTAGCGAATCCGCGCCACGCCGGAGATTTCGGCCAGATACTCGATGAGCAATGCGAGGTCCGCGAGCTCGCCGCTCCTACCCATTGTGCCGCGATAGGCATTCACGTTCTGGCCGAGCAGGGTGACTTCCCTGACGCCCCGCTGCGCAAGTCCGGCGACTTCTGCAAGCACGTCGTCGAAAGGCCGAGACACTTCCTCGCCGCGCGTATACGGGACAACGCAGTAGCTGCAGTACTTGGAGCAGCCCTCCATGATCGACACAAAGGCGCTTGGCCCGTCCACGCGCGCTGGCGGTAGGTGATCGAACTTCTCGATTTCCGGGAAGCCGATATCAACTTGCGGCCGGTTCTGCAGCTTGCGCTGGAGCAGAAGGTCGGGCAGGCGATGCAGTGTCTGCGGGCCGAAGACTACATCGACAAAGGGTGCACGTGCGACGATTCCCTCGCCCTCCTGGCTCGCCACGCAGCCGCCCACGCCGATCAACACCCCCTTGGATTTGAGATGCTTGACGCGGCCGAGGTCACTGAACACTTTCTCCTGGGCCTTTTCGCGCACCGAGCAGGTGTTGAACAGGATCAAATCGGCGTCTTCGACGTTCGAAGTTTGTTCATAGCCCTGCGCCTCACGCAGCACGTCGACCATCTTGCCTGAGTCGTACTCGTTCATCTGGCAGCCGAAGGTCTTGACATAGACCTTCTTGCCCGAGCTCGGGCCAATCACGGGCGCGTCCATCGCTGTGCGGCGGGATCGAAGGCCCACGCCGCGGCTTCTTGCGCATTGCTCGGCCAGGGAATATTGGCCAGCTCGTCGTCCTGCAGGATCCACACGTCCTTCAACAGACCGTGCGCGTCGATCGTGTAGTGCGCCGACAGCCGGCTGCCGACCAGCGAACCCGAGAGCACGATCGTGTTGTTCGTTCCACGAATCCTAGCGCCCGGGGCGAGTCGATTCGGTTCACCGTTGAGCGCAATGAGAGGGGGCTGACCGAATAAAATCTGGCCGCGCAGCGCAGTCTGCGGAAACTGGCGTTGCACCTGGGCTGGGCTCGGTGTAAACAGCGCGAATAGCGGTATCGCCAGCAGCGCGGCGAACAATGGACGGTGCATGGTGATCATGGTGGCGCTTCAGGGATTCGAACCCCGGACCTGCGGATTATGATTCCGTCGCTCTAACCGACTGAGCTAAAGCGCCTGAACCCGAGATTATAGGGGCGCGACCCCTCGACAGCGGCTCAGTTCAGGCCGTCCAACTTGCGGTCACGCCAAGCGGCCGCACGCCACCGCCCAGCGACTTTTCGACAACCTCGACGACCGCATGTTCAGCATCTTCAAGACCAAGCCTTCTCACGCCGTGGAGGCCCTTGCAGGCCAACCTGCGCCCGCAGACGTGAGCGCCCCGCACGAGTCGGCCCTATCTTGGTTCGATCGGCTGCGCAGCGGATTGCGCAAGACCGGCAGCGCACTGAGCCAGGTATTCACCGGCGCCCAAGTCGACGACGCACTGTTTGAAGAACTGGAATCGGCCCTACTCATGGCCGACGCCGGGGTGAAGGCGAGCGAGTTCTTGCTCGCTGACCTGAAGCGTCGGGTCAAGGCCGCGGGGGCCATTGACCCGCAGGCCGTCAAGGCGCTGCTCACTGACGCCTTGGCCGATCTGCTCTTGGTGCTTGAGCATGCTCTGGTTCTGCCCGAAGCAAGACCCGCGGTCGTGATGGTGGTCGGTGTCAACGGGGCGGGCAAGACCACCAGCATCGGCAAGCTCACGCATCGTCTGGCCGACGCGAAACTCAAAGTGCTGCTGGCGGCAGCGGACACGTTCCGCGCGGCTGCGCGCGAGCAATTGGAGGTCTGGGCGCAGCGCAACCGAGTCGAGATCGTCAGCCAGGCAGGGGGCGACCCTGCGGCTGTGATTTTCGATGCCACGATCGCGGGCAAGGCGCGCGCCTGCGACGTCGTGATCGCCGATACCGCCGGCCGCCTGACGACTCAGGCCAATCTGATGGAAGAGTTGAAGAAGATCCGGCGCGTCATCGGCAAGGCGCAAGTCGGCGCGCCGCACGAGGTGCTTTTGGTCGTCGATGGAAACACCGGCCAGAATGCGCTGGCTCAAATTCAGGCCTTCGACGACGCCCTGCAGCTTACCGGCGTGATCATCACGAAGTTGGACGGTACGGCCAAGGGTGGCGTGCTGGCCGCCCTTGCGCTGTGGTCACAGGCGCGTATCAAGCTCGGCGGGCGGGCGCTGCCGGTCTATTTTGTCGGGGTCGGCGAGAAGCTGGACGACTTGCAATCCTTCAACGCACGCGAATTCGCGCAAGCACTGATGAGCGCCGCCTGAATCGGCAAGGCGGCTCGGGCTCAAGGGCCTCGAAGGGGCCACGTCGGGTCCCAGGGGCTCTAGTGTTTAATTGCACAAACAATAGATAGTATTATGATGGCTACATTGCTTGGCGCAAGGTGGTGTCATGGCACGAGTGGCAGTTGCGTTGTCGTGTACGGCGGAAGTTGTGGCTGAGCTTGAGCGCTTGTCTCGAAGTCGAAGCGGCGAGGTCCGCATGGCCGAACGGGCGCGCATCGTTCTGGCCTGCGTGCGGGGCAAGCGCAACGACGAGGTCGCCATCGAAATGGGTTTGCGACCGAATACGGTTGGTCAGTGGCGCCGACGCTTTGCCGAGCGTGGTCTTGCTGGGCTTCGCGATCAACCCAGACCGGGCAAGCCAGCCAAATACGGCGATGAGTTGCGCAATCGAATCTTGGCGCAGCTTGAGTTGCCGCCGCCAGAGGGGATGGCAAGTTGGGATGGCGGCTCGTTGGCGGTGGCGCTGAGCGTGTCTGATGACGCGGTGTGGCGTGCACTGCGCAAAGAAGGCATCCAATTGCAGCGCCACCGATCGTGGTGCGTCAGCATGGACCCCGAGTTTGCGGCCAAGGCTGCCGACGTGATCGGGCTGTACTTGAACCCACCGCAGAACGCCTTGGTGCTCAGCGTTGATGAGAAGCCTTCGATTCAAGCGCTTGAACGAGCGCGCGGCTACGTGCAAACCAGCAGCGGCAAGATCGTCCAAGGAATGAAGAGCACCTATAAGCGCCACGGCACGGTCAACTTGTTCGCCGCATTGGAGGTTGCCACCGGCGTCATCCGCGGCAAGACGACGCAGACCAAAAAGCGAGCCGACTTCCAGGCCTTCATGGATGAGGTCGTCGCCGACCAGCCCGCAGACCGGCAGATCCACGTCATCCTGGACAACTTGAACACCCACAAGAAAAACGAGGACTGGCTCGCCGCGCATCCGAACGTCACCTTTCACTTCACGCCTACCAGTGCGAGCTGGCTCAACCAAGTCGAAATATGGTTCGGCATCTTCCAGCGCAAGACGCTGAACAACGCCAGTTTCCGAAGCATCGATCAACTCATTGGGGCGATACATGCATTCACCGCTGCGTACAACGAAAAGGCCGCGCCATTCGTCTGGCGAAAGCGAGAGGTCCGAGGGGCGCAGCTTCGAAACACTATCGTTAACTTACGCAATTAAACACTAG
>JBAQUQ010000314.1:0-45628 GCA_049297615.1 Burkholderiaceae bacterium
TTGATGACTTGGAGCGCGCCAAGGCTCCACCGCGTGGTGCTGTCATTGACGAGCAGCAATGGTGAAACGCAACGGTCCAGGGGCAAGGCAAGCGACTCGCGCACATTCGACGGTCCGAACAGCGGCCACACGACATAGGGACCCGGAACGACACCCCAATGCCCTAGCGTCTGACCGAAGTCTTCGAAGTTCTGTTCGATTCCGGCTTCGCTGGCGATATCGAACAGCCCACCAATGCCGAAGGTGGTATTCGTGCCGACTCGAACCACATCGGTAAAGGCGCGCTCGAGCTTGCCTTGCAGAACGTTGTTCACCGCCGACCAGGCATCGGCGAAGTTGTTGAAGAAGTTCTCGACACCCCGCCGCACAAACCGCGGTGTGATTTTTTCGTAGGCAGTCGCAATGGGAACAAGCACATTGGCATCGAGCACTTCGTTGAAAGCGAAAACATCGCGATTCCAGTTCTCCCATGGGTCGCGCGGATTGCTCGGGCCGCTGCGTGAGGAGTCGACGCTGGCACAGCCGAACGTCACCGACAGCAGGATTGCTAGCGCCAGCGCTTTGCCCGGGGGACGTAGCGCAGGATTCACTTCTTGACTCCGCCCGCTTCAGCCGAGCCCGCGTCGGCAGCCCTGTTGAAGAGAAACTGGCTGATGAGGCTTTCCAATACCACGGCAGACTGGGTTTGTTTGATCACGTCGCCGGCGGCGAGGTTCTTCTCGTCCGCGCCCGGCTCCACACCGATGTACTGGTCCCCCAGCAGCCCTGCGGTGAGGATGCGCGCCGAAGAGTCCTTCGGAAATTCCACCTGGGAATCGACCTCCATGCGCACCACGCCCTGGTAGGTCCTCTTGTCCAACTCGATCGAGACCACGCGTCCGACGGTGACGCCGGCGCTGCGTACCGGAGCGTGCTTTTTCAGGCCGCCGATGTTATCGAAGCGCGCGCTCAGTGAATAAGTTCTGCCCACGCTGAACGTGCCAAGGTTGGCCGCCTTCAGCGCGAGGAATACCATTCCCACGATGCCGAGCAGGACGAACACGCCGACCATCGTTTCAACGCCCTTCTTGCCCATGTGTCGCTCCTTCGCGTGTCTGGCCTACGGTGTCGAGAACATCAGCGCCGTGAGTATGAAGTCCATGCACAGCACTGCCAGCGAAGCGATCACGACGGTGCGGGTGGTCGCGTGCGCCACGCCCTCGGGAGTGGCCTGGGTTTCGTAACCCTGGTACAGCGCGACAAAGGTACAGATCACGCCGAACACCATGCTCTTCACGATGCCGTTGCCGACATCGCGCTGCACGTCGACGCCACTTTGCATGATGGACCAGAAGTTGCCGGAGTCCACACCGATCAGCAGAACCGCGACGATGTAGGCGCCGAGGATACCGACCGCTGAAAAAAGCACGGCCAGAATCGGCATCGAGACGATACCGCCCAGAAATCGTGGTGCCAGCACGCGGCTCTTCGGGTCGATCGCCATCATTTCCATCGCCGCGATCTGTTCGCCGGCCTTCATCAATCCGATCTCTGCAGTCAGCGACGTTCCGGCGCGGCCCGCAAACAGCAGGGCCGTCACCACCGGGCCGAGCTCACGCACCAGGGAGAGGTTCACGACCAAGCCCAGCGACTCCGCCGCACCATACTTGACCAAGGCGTAGTACATCTGCAACGCCAGCACAAAGCCCACCGCCATCCCCGAGGCCAGGATGATGATGAGAGAGCGGTTGCCGATGGCGTGCACCTGCGCTACGACGAGAAACGGGCGCCGCATCGCCCCTGGCAGGTTGCGCAGCAGATCGCTGAAGAAGTAAGCGTGATGGCCCAACGCGTACATCACGTCCATGACGACACGGCCGAGCGAAGCAACGAGCCCCGTCATGCGCCCAAGCCCAACTCCTCAGCCAGGGGCCGGGCCGGGTAGTGAAAGCGAACCGGGCCGTCGGGTTCACCGCGAATGAATTGACGCACCTCCGGATCAGCTGAAGCTTCCAGCTCCGCCGGCTTGCCATGAGCCACGACGCGCCCTTGCGAAGACATCAAGTACGCGTAGTCACAAATACTGAAACATTCCTGCACGTCGTGCGAGACGATCAGCGAAGTAGCGCCCGTCGTGTCGTTCAGCGTGCGGATCAGGTTTGCAGCGACGGCCATCGAGATCGGGTCGAGCCCTGCAAACGGTTCGTCATACATGATGACTTCGGGGTCGAGCGCGATGGCTCGCGCCAGCGCAACGCGACGCGCCATGCCGCCGGAAATCTCGGCAATGCGCAGTGGTGCGGCTCCGCGCAGGCCGACGGCGTTGAGTTTCATGAGCACGATGTCGCGAATCATGGCATCGTCCAGATCAGTGTGCTCACGCAGCGGGAATGCGACGTTTTCGAATACGGTGAGGTCGGTGAAAAGCGCACCGAACTGGAACAGCATTCCCAGTCGGCGCCGCAGCCTGAAGAGTTGCTCGATGTCGCGTGCATCGACCACTTCAGTGTCGAAGCGAATGCTGCCCTGGGTCGAGGCGTGAACGCCGCCGATCAAGCGCAATAGCGTCGTCTTGCCGCAACCCGAGCCACCGAGGATCGAGGTGACCTGGCCACGCCCGAACTGCATCGATACGTCATTGAGGATCGTGCGGCTCTTGTCATAGCCGAAAGTGACGTGGTCGATATCGATGAGGGTGTCTGAACTCACGCGCCGTGGAGCCGGGCGGGCCGGCAGCAGTTCGATGGGAGTGGCGGCTAAAGATGACCGAAGACTCGTTCACGTAGCCGAAATCATTGTCGCATGGCTGTTGACGCTGCTGCTTTCGGGTCGACAGTGGAAGCGACGGCGCCGTTCGCGCGGCGCCATCCGAAGCGGCCAGGGTCGGAGTTCGGTGCTGAGCTGGGCTGCGAACGATTCAGCGAACCGCGGAATTTTCTTCGAATACCACCTCGACG
Organism: Burkholderiaceae bacterium; assembly: GCA_049297615.1. Taxonomy (GTDB): domain Bacteria; phylum Pseudomonadota; class Gammaproteobacteria; order Burkholderiales; family Burkholderiaceae_C; genus JAEMQF01. The sequence continues at coordinate 2,937 of JBAQUQ010000314.1, forward strand.
CGAATTCTCGAACGAACCGGCAGCCCGTCAACCTGGCCCGGAACAAACGTCGCCCCCATGAAAGCGCTGCGCGCCGCCTCCTCCATCGTCGCCGGCAAAGCAGAGCCCTCGGCGCGGATGCGCACGACGGTGCCATTCTCATCGACAAAAAGGGCGAGCTCACCCACATGCCGGCCACTACCGATCTCGACGGATGGGTAGTCGATCAGCACGGGCTGCGTCGGGTAGGGGCCGGCGTCGAGCGCGCTTCGAGCGAAGAAATCGTCGTCCCCAAGCGCACCAGGCAGGCGCAGCGCCAAACCATGCACCCGTGGTGAAACCGATGCAGACGCAGCAAGCTTCGACGCGACGTGGCGATCACCATGCGTTTCCGACGCGGCCGCGGGCTCGGGCTTTGAGTCAGCCAGCCTGAGCTCTCTCGCAGGAGCTCGTGTCGTAACCGCCCCCCCGGGGAAGGCTGCGCGATCCGTGTTCATGGACAGCATACGGACCGTTGTCGCGCGTGTGCCGGCACGCGTCGGCGGGTTTGCCAAGCCTGCGTCGTTTCGCACCGGCACGGAGAACATCGCCGCGTGCAGGCCCACGGCCAGCATGGCGCTCAACAGAATGGGTTCGATCTTGATCAGGGGCAGCCGCTCGCGCGGCGGGCCCGGCGGTTGAACGCAGGGCCCGACCATGGACAGGATCAGTTCACGATCTCGCGCCATGAAGTGCGTTTTGTCGCGCCGGCGCTGCTGGCCGGATCCGGAACCTTGCTGGTGCCAACGTTTCCGGAGTTGTCGACCGTAATCGTGACGGTGTCACCTGTGCCGGCGGCTGCGCCGGCCTTCTGCAACGTCACGTAAGTCAGGCCGACCACCATCGTATTGCCCAACCAAGTGGCGACCGTGGATGAGCTGCTCGGTGAACTGCTGCCGGTGCCGATGTCGAACCGGTAGAGGAACGATTCGCCGCCGATCGTGCAAGCGTCGGTGCTGGGGATATTCGCGGCAACCGTCAAGGTGTTGAGCAGCAGTTGCGGGTCGACGTTGACCCGCTCGCCGGGGGACAACAGGTCAACGTACCAGCCATTCTTCACGGTCAGGTCGACGGCATTGTTCGTGACCGTCCTGATGCGTGCGCCGTTAGTGTCGGTCGTGTCGGTCAGCGTCTGGGCCACCAGGGTGCCGCCGGCCCGCACGTCGCCCAGACCGGTCCCGGTAAGCGGGTCCTTCAGCGCGTAGACCGACTGCGTTGCTGTATTGCTCAGGTCCGAGGTGCCCAGGTACTTCCCGGTAGTGACATAGACGATCGGATACTTGGTGCCGCTTCGTGTCACTTCGGCCAACGCGAGTTGCGTGGTGATCGGTTGAGCGACGCCACTTATCTGCAGCTGTGCCAGACGAAACGCCGCCTGATACGGCAGGACCAAGCTGTCGATATCGAAGCGCCAGACGTTGCCCAGCAAGTCGCCACCATAGAAGCGCTTCGCCGTGTTGTCGATCTCGGAATCGACCCAGACGTTGAGCTTGGTGAGGCCGCTCGGCGTCGTTGGCGTTCCCGCTGGAGTGGTTCCCGTCGTGTAGGTCGGGATCGTCAGCAACTGCGCCCCGGTATTGGCGTTCAGCATGAACAGGTACCCGTTCCCGTCGCCGCTACCGACATTGTTGTTGTGGCCCGATGCAAACGCGACGACCCAGGTGCCGTCGGCTCGCTTGGTGATGATGGGGTTGCCGAATGTGAGGCCGAGGTTGGTGTGCGAGAACTCCCACAAGGCCAGCGGTGCGTTCGGGTCGGTGATGTCCAGGGCGTAGTAGCTGCGCCCCCCCGCGCCCTGCCCGCCGATCAGAATCGTCTTCCACGCGCCCGGCGAGCCTGGCACATAGATATCGCCAATCGTCGGTGCCCCATCTACCAGGAATTGGTGATTTGCCGCGTAGTTGTTATCGGCAAGTTTGTACAGATTGGGCAACACGGCAGCTGGCATGTAGGCCCATTTTTCCTCGCCGGTCGCACCGTCGATGGCGTGCAGCATGCCGTCGTTGGCGGCGACATACAGCGTTCCTCCTCGTGTCGACTTGCTGCTCGCAAAGCCTGCGTAGGCGTTTTCGGTGTACCGGAACGGTGGTTTGGCGACATAGATCGGAGCACCACCGATGATGTCGCCCAGGATGCCGTCGCGCAGTCGATAGTTGGCATCGGAGCCGCCGCGCAGCCAGCTGACCATGTTGGTCCCCAGATTGGCCGCCGCAATGTCAGTCGAATTCATGGATGCGCATTGCGACAATGCGGGCGATTTGCTGCAGGCGTTGTCGACGTTGCCGTTGAGGCCGTCGACCACCAGGTTGGCATGCGTGAAAGCGCGCAACTGGCCGGTGTTGCCGCTCACGTCATTCTTGAAGTAGTAGATATTTCGCGCCGTCCCGGCTGCCACCCTGGCGTCGAGTTTCTGCTTGGCGCTCCAGGCCACGGTGGGTGAGATCACGCCCGTCTCCGGGTCGATGGTCAGCGCCAGCACGTCGCCGGTCCATTTCCCCGAGACGTACTGCGCGACAAACAGTTTGTTGTCGCCGGCCACAGGCTGCAGGTTGCTGGCGGCCGCGGCCGACGCCGAGCCGATTTTCTCCACGATCGATGCCAGCGCGCCGCTCAGGCTGCTGGCCAGCGTCGTCGGGTCACCGGCACTGAAGTACCTGCCGCGGCCGTTCACCGCTGCGTGCCAAAGGTCGTCGATGTTTTCGGCACCTTTGCCGCCGCCCGGTATGGGCCAGTCCTTCGTGCCCTGTTTCAGGTCGTTGTAGTCGCCTGTGGTCTGCGTCAGGTAGTTCGGGTCGTACTTGAGTATGCCGTTCGCTCCCAGGCCCAGCGTAAATGTCGTCATGTGCTGCCAGGTCGCCACATCGCTGCCCTGCGGCGCAACGTTGTTGCCGCACACGTTTGTGCCGGAGCCCAACGCGCCCTGGCAATTGCTTAGCGACGCATCCCGCAGGTCGGTCTTGTAGTAGTACATCGCGATGTCGGCCAGCGAATCGCTCGAGCCGCCCGACGTGGATGTCGCTGTGCTGGTCGTTTTGGCACTCGTCACTGTGGAGGGGCTGCCGCTGGAGGAGGTACTCGACCCGTTGTTCGACCATGAGCCGGTCGTCGTGACCGGCGCCCCCGTGTTGCTCGCCGGGCTTCCAGAACCCGTCTGCGTCGGTGTGATCGCCGGCGCAGTGCTTGCGCAGGAGGTCGTTGCGGCGCCGCTGTTGGTCCAACTCGACGGCTGGTTTGCCGTTGGCCCGGTGCTCGAGGTCGAGTTGACCGGGGCGCCGTCGGCGCCAGCGGTATACGTCGGGGCGGCGGACGAATTCGTCGTCGTCGGCGTGCCGGAAGTCGTGGAGTCGGATGTCGTACTGCCGTTGACGACGACCACGGTGTGCGTGTACGGGGTGACCACCGTCGTTGTCGTCACGGTCTGCGCCGTGCGGTTCGCCGGCGTCGACACGATCGCGCTGCTCGTCGACACGGTGCTGCCGTTGCCGGTCTGCGGCGTGGAGGTCAGCGCACCCTGGCCGGCCGGGCAAAACCCATAGGTGCTGCTGGTCCGGACCGTGTTGCCACGATTTCCGCTGGTCGGAGTAGCGGGGTTTGAGGACAGGCCAGTGATCGTGTACGTGAAGGTGTCGCTATTACTCCGCGTTACCGGGGTGAAGATCCCGTTGTAGGCAGCCGGGGTCACGCCGGAGATCCGTACGGTGTTATTGCTGGCCGTGCTACTCAATCCGTGATTGTTGGACGTCGTGACGGTTACGGTGCACGAGATATTCGGTGACGAGCCCGAGCATGACCGTGAGATGCTCGAGTTCGTCAGCGTCGAATTCGGGTTCGTCGTCCCCAGCGCCTGATTCGTTCGCGACCATGTCGTCGGGGTCGTCGTCGTCGTCGTCGTCGTCTGCGTGGAGGTTTGCTGCTGCGGCTGGTCGACGGTGGTCTGCGTCGTACTGGTCGTCGACCAGGTTTCGGTGGTCGTCGTGGTCGTGTTTGCGCCGTCGAACATCGGGCGCACAGCGGTATGGTCCTGCTGGCCCACGTCAGTGGAGTTGTCTAGCGCCTTGGGGCCGTAGCTCGAAGATTCGTCGCCGGTGTTCCAGTAGCCGTCGGTCGACAGGATGTGAAAGTTCTTTTGGCACGAATACTGGATCGGGTCGTAAATCTGGCCCGAGCGTTTCTTGGCGAAATACTGGCCAATCTTGGACAGCGCGCCGCGCAGTGGGGTCGAATCGCCGGGTGTCGCGGCGTTCAGCTTGGTGTAGAAGCTCGCCTTCTGCGTCGTGTCGAAATCGGCGATGTCGAGGAAGCTGCTGCCGGTCACCGACGTGCCGCTGATCTTATTGAAGCCCACGCGGTACCCGCTACCGATGCCCTTGAACGCCAGGGTCACCGACGACTTCATCATGTCCATTCGGGTACGGTAGTAAGCGTACCAATTGGCATAGTTCTGGCGCTCGTCGGGACTGCCTGCCGGGCCGGAAGTCGACGTGACGACGTTTTTTGTGAAGACAATGCTGCCTGGCGCACTTCCGACATTGCTCATGCACTCCAAGTAGAAATCCGAGCTCGTGATCACGCCGCTGGTGTTGTAGGTCCAACCAAGCTTGGGTTGGCTGCCGATGTAGCTGTAGTAATAGGGAGCTCCGTCGCCGCGTCCGATTCTGGCCTGGCTGGCAAGCGTGCCGCTGCCCGATGTCGCGGTCACGGCTACCATGACGCTCGGGTTGCTGAAGGCGGTGATGGTCCCGACCATCCATTGCCCCAGATTCCCGCTGCTGTAGATGGTGACCGTTTCGCCTATGGAATAGCTTGGGAATGTCCCGCTGCTGACCTCCACTTGCTTGCTTCCGGTACCGATGGTCGTGCCACCGGTCGAGGAAGTCACATCGCGATTGTTGGAGAGCGCACCGGTGTTGACATTCAGGGCGTTGAGGCTACCTGCAGCAAGCGACGTTCCCGCTGAGTCGACCGGCAACGCGTAAGTGATGGCCGGGTTGTAGGCCACGCCGTTGCACTGCGAAGACCGGTAGCCGTATTTGCCGGTACTGCTCATGTCGTCGGGCATGTACTCCCGGTCCATCGAGCCCGAGTCGTCGAGCGTGAACATGATGTTGGGCTTGACGGCGGTCGGCGAAGAAGTGCTCAGCGGTGCTGTGGCGATGTCGGTGCTGGCGGCCAGAGTCGCGGTGTTCGCAGCAAGACACGCGATGGCCAGGCCGATTGCCTGCAGCGGCTTCGGGCGGCGTTGGTTGTGACTGTGCATTGGGTGACTCCCTGACTTCGCTGAATGCTTAGAAGTGAACGATCGTCTCGGTGTAGCTGACGGTATTTCGCGCACCAATCGTCCGGACGATGATTCGGTAGTAGGGGCTTGTGCTGAGTTTGGTCGGCCGGATTTCGGTTCCGACCCGCACTTCGCCGCGCTGCACTGCATCAGTCAGCGAGGCGGCCGCGGGCTTGGCACAGGTGTTGGTTGCGCTCATCGCTTCGGCTTTTTGGCAGGTGCGGGAAATCAGGTACCTCGAGGCGTTGCCGTTGGTCGGCGGCGCTGCGGCGGACAGCAGGCTGCAAGTGGCGTAGCTGCCCGGCTTGGCATAGGCGCAGTTGTCGCTGTCCCAGTTGATGAGACCGAGAGGCTTCGATGCGGTGGTCGTGCGGCCGGTCGGGTCCATCATGTCAAGCGACGCGGCGTAGTACCCGGCTCCGGGGTTGTCGGCGTCGAGCAACGCGGAATTGGCTTGCAACCAAGCGATGGCCGTCTCGGTGGCAGCGCTCGCCGCACTCGTGGCATCCTGCTTGAACCCGAGGTTGCCGATCACTTGCGAGCCGGTATTGACGGATCGAACCAATGCGACTGCGGCGAGCGAAAGGGCCGCGAGTGCCAACAACGAAAACAGCAAGGACATGCCGCTCTGGCCGAGCTTCGAAGCGCTCATCGAGCGTTGAGTGCTCGTCATGATCGATTTCACCTCAAGACCTCCAGAGCATGTTGCGCAGCGGGATCACGGTCTCGAACTGCTTGTAGCGATAGCGCTTCCAGCTGGTGAGATGGTCGACATTGAGCGTCAAGCAGGCACTTCCGGCGCAAGCTGTCGCGCCGGTTGTCGGCGGCGTGAGGCCGACGTCCCACGACAGGTTGGCCGCCGTGACGTCTTCCTTTTCGAACTGGTCGCTACGCGCGACGACGACAACACGTATGGCGATCACTTGCAGCCACTCGGCGTTATTGGTCGGCGTCACGTCGTCGAATTTGTCCACTACACCATTGGCGTCAGTGTCCTTCCCATAGAGCGCCCGCATGTTGACGATGTCAGGCTGCAGGTCGCGGATCGGTCGCACGTTCGGTGCGCTCGAGTCGAAGCTCTGCTGCTGTAGCACATTGCTCACGACTCGGTAGCTGTTGTCCACGAGGGTGCCGAGGTTGACGAGGACGCTGCCGTCGGCGTATGCGATATTGGGCATGCCCGGTGTATTCCAGTTTGCCGCGTCGTCCTCGCGCGGAATCGATTCGCCTGTCGGCTCCGCAGTCGCCTGAAATACCCAACAGGGTTGGGTCGCATCGATCGCGACCAAGGCGAGGTCGTCTTTTCTGACACCCAGTGCAGCTGTCACCGGGAAGGCCTTCGTGCCGACGGCGTAGGCAGGCGGAATGACGCGAGTCGGCACCGAGTACGAGGTCTTGGAGCTCGCCAGCACGCGAATCGCGTCTCCGACAGCGCCCACTTCGCCGGCCGCTACCCGCGCGGCCTGTGTGGTAATCACCACGGGCACGAGTCGAGCCGGGAATCCGGCGGGTGCAGCTCCGTTGAATTGCGCGCTGATGGGGCAGCCCACCACGCCCGGGCTGCTGGTGATGCCGTAGCCGGCCATTTCGACGTCGCGCTGAATGCTGTAGAGCGCCAATGCGCCGTTGACCTGGGCGTCCGAGCCGCCCGTGGTGGTGCGCTTTTGTCCTTCGGCGATGAGCATGACTTGCGAAATCACGACCACGGCGAGCAGGCCGATCAACATGCCGACCATCATTTCGACCAGGGTGACGCCGCGCCGACGCATCGCCATGCGCGACGCCTCATGAGGGCATGCGAGGCCGGTCGAAGTTCTCTCGAGGCCGATCGCCACGCTGGGGCCTGTGCCTGCGCCTTGGCGTGACCGACTCGAGGCGGCGGCCTGGGGGCGCCCCGTAGCAGTGCAGCGCTTCATGGCGTGTTGAACGCGATCGTGCTTCGCGTTGTGTAGGTGTGGGTCCCTTCGTTCGGCTGGGTCCAGCTGATGACGACCGTCACGTCGGTTCCAGCGACGGTCACGACCGCAGTTCCGCCGGGCAGGGTGCTCGCAACCTTGCTCGCCCAGCTGCTGCAGCGGGCGTAGCCGGTGCAGCCCACTAAGCCCCCTCCAGGGGGAGCGTAGTTGGCGATGTTCGGTGCATCCGACCACATCGTGCCCAGCACCTGCTGGGCAAGGAAAGCCGCGTCGGCACGAAACTTCGCCGTGCCTTGCGCCTTCGTCATCGCAGCCTGCAGCCCGACGAGGCCCAGCACGCCGAAGGCAAAAATCAGCAAGGCCACCAGCGCCTCGATCAGCATGACGCCGCGTGCCGCATGTTTGCGACCGGGCCTTTGATTTCCCCGAGCATTGTTCATAGAGTCCTCAGCACTTGCGCGGATCATTTGCATCCGTCACCTTCACATCGCACATGCGAATCACACCGCCCATGCCGACGAGGACCCGCAACTTGCGGTAGTCACCGCCGCTCACCTCGTTGTCGACGTCGATCCAGGCGATCGGCGTGGCGTCGGCGACGCGGCCGAACGGATTGAACGTGATGGTGTTCGCTGCTGCGTCATCCTTGTCCTTGGCGCTCACCACCACTCTGCGAGCTCCGGCGCCGCCTGCCGCCTTCTCCACGATCATGGGATTGGTGGTCGCGGACGGTGCCGCAGAGCAGGTACCGCTCGGGTCGTTGACGCTGACCACCCATGACGCCCCGGTGGAAGACAAGGCGCAACTGTCGTCCATCACCGCCGTGTCGGTGATGGATACCAGGGAAAAGCGCACGGTTCGATTCGAACGCACCGCTTCAGCACGCGCTCGATTCAACCCCGCATAGATCGACGCCGCCGTGTTGCGCACATGGGTGTTGCCGATCCAGGTGCCGATGCTCGGCGCTGCGGCGACGACCAACAAGCCCAGGATGACGAAGACGACGGCGATCTCGACGAGAGTGACGCCGCGTTGTGGTCTGTTCAGAATCAGCATTCGTCGCCCCTTGACAGCCAGCACGTCTTGGCCACCACGGCGTCCTTGAATTTGGTGGTGGTCTGCGTGTTGTCTTGGTTCATCGTGTAGTCGTGGCCCACAGCGCGCGCCGTGCTGCCCGTTGCGGTGATCGTGTAGCCCTGTCCGGCGTTGGTCAGGGCGCAGGTGTAGTTGAAGTACTTCTTGCTCGACGGCCAAGCCGCCCACGTGGGAGCGCCGGCAACATCGGTGCACGCCGCCGCGCCGTAGTTGCGGTTGTCCTGAAAGTACTGCTCCATCTTCACGCGGTAGTCCGAGAGATTCGTGAAGGCTTCGGGCAGTTGCCCGCGACGCACGTAGTCCGAGTACGCTGGGATCGCCACCGCCGACAGGATCGCGACGATGGCGATCGTGATCATCAGTTCGATCAGGGTGAATCCCCTGCGGCTTTGCGGTGCCTTCGAGGCGCTTGTGGTCGAGTGCGGCATGGCTGTCCTTGGTGTGTGTTCGGTGCATTGATTCGAATTCGCGCAACCTTTGCTTGAGGGGATTCTGCGGACGATGGGTTCGGCGCGCTGTGCAAAAGTGCGCACCCGACGACCCGCTTCCGACGGGCGGGGTCGGTCTCGAAGACGAACGGTGCTGCGCGGCGGCGGCAGGACGCGGCACGCCAACGCCGAAATGTCACGACCGGTGGGCCGGCGCAAGCAAAGGTTGCAAGGCGTGATCGGGTATTGCCGTCGCGGGCGCGCTGACCGCCTCGGCCACGTTGCCGCAGCGCGGAGATTCGCGCGGGCTCGCCGACTGGCGAGGGCTCAGGGTCGACGGCCTAGGAGCCTGTCGGACTTAAGTCCGACAGACTCCTCATATGGTCGCCGCTGTCAATTGTCTTTCCTTGTTGGCGTTTTTGATTTGGTGTGAAGTGGGATTGATCAGGTGATGCGACACGAGCGTTGCAGCGACGATGAATCAGACTCATATCCGCGGATTGGTTACCAGCACTTCATCGATTCGTCGCGGGCCTGCCTCGCTCTAGGGTCGGGGATCAGCCTTGCGGTGCCCTGGTAGGAGCCTCGAGGGTTGCCCTATCGTTGCTCGCGTCGCATCGCCAGATCGATCCGTGTAGTTCATCTGTTCAGCTTGTCTTGGTCTCCTCGCGCAGAGCCTGCATGCCGATGGCCCAGACAAAGCCAGCCAGTTCCCGAGCGACCGCGACGCAGGCCTTGTTGGCTTGCACTCCACGGGCGTTGAGTGCAGCGAACCGCTGAGTCAGCCGCAGCTGCGCCTTCCAGCCCATCATCCGGACTGGCTCGGACAGCTCGTGCTGGCGCACCTGGGCCTGCTTGCCGATGCGGGCCTTGAACCGGTAGTTCCAGGCCGCCTCTGTCAGCAACCGTCGTGCGTGCGCATTGCCCGTCTTGGTGATGCTGCCGCGGCTCGTGCGTTCGCCGCTGGAATGCTCTGACGGGACCAGCCCGAGATAGCCCATGAGCTTGCGCGGATGCGCGAAACGACCGAAGTCGCCAATCTCGGCCACCAGGCCAATGGCAGTGATCGCGGCCACGCCACGCAGTGCTTGGAGCGCGCCGACCACCGGCTCGAAACGCCAGCCCGTGATCGAGCCCTGCAGCGCCTTCGTCAGCCGCTCGACGCGATCGTCTGCCGACTGCACGGCTTGCCAGTACTCGGTGAATGCCGTCTGGGCCGCGCCGGTGCCGAAGTTCAACGTCGCCAGCCAACGGTAGTAGGCACCGCACCACGACGTCTTCCCCGTGTATCTCACGTCGTGGCGCAGCAAGAAGCCCTTGAGCTGGTGTCGTGCCTGCGTACGGCTGTTGACGCCATCCTCGCGCGCTCGCGACAGATCACGGATCGCCTCGTCGCCCGGGTCAGGGATCCACACAGCGCTCAACTGACCCGCACGCGAGCACTCGGCCAGTTGCACGCTGTCTCGCCCGTCGGTCTTCACTCTGTCGCCCGGGCGCCGCGGGATCTGTGAAGGTGCAACGATCTCGCAGACGTACCCCCTGGCCTTCAAGGCGCGCTGCAGTCCGAACCCAGTCGGGCCGGCCTCGTACACGATGTGCAACTGCTCGACCTGGCCGATCTTGAGCAGCAACTTCAACAGCTTGTTTACGTCGTGCGTGACCTTGCCGATCAAGCGCCCGGCCGCTCGGCCCGGCTGGGCTGCTGCCACGCTGATGCTGTCCTTGTGCACGTCCAGGCCCACATGAATCTTGGTACGCTCTTCCATGGTCGGTCTCCAGGTTGCTGACGACGCAAGTCACAGCATGTAGCACTACTCGCCTTGGCAAGCAACCTACGATGTCGGAGACCGGCCGCCCGCCTTGCCGCGGCGACCATGATGTCTAGCGTGGTTTCAGCGTGGCAGGCTGCTCTGCCCCATGAGAAATTCGTCGACGGCGCGCGCAGCTTGGCGCCCCTCGCGAATCGCCCAGACCACAAGCGACTGACCGCGGCGCATGTCACCCGCGGCGAAGACTGACGCGGCGCTGGTTGCATAGCCGCCTCGCATTTCGGTGCTGGCCCGGGCGTTGCCGCGTGCGTCCTTCTCGACGCCGAAACCCTCTAGCACAGTCGCCACCGGAGAGATGAAGCCCATGGCCAAGAGCACGAGGTCGGCGGGCATCGTCGCTTGGCTTCCCGCAACTTCCAGCATCTTGCCGCCCTGCCACTGGACGTGCACGGTTTTCAGCGCCTTGACCCTGCCGGACTTGCCGCCTTGCCCATCGCCGATGAACTCTTGGGTCGCGATCGCGAACTCGCGTTCGCACCCCTCTTCGTGGCTCGACGAGGTGCGAAGTTTGACGGGCCAGTAGGGCCAGACCAGAGGCTTGTCTTCCTGCTCGGGCGGCATGGGCAGCAGCTCGAACTGCGTCACGCTCTTCGCACCCTGGCGGTTGCTCGTGCCCACGCAGTCGCTGCCGGTGTCGCCGCCGCCGATGACGACAACGTGTTTGCCGGCGGCGCGCAATTGATTCGCGACCTTGACGCCTGCGTTCACATGGTTCTGCTGCGGCAAGAACTCCATTGCGAAGTGGACACCGTCGAGCTCACGCCCCGGCACGGGCAGGTCACGCGACTGTTCGGCCCCGCCGCACAGGAGCACCGCGTCGAACTGCTGATTCAGCTCGGCAGGCGTGACGCGCTGCGCGGCCATGTTCGTGACCTTGCTGCCCGCCGGCAACGCACCGACCAAGACGCCGGTGCGGAACTGCACGCCCTCAGCTTGCATTTGTTCGACCCGCCTGTCGATGTGCGTCTTGGCGAGCTTGAAGTCGGGGATGCCGTAACGCAAGAGTCCGCCGATGGCGTCGTTCTTCTCGAACACCGTCACGGCGTGGCCAGCGCGCGCGAGTTGCTGCGCTGCGGCCAGGCCGGCCGGACCCGAGCCGACGACGGCAACGCATTTGCCGGTGGCATGGTGGGCCGGGCGGGGCTGCACCCAGCCTTCGAACCAGGCGCGGTCGATGATGGCGTGTTCAATGCTCTTGATACCCACCGCGTCGTCATTGAAGTTGAGCGTGCAGGCGGCTTCGCACGGTGCCGGGCAGATACGGCCGGTGAACTCGGGGAAGTTGTTGGTGGAGTGCAGAACCTCGATCGCATTGCGCCAGTCACCACGATAGACGAGATCGTTGAAGTCGGGAATGATGTTGTTCACCGGGCAGCCACTGTTGCAAAACGGCGTTCCGCAGTCCATGCAGCGGGCACTCTGGATCTTGGCTTGGTCTTCCTCGAGCGTGATGACGAATTCGTCGTGGTTCTTGATGCGCTCAGTGACGCCAAGGTGGCCTTCTTCGACACGCTCGTATTCCAGAAAGCCGGTGACTTTTCCCATGATTCGTTCGGTCCTTGGCGCAGTCACCGCAGTTCACTTCGCGGGCACGACACTGGCGCGCCTGTCGCCGGCTCGCGGCTTGGCGGCAGTTTCGGCAGGTCGGTGCGTCGGGCCTGCCTCTTGGCTTGCCGGCGATGCCTTGGCGGCGAGTTCTGCGAGCGCACGCCGGTACTCGTGGGGGAATACCTTGACGAATCTGGCGCGCGACTCGATCCAATGGTCGAGGATGTGCCGCGCGCGCAGGCTCCCTGTCCATTTGTAGTGGCCCTCGACGAGGCGACGCAGCGTGGCCTCATCTGTGCTGCCCTTGTGCCACAACGCGCGATCGAGCGAGATCTCCTGTTCGGCACTGCTGGTCAACGCATTGAGTGCCACCATCGACGTGTTGCAGCGTCGCGCGAACTGACCGTCTTCGTCGAATACATAGGCGATGCCCCCGCTCATGCCGGCGGCGAAGTTGCGCCCGGTCTTGCCCAACACGACGACGGTTCCACCTGTCATGTATTCGCAGCCGTGGTCGCCCGTGCCTTCCACCACCGCCGTCGCGCCCGACAGGCGCACCGCGAAGCGTTCGCCGGCTACGCCACGGAAAAACGCTTCGCCGTTCGTGGCGCCATAGAGCACGGTGTTGCCGACGATGATGTTGGCGGTGGAGTCGCCTCGAAAGTCGATGCTCGGCCGGATCGCGATGCGCCCGCCGCTCAGGCCTTTGCCGGTGTAGTCGTTCGCGTCGCCGATCAGGTAGAGCGTGATGCCCTGGGCGAGAAACGCGCCGAAGCTCTGCCCGCCCGAGCCTTCCATCTGGATGAAGATCGTGTTGTCGGGCAACCCTTCAGGATGCAGGCGGATCAGTTCGCCGGAAAGCATCGCGCCCACGGTGCGGTTGACGTTGCGCGCCGTTTCGATGAATTGAACTTTCTCGCCGCGGTCTAGCGCCGGCCGGCACTTCTCGATGAGTTTGACGTCGAGTGCGCTGGCCAGCCCATGGTCCTGCTCGCAGACCTGGCGCCGCGCCACGTCCGCAGGTGCCGTGGGCTGGTGGAAGATGCGGCTGAAGTCCAGGCCCTTGGCCTTCCAGTGGGCGATGCCTTTTTTAGTGTCGAGCAGGTCGACACGGCCAATCAGGTCGTCGAACTTTCGTATGCCCAATTGCGCCATGATGCTGCGCGCTTCTTCGGCGACGAAGAAGAAGAAGTTGACCACATGTTCCGGGCGCCCCTGGAACTTCGCGCGAAGCACCGGGTCTTGCGTGGCCACGCCCACCGGACAGGTGTTGAGGTGGCACTTGCGCATCATGATGCAGCCCTGCGCCACCAGGGGTGCCGTGGCGAAGCCGAATTCGTCGGCGCCGAGCAGGGCGCCGATCACGACGTCGCGCCCGGTCTTCATTTGACCGTCGGCCTGCACTCGAATCCGGCCCCGCAGGCGGTTCAGGACGAGTGTTTGCTGGGTCTCCGCCAGGCCCAGTTCCCAGGGTGTTCCGGCGTGTTTGATCGAACTCCAGGGCGACGCGCCGGTCCCGCCGTCGTGGCCGGCGATGACCACGTGGTCGGCCTTGGCCTTCGCCACACCCGCTGCCACCGTGCCGACGCCCACTTCACTGACGAGTTTGACGCTGATGCTGGCATTCGAATTGGCGTTCTTCAGGTCGTGGATCAATTGCGCGAGGTCTTCGATGGAATAGATGTCGTGATGCGGCGGCGGCGAGATGAGGCCCACTCCCGGCACCGAGTAGCGCAGCATGCCGATGTAGTCGCTGACCTTGCTGCCTGGCAATTGGCCGCCTTCGCCGGGCTTGGCACCCTGCGCCATCTTGATCTGGAGCTGGTCGGCGCTGACCAGGTATTGCGTCGTCACACCGAACCGACCCGAGGCCACCTGCTTGATTTTGCTGCGCAGCGAATCGCCCTGCTGCAACGCGTAGTCAGCGGCGACGACACCTGGGCCGAGCACATCGCTGAGCCGGGTGCCGGCCGTGATGGGGATGCCCTTGAGCTCGTTGCGGTAACGCGCTGGGTCTTCACCGCCTTCTCCGGTATTGCTTTTCCCGCCGATGCGGTTCATCGCCACGGCGAGCGTGGTGTGTGCCTCGGTGGAAATCGAGCCGAGCGACATGGCGCCCGTGGTGAATCGCTTCACGATCTCGGCTGCCGACTCGACCTCGTCGATTGCGATGGCCTTGGCCGGGTCGAGGCGGAATTCGAACAGGCCGCGCAGCGTCATGTGGCGCAGCGACTGGTCGTTGATGATTTGTGCGTATTCTTTGTAGGTGTCGTAGCGATTCGCGCGCGCGCTGTGCTGAAGTTTCGCGATCGCGTCGGGCGTCCACATGTGCTCTTCGCCGCGCGCGCGCCAGGCATATTCGCCGCCGCTGTCCAACATGTCGGCAAGGATCGGGTCTTCCCCGAACGCCGCCATGTGCATGCGGACCGCTTCTTCGGCGACTTCGAACACGCCGATGCCGCCCACCTGGCTCGCGGTTCCGCGAAAGAACTTCTGCACGAACCGCTGCTCGAGGCCGATCGCCTCGAAGAGCTGGGCGCCGCAGTACGACATGTAGGTGGAGACACCCATCTTCGACATGACTTTCGATAGCCCTTTGCCGATCGCCTTGACGTAGTTGATGATCGCCTTGTCGGGGCCCAGGTCGCCCGGGAGTTCGTGGTGCAAGTCGACCAGCGTCTGCATCGCCAGATAGGGGTGGATGGCCTCGGCGCCGTAGCCGGCGAGCACGGCAAAGTGATGGACTTCGCGCGCTGATCCAGTTTCGACGACCAGACCGGCCGTCGTGCGCAGGCCTTCGCGAATCAGGTGCTGGTGGACGGCGGAGAGCGCGAGCGCCGCGGGGATCGCGACATGGTCGCGGTCCATCTTGCGGTCGCTCACGATCAGGATGTTGTGGTGGCTGCGAATCGCATCGACGGACTCGGCACACAGCGAAGCGAGCTTGGCTTCGACGCCTTCGGCACCCCACAGCAGGGGATAGGTGATGTCGAGTTCGTAGCTCTTGAACTTGGCGGCGGTGTGCTTTTCAATGCCGCGCAGCCTGGCCATGTCTTCGAAATCGAGAATCGGCTGCGGCACCTCCAGGCGCATCGGCGGGTTCACGGCATTGATGTCGAGCAGGTTCGGCTTCGGACCGATGAATGAGACGAGCGACATCACGATCGCTTCGCGGATCGGGTCGATCGGCGGGTTCGTGACCTGCGCGAAGAGCTGCTTGAAATAGTTGTAGAGCGGTTTGTTCTTGTCCGACAAAACCGCCAGCGGCGTGTCGTTGCCCATCGAACCCACGCCTTCTTCGCCGGCCGCGGCCATCGGGCTGAGCAGGAATTTGATGTCTTCCTGCGTATAACCGAAGGCCTGCTGGCGGTCGAGCAGCGCATCGGTGAACTGCATCGCGTCGCCCTGTGGCGCGACGTCTTCGAGCTTGACGCGCACCGCTTCGGTCCACTGTCGATAAGGCTTGGCCGAAGCAAACTGGTGTTTCAGCTCTTCGTCGTCGACGATGCGGCCCTGGTCCAGGTCGATGAGGAACATCCTTCCCGGTTGCAGGCGCCATTTCTTGAGGATCTTGCTTTCAGGGATGGGCAGCACGCCGCACTCGGATGCCATCACGACCAGGTCGTCGTCGGTGACGATGTAGCGCGCCGGACGCAGGCCGTTGCGGTCGAGCGTGGCGCCGATCTGGTGGCCGTCGGTGAACACCATCGAAGCCGGTCCGTCCCAGGGTTCGAGCATCGCCGCGTGGTATTCGTAGAATGCGCGGCGCCGTTCGTCCATCGTCGTGTGCTGCTCCCACGCCTCGGGAATCATCATCATCATCGCGTGGGCGAGCGGGTAGCCGCTCATCGTCAACAGCTCCAGGGCGTTGTCGAACGTGGCGGTGTCGCTTTGGCCCTCGAAACTGATGGGGTAGAGCTTTTGCAGGTCGTCGCCGAGCACGGGTGACTTCATCACCCCTTCGCGGGCGCGCATCCAACTGAAGTTGCCTTTGACGGTATTGATCTCGCCGTTGTGCGCGACCATACGATAGGGGTGCGCGAGCGGCCATTCGGGAAAGGTGTTGGTCGAGAAGCGCTGGTGCACCATGGCCAGAGCGGAGATGACGCGCGGGTCGGCCAGGTCCTTGAAGTACTTGCCCACCTGGCCGGCGAGCAGCAGTCCCTTGTAGATGATCGTCCGGCAGCTCATGCTGGGCACGTAGTACTCACGGCTGTGCGTCAGCTTCAGGGCCTGGATCGCGCTCGACGCCGTCTTGCGAATCACGTACAGCTTGCGTTCCAGCGCGTCGGGAACGATCACATCGGGTCCACGGCCGATGAAGATTTGGCGCATCACCGGTTCTTTGGCTCGCACCGTGGGCGACATTGGCAGACTGGAGTCCACTGGAACGTCGCGCCAGCCGAGCAGCACCTGGCCCTCGGCCTTGACGGCGCGCTCGAGGACTTGCATGCAGGCCAGGCGCGATGCATGTTCTTTGGGCAGGAAGATCATGCCGACACCGTATTCGCCGGGAGCGGGCAGGTGCACGCCCAGCGCCGCCATCTCAGCCCGGAAGTATTCGTCGGGAATCTGGATCAGGATGCCCGCGCCGTCGCCCATCAGCTTGTCGGCTCCGACGGCGCCGCGATGGTCGAGGTTCTCCAGGATATTCAAGCCCTGTTCAACGATGGCGTGGGCCTTATGTCCTTTGATGTGTGCGACGAAACCGACACCACAGGCGTCGTGCTCATTCGCCGGGTCATACAGCCCCGCTTCGGCAGCGGCGAACAACTCCCCGGGCATGGCTGGTACGACTGACCCGTCATTGGCGTTGTTGAACATGGCGTTCTCCGTTGAACCAGGAATCGAACGGCGACAGAATACTGCGCCGCAGCAAATCGTTCAAGGGGAATCTTGCTTGATCTGTCCCCCAATGTACCAGGCGACCATGGCGCCAGCCCTATTTAGGGACAGACCATGGTATGTGACATTCCACCTTAGACCTGATCAGCCGGACTTTCGTCTGCCGGGGGCCAGCGGACTGATGCGTCGGTTCGCGACGCGGCCCATGGCCTCGAGAAAGCCAGGAGCGCCGAGCGCCCAACCCCTTAGCGCTGCACGCTCAATCGCTGCCAGACGCGCCTCGCTCAAAGGAAGCTCGAGCAGTTGCCTGTAGTGCGCCTCGCGCTCAAAGGGAGTGTTACCCAAGGCCCAGTAGCCGGCGTGTTCTGTCAGCCCAGCCACCGCGACGCGCCCACTGTGGTGGGCCGCACTCGACCAGGGCCACTGCTCAGCTCGCTCCGCCAGACGCAATTGAACGGGTGCCGCCTCGACGAAGCGCAGGCACTCGACGAAATATCGTTCTGCATCGATCACGGTGGCGTTGAATCGCCCGTTCCACAACGGCCCGTGCCGGCCATGGCGCCGGTTGTACGCAGCGACGAACCGGCGGCCCGCGGCCTGCAGCATCAAGCTCAGCGCCGCGCTGCTGGGCGGCGTCACCAGCAAGCGCACTTGCGAGGGCGTTACGGCGAAGGCGTGAACGGCGACGCGCAATGCACAGGCCGCCTCGCGCAAGCCAGCCCAACACGCGTCGCGATCGGCGTCGTCCGCAAGGACGGGCTGATCGTCGCGTGCCTTCTGAATGAGAAGGTGCGCCTGATCGGGAATGCAAAGTCGCGGCAGGCGGGCCATGCGGGTGGATTGACTTCTGCAAGGATTCGCCCCTGGCAGCGCCGCGCGCGAGTCAGGCCGAATTCGCCTCGATCACGTCGGCCACCAGGCGGTCCGGCACAGCGCGCACGCCGGCGTGCCCTGGCCCTTCG
Source organism: Burkholderiaceae bacterium (assembly GCA_049297615.1). Lineage (GTDB taxonomy): Bacteria > Pseudomonadota > Gammaproteobacteria > Burkholderiales > Burkholderiaceae_C > JAEMQF01. The sequence continues at coordinate 20,856 of JBAQUQ010000314.1, forward strand.
AGCACGACGAATCGCATTTCGCCAGCTTCGGCCTTCTTGTCCAAGCGCATCAATTCGAGGTACCGATTCGCCCCCAGGGCCGGGCCACGCACCGGCAAGCCCGCCGCGGCGACGATGTTCTTCAGCCTGCTCGCGTAGGCCGAATCGATCAAGCCAAGGCGCACGGATAGGTCAGCCGCCATCACCATGCCGCAACCCACCGCCTCGCCGTGCAGCCACTGGCCATGGCCCAACCCGGTTTCAATGGCGTGGCCGAAAGTGTGGCCGAAATTGAGAATCGCGCGCAGGCCCTCGTCGCGCTCATCGCGACCGACAACGCAGGCTTTGATTTCGCACGCGCGCCGGATCGCGGTTTGCAAGGCCGCCTCGTCCAGTGCGAGCAGGCCATCGAGGTGATCTTCGAGCCAGTCGAGAAAGCCGGCATCGGCAATCGGCGCGTACTTGATCACTTCGGCCAGCCCGGCGGCAATCTCGCGTTTGGGCAGGGTTCGCAAGGTGTCGAGATCCGCCACAACCCTCAGCGGCTGGTGGAAGGCGCCGATCATGTTCTTGCCGGCAGGATGGTTGATGGCGGTTTTGCCCCCGACAGAAGAATCGACTTGAGCCAGCAAGGTGGTGGCAACCTGTACATAGGCGATGCCGCGCATGAAGCACGCCGCAGCGAAGCCTGCAATGTCGCCGACAACACCTCCCCCCAGGGCAATCAACAAGGTCTTGCGGTCGCAGCCCCAGGCCAGCAAGGTATCGAAGATCGAACTCGCTGCCGCCCAGTCCTTGTGGGCTTCCCCGGCAGGCAACTCGATCGTGAGCGCGCGCGGGCAGTGGCTTGACAGGGCGGCCTTCACCCGCGCGGCGTAGAGCGGTGCGACATTCGTATCGGTAACGATCGCAACCGTCGTCGCCTTGGGCAAACCGGACCAAGTCGACGGCGCATCGAGCAATCCCGAGCCGATCACGATGTCATAGCTGCGCGGGCCGAGATCGATGGAGATCCGCACGCCCGCCTGTGCCGAAGTCGAAGGGGTCATGCCCCGAGTTTAGGCGCAGGTTTGTTCACGGCTTCGCGCCCTTGCGTGCCCACAATGCCCGCCAACTCGAGCTGCATCAACACCATGTTCACCAGCGTGTGCACCGAGGGCCGCCCGGTCTCGATGACGAAGTGTGCCGTCGCCCGATAAAGCGGGTCGCGCTCCGTGTGCAGATCGCGCAGTTTGCGCAACGGGTCGGGTACTTGCAGCATCGGCCGGTGCGTGTCATGGCGGAGCCGCCGAAAAAGTTCTTCGGGCGCGGAGCGCAGGTAAATGACCGTGGTTCTTTCGCGAAGTGCGAGCCGGCTCGCCTCGCTAAGCACAGCCCCTCCGCCCATGGCCAGGACCGCATCCGAGCGGCCCACAAGATCGGCCACGACTTCCTGCTCGACATCCCGAAACCGCGCTTCGCCTTCGTGCTCGAAGAACAAACGGATCGGGCAGCCGATACGCTGCTCGATTTCGACGTCAGCATCGAAAAATCGAAGATTCAGATTGCGCGCCAAGTGGCGGCCGACAGTGGACTTGCCACCGCCGGGCATCCCGACCAATGCGATCAGCATGACCGAGTCTAGCTTCGCGGGCAGAACTCCTGCGCCTCCAATGAGGCCGGGGATCGGGACACGCCTTCCGATTCGGCCCGGGCCGCAGCCCAGGTCAGCGACCCGCCGTCTTGTCCGTGACCACCTTGGGTGTCAGGAAAATGAGCAGTTCGGTCTTATTTGTCGAACGAGTTTTCGTCTTGAACAAATATCCCAAGACGGGAATGTCACCGAAAAACGGCACCTTGGTCACGTCTTCGCGCTCGCGCTGTTCGAAGATGCCACCGATCACGACCGTGCCACCGTTCTCGACGAGGACCTGAGTCTTCACGTGCTTGGTGTCGATGGCGAAGCCTGCAGCGGTGACGCGCCCCACGCTATCTTTGGTCACGTCGACATCCAGAATGACGTTGCCCTCCGGGGTGATTTGCGGCGTGACTTCGAGTTTGAGATTGGCCTTGCGGAATTGCAGCGCAGTCGCGCCGCTGGAAGTTGCCGTCTGGTACGGCAGTTCCTCACCCTGTTCGATGAGTGCCTTCACCTGATCCGCGGTAATGACGCGGGGACTGGATACGATCTTTCCCTGTCCGTCTGCCTCGAGTGCCGAAATCTCGAGGCTGAGGAATCGTGACGCGGAGGCATTGAACAGCGACACCGCGAACGTGCCGGCATTCAAGCTGTTCAGGCCAGCGGCGGGCAGATTGACGAATTGGCTGTCGCTGAAGGTCGAGGTTGCCCCGCCCAAAATCGGCCCACCCACTGCCGGCGCTGCCGCGGAATTGATGTTGCCCCCTACACGTCCGCGCGCGCCCGCCGTGCTCGCGCCCCCGAGCTTGACGCCCAGTGATTGCCCGAAAGAATCGTTCGCCTCGATGATGCGGGCCTCGATCAGGACCTGGCGAACCGGAATATCGATCTTGGCAATCAAGGCCTGCACTTCTTCGAGCTTCGATGGAATGTCGGTGACGAACAACTGGTTCGTGCGCGTCTCGAACAGCGCACTGCCTCGGTTGGACAAGAGGCGAGCCGATGCACCGCCTGCACCACCCACAGCGCCTTGTCCCGTCAAAGCCTTGGCAATCTCTTCTGCCTTGGTGTAATTGAGCTGGAACGACTGGGTGCGCACCGGCTCGAGCGACGTGATTTGGGCGCGCGACTCGAGGTCGAGCTTCTCCTTGGTCGCCAGTTCGTCTTTCGGAGCGATCCAGATCACATTGCCCGACTTGCGAAGTCCCAGTCCCTTGGCTTGCAAGATGATGTCCAGCGCCTGATCCCACGGCACGTCTTTCAGGCGCAGGGTCACGTTGCCGGTGACGGTGTCACTCGTCACGACGTTGAAATTCGTGAAGTCGGCGATCACCTGCAGCAGGGCCCGGACTTCGATGTTCTGGAAGTTCAAGGAGAGCTTTTCGCCCGCATAGCCCGGCCCCTGGGTCAGCTTGTTCGGGTCGATTTTGCGCGTGCGCACTTCCAGCACGAACTGGTTGTCACTCTGGTAGGCGCTGTGCTCCCAAACTCCTTTGGGCTCGACCACCATTCGCACGCGGTCGCCGTTCTGGGCACTCGAGACGAACTGGACCGGTGTGCCGAAGTCGGTGACATCGAGCCGACGTTTCAACGCGTCGGGGAGCGTAGATTTCAAGAACTCGACGACGAGGGTCTGGCCCTGTTGCCGAATATCGACACCGACTTGGTTGCTCGGCAGGTCGACCACGACGCGCCCCGCGCCGTCCGCGCCGCGCCGGAAATCGATGTCCCTCAAGGCCTGGGCGCTCGCGTTCAGGGGTTCGGCAAATCGAGTTGTCGCGCCGGGCGCCGCAGCTGCCGCTGTGGCAGGTGCCGGCGCTGCATCGAGAACCAGGAGCAGAATCTTGCCTTCGAGCTGCGCCTTGTAGTTCGAGGCTTGGCGAAGGTTCAGGACCAGACGCGTTCTTTCGCCGGCTTGCGCAACGCTCACGGAGCGCAGATTGCCTTGATTGATCTCGATGCTGGATCGGCCCAGCGCATTGGCCACACCTGGCAAGTCGATCGCGATTCGGGGTGGCGCCTGAATCGTGAAGCCCGTCGGAATCGCGCTCAAGGCTTCCGAGAGTTCGATCCGAACCACCTCGGAGCCCGCTTGTTGCGTGCTGTTGATCGACTGAATCGCGTTTTGCGCTGCCGCAGGCATGCCGACAAGCAGCGTCAGCGCCAAGGCACAAGTGCGCCACTTGCTTAGCATCATCGTTTTCCTTGTCCTGTTCACCGCGTCTTCTCCTGCAATTGGAGGGCGCTGACTCGCTCAATCCACTCGCCCGCTGCGTCCTGGACGATCTCTCGCAGCGAGACGTCGGTTTCAGAAATCTTGGTGATCTTTCCGTAGTTCTGGCCTAAATAGTCGCCCTGCTTGACTTGGTACAGCAGGTTGTCGACCTTCAGCAACGCGTAGGGCCGGCCCGTGCGCACGACACTGCCCACCATGGTCATGCTGTCCAGGGGATACGCCTCCAGCGGCTCACGGCGGCGATTGATCTCGGAGGCGAGCAGCGAATTCGCCTGTCGGGCTTCGTGTTTCAGGGCGACGCTCAACTTCTGGTTGCTGAATGGCTCGACGCTGGTCAACGCGAGATACGCCTGCGGATTGAACTTCTTCGGCGCAGACAGCGGCGTGACATTGGGTTTGACTTCGCGGCGCTGCTGGTCCATCCACTGGGCCAACTCCTCCTGTTCCCCGCTACAACCCATACCGGCCACAGCCGCCAAACACAGCACGATCGCCCGCAAGCTGCGCGTCGAGCGTCCATTCATTTCTTCACCCCCGGCTTGTTCCGAGCCGCTGCCGCGCGTTTGATCTCTTCGAGCTCATTGGTGTCGAGGTAGCGATAGGTGCGCGCCGTGGCATCCATCGCCAACATGCCTGAGGACTGCCCCGCCGCCTCACGCACTCCCACGATGCTCAAGTTGTGCAGGGTGACGATGCGCGACAGGTTCGCGATGTCCGCCGCAAACGCTCCCAGATCGTGGTAGCGGCCGGACACGCGAATCCCGATCGGCAGCTCAGCGTAGTAGTCCTTCACGACCACTTGCCCCGGGCGAAACAACTCGAACTGAAGGCCGCGTCCGAGTCCGGCCTGGTTGATGTCGGACAGCAAGGCGTCCATCTCGGCCTTGCCGGGCAGCTGCTTCTCCAACTGGGTCACGTATTCCTCGACCTGAAGCTTCTGCTTGCGCAGTTCGCTCAGATTCACGGCCTGACCGAGCTTGGCCCGGTAGTCCTGTTTGAGCGCCGGCTCTTTCTTGCGCTCGGCGTCCAGGGCCTCTTGAGATCCCTGCAACAAAACCAACCAGCCCGCCACCAGCATGGCGATGACCACCAGAAGCCATGCCACAATTTTCGGCAGGGCAGGCCACTGGCCGGGTTCACGGGAGTTGAGGCCTCTGAACTGTGAAACAGCCTCTCCGAGAACGGAGTTCAGATCCACATTGATCGGTCTCGCCTTGGTCGCCATGGCGTGCTCAAGCCTTCTTCTGTGCCGCCGCAACCGGGGGCGCCGCCGGTGCAGGGGCCTCGGACGCAGGTTTATCCTGCGGTCGTCTGACATTCAACCGCATCGTGAAATCGAACAGTCGCTTCTGCTCCCGATTGGCTGTCAACACGTTCGCTGCCTTGCTTTCGACCAACTCCGGCCGAACCAGCCACTCGGAATTGTTGGCGGTGTTGCGCAGGAACTCCGAGATTCGCTCCTGTGTCTGGGCGATGCCATTCACGCTCAACACGCGTCCATCTTGCTTGACCGAGTTGAAATAAATGCCTTCCGGAGTTTGTTTCACGAGTTCATTGAGCAGGTGCACCGGCAGGTTCCGATCGCCTTGTAGATCTTCGACCGCCTTCTGTCGGGCGATCAAGGAATCGATCTCCGACTTCAGCGTCGCGATGTCCTTGATCTGCAACTCGAGCTTCTTGATTTCGGCGCTCAGGAATATGTTTCTCTCCTGCTGCACCGAAGTCAATTGCTCCAGGACGAGGTACCACACCCCGACGATGGCCAAGCCAGCGACAGCAGACGCCGCGAGCCCGACGAAAAACGCAATCTTCTTGCGCTTGCGCTTCTCTTCGCGGTGCGGGAGTAGGTTGATCAGGATCACTGCAGGAACCTCCGCATCGCGAGTCCGCATGCCGTGAGGTAAGAAGGCGCTTCACGGCGCAGCTTGCTTTCGCGCACCGCCGATCCGAGTTTCATGTTCTCGAACGGATTGACCACCATCGACGCAAAGCCGGTCAATTCGGTGACCCGATCTTTCAGCCCGGGCAGAGTGGCCGTGCCCCCGGCCAACATCACGTAATGCACTTTGTGGTGCGGTGTGCTGGTGAAGAAGTACTGCAAGGCGCGACCGATTTCCTGCGACAGGCTGTCCACAAACGGCGCGAGCAAGGTGGTTTCGTAATCATCGGGCAAGTCTGCCGCGAGCTTCTTCTGCTCGGCCTCTTCATAGGAGAACCCGTACTGGCGCGAGATCAGTTGCGTGAGTTGCGATCCGCCGAAAGCCTGGTCGCGGTCGTACAGCATTTCGTCGTCGCGAAGGACTTTGAGGCTGGTCGTATCAGCGCCGATTTCGAACAGCGCCACCAAGGCGTCCTTGCCCTCATTGGGCAGGCCGGCGACGACCCGCCCCATCGCCATGCGCGATGCGTGGGACTCGATGTCGAGCACCACGGGTTTCAGGCCGGCGGCTTCAGCCAGGCCTTGGCGATCCTGCACCCGGTCTTTGCGCGACGCCGCGATGAGCACTTCGACGTCGCCCACCGACGTCGGACTGGGCCCCAGGACGCAGAAATCGAGGCTGACTTCGTCCAGCGAAAACGGGATGTACTGATTGGCCTCGGATTCGACCTGAATCTCGAGCTCTTCTTCGCGAAGGCCGGCGGGCAACATGATCTTCTTGGTGATGACGGCCGACTGTGGCATGGCCAGTACGACTTGGCGCGTCTTGGTTCCACTCTTGGTGACGACACGCCTCACAGCATCGGCCACTTCGTCGAATTTCTCGACCTGGCCGTCGGCGATCCAGCCCTTCTCGAAGCTCTCGGCGCCAAAACGTTCGAGAACATACTCGCCCGAAGCAGACTGTCCCAGCTCGACCAGCTTGACGCTCGACGAGCTGATATCCAGGCCGATCATCGGCGCGAACTTGCGGCCCAACAAAGCGTCTAGAAAGCTCACGTCGCCCCTCTTGCCAACCCCGCGAATGGGTGTCGGACTGTTAATAAGTCACTTGAATGCTAGCAGTAAAGCCCTTGAACAACAAAGAAGTTTTGGCCTTTGCAGCCCCGCTGTCGTTGCAAACTTCACACCGCAAGGCAAGGCAGCGCGACAACGTGTCAGTTCCCGGGGAGCCGCGCTGGGCAGGACCGCCGGGCACTTCGAAAGACGCACACCGAACGAGTTGGCGCATGCCCCCGGGTGCACAGGACGCGCGTGATTTCGACGCTGCGCCCGGACGATCCTCAGCAGCGCGGGCATTCCTATAATGCGCGCCTGCGTTTCCCGACCCTCATGAGCGAACCCGATCGGGTGGCCCAACAGTCCACCGAGGACCCCAGTACCCACCGACACTTGGCCCGGCTGCCGACGTGGGCCCGCTGGATGGTCAAGATCGTCGCCGCCGGGCTGGCACTCGTTGCAGCCATGGCCACCGCGGTGGCCCTGCTTGGATCGCTTGCCTTGTCGGTGGCCTACCCCAATCTTCCCGATATCGGCGGGCTCAGCGACTATCGGCCGAAATTGCCGATGCGGATCTTCGCCTCCGACGGGGTGCTGCTCGCAGAGTTCGGCGAGGAGCGCCGCAGTTTCCTGCCGATCGGTCAAATCCCGAAAGTGATGCGCGACGCCGTTCTCGCCATCGAGGACTCCCGATTCTTCGAGCACGGCGGCGTCGACTACAAAGGCGTGCTTCGTGCCGGATTGGCCAACTTCGCCGAGTCCCGAAGCCAGGGCGCATCCACGATCACGATGCAGTTGGCGCGCAATTTCTATTTGTCGACCGAGAAAACCTTTACGCGCAAGATCTACGAGATTTTGCTGGCGCTGAAGATCGAGAGCCTGCTCAGCAAGGAGCAGATTCTCGAGGTCTATATGAACCAGATCTATCTCGGCCAGCGGGCCTATGGCTTTGCCTCGGCCAGCGAAATCTACTTCGGCAAACCGCTGGCCGAGATCAGCGTGGCCGAGGCCGCCATGCTCGCGGGCCTGCCCAAGGCGCCGTCGACATTCAATCCGATCATCAACCCCAAGCGCGCCACGGAGCGGCAGCAGCACATCATCGACAGGATGTGGGTCAATGGATTCATCGATGCCGCGGAACAAGAAGTCGCCAAAGCGCAATTGCTGAGGTACCGCCGACCCTCGGAATTGCCCGCCCACGCCGAATACGTGGCCGAAGTCGCTCGGCAGATGATTTTCGGCCAGTACGGCGATGACGCCTACGCGCGGGGTCTCAATGTTTACCTCACCTTGAACTCCACCGATCAGAACGTCGCCTATCGCGCCCTGCGCAAGGGCATCATGGACTACGAGCGGCGCCAGGTGTATCGCGGCCCGCTGGCCTACACCGACCTCCCCCGCGACCCGCGGGAAGTCGATGCGCGTGTCGCCGAAGTCCTGCAGGACCACCCTGACAACGACGAATTGAAGGCGGCTGTGGTGCTCGAGGCGAATACGAAGAAGATCGTGGCGATGCTGCAAACCGGTGAGACGGTGACGATTGCCGGCGAAGGACTTAAGCCCGCGGCATCTGGCCTGTCCGACAAGGCCAGCCCCAAGCTCAGGGTGAGGCGGGGCGCGGTGATTCGGGTGACGCCGGCCGGCAAAGGCGAATGGACGATTACCCAATTGCCCGACGTCGAAGGCGCCTTCATCGCCCTCGATCCGCGCAGCGGCGCCGTGCGCGCCATGGTGGGTGGCTTCGACTTCGCCAAGAGCAAGTTCAACCACGTGACCCAGGCCTGGCGCCAACCGGGATCGAGTTTCAAACCCTTCATCTATTCCGCAGCGCTCGAGCAGGGCTTCACTCCGGCGACCGTGGTCAACGACGGGCCGCTTTTTTTCGACGCCGACGCGACCGGCAGCCAACCCTGGGAGCCGAGAAACTTCGATGGCGGCTTCGATGGCCCGATGTCGCTGCGCCGCGGCCTGGCCAAGTCGAAGAACATGATTTCGATTCGCATCCTTCAGGCCATCGGCCCCGCCTATGCGCAAGGCTGGCTCAGGCGATTCGGTTTCGAGCCGGACAGGCATCCCGCTTACCTGACGATGGCGCTGGGCGCGGGCTCGGTGACGCCGATGCAGATGGCGAGCGCGTATGCCGTATTTGCCAACGGCGGCTATCGGGTCCACCCGATGCTGATCAGCAAGATCACCGATACCAGGGGGCGCGTGCTGAGTGAAGCCATCCCGGCCGAATTGGACGAATCGGCACGCATGCTGAGCGCTCGAAACGCCTTCGTCATGACCAGCCTGTTGCAGGAAGTGACACGCTCGGGAACCGCCGCCGACGCCCAGGTCAAGCTCAAGCGCCGCGACATCTTCGGCAAGACAGGCACGACGAACGACTCGCAAGACGCCTGGTTTGCCGGCTGGCAACGCACCGTGGTGGCCGTCGTATGGATCGGCCACGACACGCCTCGCAAGCTCGGCTCGCGCGAAACCGGCGGTGGCCTGTCACTCCCGGTATGGATCGAATTCATGGCGCACGCGCTGAAGAACGTTCCTGCTGAGGAGCCCGTCGCGCCCCCGGGTGTCGTCAGCGTGAACAACGAGTGGTACTTCAGTGAATACGCGCTCGGTGAAGGCGTGAGCAGCCTGGGGCTGGAGGAAAGCAGCGCGCCTGCGCCACAGGAAGAGGAGCGCAAGAGCATCCTGGATCTGTTCCGCCGCTGAGCGGGCCCTCGCCTCGAGCCCTCGGGCCCCCTGCATCGCGGGCTCAGGAGCGTTCGTGTCCTGGCTCAGCCGGCGCGATAAAGCGAAGCGTCAATCCGGCTTGGTCGCTTGCACAACGCGACAGCACGTCGAAGAATTCGCGCCCGTCCTTGGTGTCGAGCCAGCGGCCCGCCCGGTACTTGAAGTGATGGCCGCCCGAGCGCGCCGCGAGCCAGATTTCGTGCAGCGGCGGCTGGGTGTTGACAACGATCTTGCTGGCGTCGGGGAAACTCATCTCCAACATGCCCCCGGTTCGCGCGCTGTCGATATCGATCACGTCGGTTTGCAGCCACGTGTCCAAGCTGGCCTCGACCGAACTCAGCAGCGCCGAACTCAGGCTGCGGTAACGGCTATCGGTCAGTGTGTCGCGGTCGGCTGAATCAGGCATCGACGCTAGAATCAATTTGATGTTGTGCGGCCGAGCCAGTTTACCCGCGTCGTTGCAAGCGTGGCTGCGTGTGGGCCCCCGGTCGTGGAGGGTCGGCCTTTGGTGCGGCCTGTGCTGCGCCCCCTTGATCGGCCTGGCGGGGTGCGGACAGAAGGGGCCGCTGAGCTTGCCCAAGGCGGACCGTGCAATACCGGCACAGCCGCCGGCTTCGTCACCAGCCCCGAACCGATGAACCTGCCCGGGGCGCCGCACATCGCCTACCGTGGGAGCGAGTTGTGCATCGAGCAATGCAGCCTGGGCAGCCTCGCACAGCGCTTCGGAACGCCTTTGTACGCCTATTCGCTGGCTGCGATGGAGCAAGCGCATCGGGCCTACCGGTCTGCGCTGCAGGGCCGCGCCCACCTCATCTGCTATGCGATGAAGGCGAACTCCAACCTCGCCATTTTGCAGACATTCGCGCGCCTGGGCTGCGGCTTCGATATCGTCTCGGTGGGTGAGCTCGAACGTGTGCTGGCCGCGGGGGCTTCGCCGTCAAGTGTCTTGTTTTCCGGGGTCGGGAAGACGCGTGCCGAGATGCGGCGCGCCTTGGAGGTGGGCGTGCTGTGTTTCAACGTCGAGAGCCAGGCTGAACTCGAGGTGCTGTCCGAAGTGGCGACGCAGGCGGCGACCACGGCGCGCATCAGCTTGAGAATCAACCCCGATGTCGATGCGGGTACACACCCCTATATCTCGACGGGCCTGAAGTCGAACAAGTTCGGCATCGCCCACGAAGACGCGCTCGCCACCTACGGGCGCGCCGCGGCGCTGCCGCGCATCGAGGTCATCGGCATCGATTGCCACATCGGCTCGCAGATCACCCAGATCGAGCCTTACCTCGACGCGGTGGATCGCCTGCTCGACCTGGTCGAACGCGTCGAATCGCAGGGCATTTCCATCCCCCATCTCGACGTCGGCGGCGGTCTGGGTATCACCTACAGCAACGAGACGCCGCCCACGCCGACCGAACTCGTGCGCGCGCTGCTGCAACGCATCGATTCGCGCGGCCATTCACAGCGGAAGATTCTCTTCGAACCGGGCCGATCCTTGGTGGGCAACGCCGGCGTCCTGGTCAGCGAAGTGCTGGTCCTCAAGACGGGCGCGGAAAAGAACTTCTGCGTCGTCGACGCCGCCATGAACGACTTGATGCGCCCGGCGCTGTACGGCGCATGGATGGACATTCGCGCCTGCCTGGTGCGTGACGGGCGCGACGGCGCCGCTGCGCTGTTCGACGTGGTCGGGCCGATCTGCGAGTCCGGCGACTGGCTGGGCCGAGACCGAACCCTCGACGTCCGCGTGGGCGACCATATCGCCGTGCTGTCGGCGGGCGCTTACAGCATGAGCATGGCGAGCAACTACAACAGCCGCCCGCGCGCCGCCGAAGTCATGGTGTCGGGCAGCCAGGCCTGGCTGATTCGAGAACGCGAGCAACTCAGCGAACTGTTTCGCTCGGAACGGCTCCTGCCCGCAAACCCCTAGTTCCTCGGGCAGACCCAAGCCATGCAAGCCATCATCCACAGCCTGCTCGAAACCGACCTCTACAAGTTCACGATGTGGCAGACCATGCTGCATCGACACCCGCAGGCGCAGGCCGAGTACAACTTCGCGTGCCGCAACGCCGCCGTCTACCCCTTGGCCGAGCTGGTGGCGCAGGTCGACGAGCAGCTCGACCACCTGTGCACGCTGGCGTTCAAGGCCGACGAACTCGGCTATTTGCGCGGCCTGCGCTTCATGAAGTCGGATTTCGTCGACTTCCTGCGAATTTTCCGTTTTCAGCGCGAATTCATCGAGGTTCGCGCCAGTGGCGACTCATTGGAGATCGTCGCGCGCGGCCCGCAGGTGCACGTGATGGGCTTCGAGATCTACGTGCTGGCGATCGTCAACGAGCTGTATTTCCGCCGATTCGACGCGTCCGCAGCCCTGCAGTTCGGGCGGCGCCGGCTGACCGAAAAGATCGACCAGATCCGCGCCTTCGGCACGACGCCGCAGCGTCGCCACCCGTTCGAATTCTTCGATTTCGGCGTGCGCCGCCGCTTCTCGGGCGCCTGGCAGGCCGAGGTCGTGCGGCGTCTGAAGCAGGAGGTTCCGCAGTTCTTCAAAGGCACCTCCAATGTGCACCTGGCACGCACGCTCGATCTCGTACCCATCGGCACGATGGCGCACGAATACATGCAGTCCTACCAGTCGTTCGACGTGCGCCTGCGCGACTTTCAAAAGGCCGCGCTGGAAGACTGGGTTCAGGAATACCGCGGCGACCTCGGCGTGGCACTCACCGACGTGGTCGGAATGGACGCGTTTCTCGCCGACTTCGATCTGTACTTCGCCAAGCTCTTCGACGGCCTGCGCCACGACTCGGGCGATCCGGTGGTGTGGGGCGAAAAAGCGCTCGCGCACTACGCCAAGCTGCGCATCGACCCACACACCAAGCGCCTGGTGTTCTCCGATGGCCTCGACCTGGACTCGGCGTTTCGCCTCTACGCCCACTTCGGTGACCGCACCCAACTCGGTTTCGGGATCGGCACCAACCTGAGCAATGACACCGGCCTCACGACCCTGGGCATCGTCATGAAGCTGGTGCGTTGCAACGGCCAGCCTGTGGCCAAGCTCGCCGACACGCCGGGCAAGACGATGTGCTCCGACGAGACTTTTCTGGCCTACCTGCGCCAGGTGTTCGGCGTGAAGAACTGATTCAGGCGGCCAGCACCCCGACCGGCCGCTGCCCGCGCGTGCGGGCTCATCAGCATCGCTCAGTTCCAGACCTCGCGCGCCACCTCGACCACCAGGGCCAGCTTGGCACGCTGCGCCTCCACGGCGATGTCGTTGCCGTGCACCGTGCTGCTGAAGCCGCATTGCGGCGACAGGCACAACTGATCCAATGGCGCATATTTCGACGCTTCGTCGATGCGCCGCTTCAGATCGTCTTTGGACTCCAAGCGGCCGAGCTTGGTCGTCACCAAACCGAGCACGACCGTCTTGCCCTTGGGAAGATGGCGCAACGGCTTGAAATCGCCGCTGCGCGCGTCGTCGTACTCGAGAAAATAGCCGTCGACGTTCATCTCGCTGAGCAGGGCCTGCGCCACCGGCTCGTAGCCGCCCTGTGCCGCCCAGGTGCTCTGGAAATTGCCCCGGCACAGATGCACGGCCAATGTCATGCCGGGGGGTTTCTGCGCGACGACGCGGTTGATGAATGAGGCGTAGCGGTGCGGCAGCTCGTCGGGGTCGTCACCGCGATGCTTCGCCGCTTCGCGCATCTTGTCGTCGCACAGGTAGGCCAGATTCGTGTCGTCCATCTGCACATAGGTGCAGCCCGCCGCGGCCAGCGACCGCAACTCGTCGCCATAGGCGTTGGCCACGTCCTGATAGAAGGGTTCCAGGTCGGGGTAATGCTCGCGGCTGATGGCCGCGCGCCCACCGCGAAAATGCAACATCGTCGGCGAGGGGATCGTGACCTTGGGCGTGAGTCCGGCCCTTGCCTGCTTCTCGACCTGGCTCTTGAGGTACTCGAAGTCGGCGAGCTGGATGTCCTTCACATGGCGCACCTTGTCGACCACGCGCATCACGGGCGGAGCGAGCTCCTGCTTGCCGTCGGGCTTGGTGATCATCACCGGAATGTCGGTCTTCACGCCACCGAGCTGCTCGAGAAAATCGATGTGGAAATAGGTGCGGCGAAACTCGCCGTCGGTGATGCTGCTCAGCCCCACGTCTTGCTGGAACTTGACGATTTCGGCAATCGCGTCGTCTTCTACGGCGCGCAGGCCTTGCGTGTTCAACTCGCCGGTCCGATGTTTTTCGCGCGCGTCGAGCAGGCGCCTGGGCCGCAGAAAACTGCCGACATGATCGGCGCGAAACGGTGGGGTGGTGCGTAGGGTCATGGCGATTCCTGGCAGTTGATGCGCCGGCTCCGACGGTGGCGCGGCTCGATATTAGTCCCGGGCTGACTCAGAGCGGCAGTCCGACGTAGTTCTCCGCCATCGCCGTCGATGCGGCGACCGAGTTGACGAGGTAGTCGAGTTCGGCAGCCTGGATCTTCTGGCCGAACGCCCCGGTCTCGGGAAACTTGTGCAGCAGCGACGTGAGCCACCATGAAAAGCGCTCGGCGCGCCAGACACGGCGCAGGCAGCGTTGCGAATAGCTGTCGATCCCCGCGTCGCTCTTGTCGCGGATGCGCTCGATCAATGCGGCGCTGAGCAATCGCACGTCGCTGGCCGCGAGGTTCAGGCCCTTGGCGCCGGTGGGCGGCACGATGTGCGCGGCGTCGCCGGCCAGGAACAGATTGCCGAAGCGCATCGGCTCGGCGACAAAGCTGCGCAGCGGGGCGATGCTCTTCTCGATGGATGGCCCGGTGATCAGCGACTCGGCAGCTTGCGGGTCGAGGCGCCGGCGCAGTTCGTCCCAGAAAGCGTCGTCCGACCATTGTTCCACCGAGTCGTCGAGCGAACATTGCACATAGTTGCGGGCGCGCTTCATCGAGCGCATGCTGCACAGTGCGAAGCCGCGTTCGTGGTTGGTGTACATCACCTCGTGCGAGACCGGCGGCGTATCTGACAGCACGCCGAGCCAGCCGAACGGATAGACACGCTCGAACGTTTGGATCGCGCCGGCGGGCACGCTGGCGCGGCTCACGCCGTGGTAGCCGTCGCAACCGGCGATGAAGTCGCACTCGACCTGGTCGGCGCGTCCGCCCTTCACCCAGCGCACGCTCGGCCTGGCGCTGTCGAAATCGTGCAGGCTCACCTGTTCGGCTTCGTAGACGGTCTGCCAGCCTGCTGCTGCGCGTGCCGCCATCAAGTCGTGTGTGATCTCGGTCTGGCCGTAGACGGTGACGCAGCTGCCGCCGCTGAGCTTGTGCAGGTCGATGCGGTGGCGCCGGCCGCCGAACGACAATTCGACGCCGCCGTGCACCAGCCCCTCGGCGTGCAAGCGCGTGCCCAGCCCCAACTGATCGAGCAGGTCCACCGTGCCCTGTTCGAGCACGCCGGCGCGGACCCGGCCCAGCACATAGTCGGCGCTGCGCTGCTCGACGATGAGGGCGTCGACCCCCGCTTGCTGCAGCAAGGCGCCGAGCAACAGGCCGGCCGGCCCGGCGCCGACGATGGCAACTTGGACTCGCATCAGGGTCTCCGCGTTTGCGGCGATTGTCTACGCTGGCAGCGACATGCTCAATGCCGGCCGGCACCGGCTACAGTCCCGGCCAGACCTTCACCAGACTGAGCCGCCATGAGCGCATCGACCCCTCCTCAGTTCAGCCAAATCATTCTCTACACCGGCGCGGACGGCCACGCGCGCTTTCGCGAAGAGGCGATCGCCTTGTCCGAAGGCTCGCCGCAAGCGATGCTCTCGCGCCTCATGCCCAGCGCGGGCATGCAATTGCGCCACAGCCCGGTCGGTTTTCGGAGCGAATTTCACTGCACCGGCACGCCACAGTGGGTGTTCATCCTCGAGGGCGAAATGGAAATCGGCCTGCGTGACGGCAGTTCACGGATTTTCAAGCCAGGCGCGCATTTCTATTCGGCCGACGTGTTGCCGCCAGGCGCCCGATTCGACGCGACCGTGCATGGCCATTGGAGCCGCCAGCGCGGTGACCATCCGCTGGTCACGCTATTCGTGCGCGCCTGAGGTTTGGCCTCGAGCGCGAAAGCCCGCATGACCCTCTTCGACTTGAGCGGCCGCACCGCCCTCATCACGGGCTCGAGCAAGGGCATCGGCTTTTCGCTCGCGGCAGCGCTGGGTGGGGCAGGCGCGACCGTGGTGCTCAATGCGCGCGATCCGGGCCGGCTCGAGCAATCTCGGCAAGCCTTGCAGGCGCGCGGCTTGAAGGTGCACGCCCTGCCCTTCGACGTGACCGATGCAGACCGCGTGGAAGCCGGCGTCGCACACATCGAATCGGCGTTTGGCGCGATCGACATCCTGATCAACAACGCCGGCATGCAACATCGCAGCCCGTTCGCCGAGTTCCCGCTCGACGCCTGGCGCAGGCTCACCGCGACCAATATCGACAGCGTGTTCTTCGTGGGTCGCGCCGTCGCGCAACGCATGATCGGCCGCCAACGCGGCAAGATCATCAACATTTGCTCGGTACAAAGCGAACTCGGCCGCCCCGGTATCGCGCCCTATGCAGCAACCAAGGGTGCCGTCAAGATGCTGACCAAAGGCATGGCGATCGACCTGGGGAGATATGGCATCCAGGTGAATGGCCTGGGCCCGGGTTACTTCAAGACCGAGCTGAACCAGGCACTCGTCGACGACCCGGCCTTCAGCGCCTGGCTGGCCGCGCGCACGCCCGCTGGGCGCTGGGGCGAAGTCGAAGAGCTGCACGCCGCAGCCGTCTTCCTCGCCTGCGACGCGTCGAGTTTCGTCACCGGCCACATCTTGTATGTCGACGGTGGCATCACGGCGAGCCTGTGAGCGCGCCACGCCGGTAGCCCGAGCGCCGTCCCTCGAGCAGCAATCGAGCTCGAGCGTCCGTTGCCGCGCAGAGAACGGGACCAAGGCCGGCCACGGCGCATCGGTTACAACCGCGTCTGGGTTACCCGTACGCCTCGCATGAACTACAGCCACGTGACCCTGCGCCAGTTCCGCTACTTCATCGCCGTGGCGGAGAGCGGCTCGGTCGCGTCGGCGTCGCGCATGTTGAACATCGCGCAAAGTGCGCTGACCAAGAGCCTGGCTGAACTCGAAGACGAACTGGGCACTCACCTGTTCGAGCGCAGCTCCAAGGGCATGACGCTCACGCCGCAAGGGCACCGCTTCTTGGTGAGCGCGCGCAAAGTCATTGCCTCGGTGGCCGACGCGCTGCGCCTGCACGGCGGCGACGCGCAGCCCGAACTGGCGGGCGTGCTCGCCGTGGGCGTGACAAGCCTGGTCGCGGGCTACTACTTGAGCGAGCTGTTCAGCCGCTTCCGCCGCAACTGCCCGGCCGTTGAAGTGTTCGTCACGGAAGACGCGCCGCGCTTTCTGGAACATTTGCTGATCAATGGCGAGCTCGACGTCGCCATCATGGTCTGCAATTCACTGAGTGAACCGCAGGCGATGCTGTCGGAAACACTGACGCGCAGCCAGAACCGCGTCTGGCTGCCGTCCAACCACGCCTTGACGGGCAATGAGGAGATCACCCTGGCGCAATGCGCGGCGTGCGACCAGATCGTTCTCGAGGCGGACCGCATCGACGACTTGATGGCGCGAGTCTGGGCACGCCACCAATTGAAACCGCGCACCATCCTGCGCACCTCGTCGCTCGAAGCCGTGCGCTCGCTCGTCGGCGCCGGTGCGGGCATCGCCGTGCTGCCCGATTTTCTGTACCGGCCGTGGACGCTCGACGCCGAACACGTTGAAGTGCGGCGCCTGCGCGACGAGGTACCGACCATCGACGTCGGCCTGGTGTGGCGGCGCGGTTCGGGGCTCGAGCCTGCGGCGACCGAATTCATCGAGCTCGCGCGCGGGCAGTCGCGGCTGCGGCGCGCTTGAGGCGAGCAGGCTGTGGTGGCGCGATGGCCTCGTTCAGGCCGAGACGTCTGCATGCCTGCAAAAAAGCCCGCATTGAAGCGGGCGCCGGCAAGGCGTCTGGCCGATACTGAAGAAAATCTGCGCGGCCGATGACAATCTTCACTTTCAGGAGAAGCAATCATGAAATGGACTCTTGGTATTGCCCTCACATTGCTCTTGTCCCCTATCTGCACGACAACGATGGCCGCTGAGGCCAGCGGCGAATGGTGGGAAGTCAGCAACAAGATGGAAATGCCGGGCATGCCTGCGGGCATGGCGGGAATGGGCGGCCAGGCTCAAAAGATTTGCATACCCAAGGGGCAGGAGGGCAAGCCCGTCAAATCAAGGGGCGACGACGACTGCGAAATGACCGACCTCAAGCAGTCCGGCAATACCATGACCTTCAAGATGACGTGCAAGGGCAAGGACGCCATGACCGGCAGCGGCGAGTTCACACATACCCCCAATGGCTTCAGCCAGAAGGTCAAGATGCGATCGGACGGCCAGGACATGTCGATTGTGTCCACGGGCAAGCGCGTTGGCGGTGCCTGCAAAGGCGACGAGCAAATGAACCAGGCGTTGGGCGGGGCTGCCGCCTCGATGGCCAGGACTTGTCAGACTGCGCTCGAAGAAAATCAGTACGGACAATTCTTGAAATCGACAGCGCAATTGGCAGGTGACCGCAAGGCCAGCTGTGCAGCGATGCCTAGCGCCGAGAGCAGAAAGAATTGCGAGGCCGCCGGTGACATCGGCTGCACCGAGTTGCGCCCGCAGATGTGCGCCCGCCTGGCCGCTGATTTGAAGAGCTTCGACAAGTTCGACAAGTTCGCGAGCAAAGGCCTCACCCTGGCCGCCGAGTGCGGACAGGGCACCGAGCAGATCGTGCAGCAGCATTGCAGCACCGGCCTGGACAGCAAGGACTGGCGTTTTGTCAACGCTCATTGCCAGAAGGACGGCAGGGTGGCGGCGCTCAGGAAACAGCATTGCGCAGGGCGCGACTACACCTCGGTGAATGCGAACCACCGCAGCATGTGTGCCGAGCTTGGCGGGTTTGGCCGGGGCAGCGCCGGCTCCGGCGATGCAGACACTGCGGATTCTTCCACCAGATCGGTATCGCAGAAAGACGCGGCCAAGCCCAGTGCCGTGGACGAACTGAAGAAGGAAGGCGCGAATTTGCTGAGGAATCTCTTCAAGTAGCAAGGTGCCCGTAATTCACCCCGCCCGGGCCGCGCTGCGCTGCGGCGCGGCGCTTTGTTGTTGGCTCTGCGTGGCGCTGGCGCCGGCCAACGCGGAGACCCGCGATGTCCCAGGGCCGCTTCAGGGCATGGCGCAGGCCTATTTGGCGCGCGTCAACGGCAAGACCCTTTGGTCGCACCGTGCTGCGGAAAAACTCGCGCCGGCCAGCCTCACCAAGGTGATGACTGCGCTATTGATCCTGGAAAATTATCAGCCTGAAAGACTCGTCACCGTGAGCGCCAGCGCCGCGGCCGCCACCGGGACCCGCTTGCGGATCCGGGCCGGCGAGCGCTACACGCAAGCAGACTTGTTGCTGGCGACCTTGCTCGTGTCGGGCAACGATGCCTGCCGTGCCCTGGCAGAGGCGCACAGCGGCGATGCGCCGAGATTCGTCGCGCTGATGAATCGACGCGCGGTCGAATTGGGCCTCGCGCGAACGCACTTTCAGAACGCCTGCGGCCACGATGCCCCCGGCCACTACTCGACGGCGCAAGACCTGCTTCAACTCACCGAAGTCGCGCTCGGCAACCCGGTCTTCGCCGCGATCGTGCGTCGGCTGGAAGCGCGATTTACCTCGGTGGACGGCAGGCGCAGCTTTGCTTTGCGCAATACGAATGAGTTGATCGGGCGCCACCCCAATGCAATCGGCGTGAAATCGGGCTACACACCCAAGGCCGGCAAATGCCTGATCGCTCTGGCCGAGCGCGACGGAATGCGGGTGCTGCTGGTGTTGCTCAACGGCCCGAACCGCTGGTGGGACGCCCACACCGCGCTGGACCGTGCCTTGCACCATGCCGCCAGGGCCGGCAAGCAGTAGTTTGGCAGCGCCGGCGTGGCTGGTCGTGGCCGTGCTCGTCACTTACGCCAATTCCCTCGCCGGAGTGTTTCAATTCGACGACTATAACGTCGTAGTCAAGCAGACAGACGTGCATTCCTTCGCCGCCTGGTGGCAGGCGATGCCGGGAATCAGGCCGCTGCTGAAATTGAGCTATACGGCCAATTGGGCGCTCGATGACAGCGCCGTGGGCTTTCACGCCCTGAACCTGGCCGTGCATGGGGTGAACACCCTGCTGGTGTTTCAACTCCTTCGCAGGCTGGCGCCGCAGGTGGGCGTCGACGCCGGCGCGGTTCGCGGCGCCGCATTCATCGCCGCGTCGATCTTTGCGCTGCATCCCGCGCAAACTGAGGCCGTCACCTATGTCAGCGGACGCTCGGTGTCCTTGATGGCCATGTTTGCACTGGCCGGGCTGTTTACCTATCTCGAGGCAGAAGGTGGCAGATGGCCGATCGCTTGGCGTGTCGCTTCCGTCATTTCCTTCGCGGCGGCGCTTGGCGTGAAAGAAAACGCCTGGGCGCTGCCGCTGGTCTTGTTGTTGTGCGAGGCGTTGCGCGCGGGCTTTCATTGGCACAAGTTCCTCGCGCGCAGCGCTGGGCACTGGGCTGTGCTGCTCTGCTTTGCGGGATTGGTTTTGCTGGTTCCCGCCTATGGCAAGCTGTTGGACGGGAGCCTGCAAATCCGCTCACTTGCCGAGAATCTGTTGACGCAAGTGAACGGCGTTTTTTACCTCATCACGCGCCCCCTGCTGACACTTGTGGTGAATGCCGATCCCGATTTGCCGATCTACAAGACTTTCACGCTGGAGCTCGCCGTGCAGGCCTGCGCCCTCGCCGGCTTGCTCGCGGTTGCGCTGTGGCAAGGACGCAGTTCGGCCGGTTCGCGCTGGATCGGCTTTGGCGTCCTGTGGTTCGCGGTCTGGCTGGTCCCGACCAATTCCATCTTGCCGCGCCTCGATGTAGCCAACGACAGGCAGTTGTATCTGGCCTTGATCGGGCCGGCCCTCATCGTCGCCGTGCTGCTGAGCAAACTGCACGCCCAGCGACGCTTCGCCGGAAGCGTCGCGATCGTGCTGCTGGTGCTGGTCTTGTCATCGGCAACGATGCTGCGCAACCACGCCTATCGCTCTGAAGTCGCGCTGTGGGAGCACACGAGCCTGGTTTCGCCCGAGAAGCCCAGGGTCTGGAACAACCTGGGTGTGGCCAGGCAGCAGGCGGGCGATGTGGACGGCGCCCGACGCGCCTACCGACAGGCACTGGTTCTCGATCCCGCGCATTGGCGTGCAAGAAACAACCTGGATTCGCTGGAGTAGCGCTTGCCTTTGGCGGCAGAAGCCCAGAAGCCCTACATCTTCACCATCACATGGCGCGCCACCGTGTAGTCTTCCAGCGCGTACATGCTCATGTCCTTGCCGTAGCCCGATGACTTCATGCCGCCGTGCGGCATCTCGTTGACGAGCATGAAGTGGGTGTTGATCCAGGTGCAGCCGTACTGCAGCTTCTTCGCCACGCGCATCGCGCGTGCCACGTCCTGCGTCCACACGCTCGAGGCCAGACCATAGTCGCTGTCGTTGGCCCAGGCGATCGCCTGTTCGGTGTCGGTGAAGCGCGTCACACTCACCACGGGCCCGAACACTTCGCGCTTCACGATCTCGTCTTCCTGGCGCGCCCCGGCCACCACGGTGGGTTCGTAGAAGAAACCGCTGCCCTCGCGCGCCTTGCCGCCGGCGGTGATTTCCATGTGGCCCGTCATCTGCGCGCGCTCGACAAAACTCGCCACGCGGTTGCGCTGGCGGTCGCTGATCAGCGGGCCGATTTCGACGTCGGGCTCGTCTTGCATGCCGACCTTGATGCTCTTGGCCGCGCTCGACAGATCGGCGACCAGCCTGTCGTAGACCTTGGCCCCGGCGTAGACGCGGCACGCTGCCGTGCAATCCTGGCCCGCGTTGTAGTAGCCGAAGGTGCGCAGGCCTTGCACGACGGCATCGATGTCGGCGTCGTCGAAGACGATCACCGGGGCCTTGCCGCCGAGTTCCAGGTGGGTGCGTTTGAGCGTTCCGGTGGCCGCCTGCAGAACCTTGCGGCCGGTGCTCACGTCGCCCGTCACGCTGACCATCGCCACTTTCGGGTGTTCCACGAGCGCCTGGCCGACGCTCGCGCCGCGCCCGGCGACGACATTGATCACGCCTTTGGGGAAGATCTCGGCCGCCACCTCGGCGAGCAGCAAGGTCGTCAAGGGCGTTTGTTCGCTCGGCTTGATGACGACGGTATTGCCCGCCGCCAGCGCCGGAGCAAGCTTCCACGCCGCCATCATAAGCGGATAGTTCCACGGCGCGATCGAGGCGATCACGCCGATCGGATCGCGCCGGATCATGCTGGTGTGGCCGGCGAGGTACTCGTTGGCGAGCGTCCCGCCCATGCAGCGCGCCGCGCCGGCGAAGTAGCGCCAGCAGTCGGCGACGGCCGGAATCTCGTCGCCGAGCGCGCGCGCATAGGGCTTGCCGCAGTTGAGCGACTCGAGGCGTGCGAACTCTTCGCCGCGCGACTCGATCGCGTCGGCGAGTTTGAGCAGCATTCGCGAACGCTCCATCGGCGTCGTCTCGCTCCACGAATCGAAGGCGCGGTGCGCCGCGGCGACGCATTTGTGCACCTGGTCGACCGATGCTTCGGGCAAGGCGACGAGCAATTCACCCGTGGCTGGGTTCAAGACCTTCTCGGCTTCGCCTTCACCGGCGACGAAGGCGCCGTCGATCAGCAGTTGGGTGGGCAGTTTGATGTCGGCCATGAGGAAGCTCCTTGAGCGATAAGCGATAAGAGTCAACGCTGGACAGCCTCGTCCGCACGCGTCAGGAAATAGGCGGCGAGGATGGGCACAAAGGTCAGCGCGATGATCACGACGGCGACCACATTGGTGACGGGGCGCTGGCGCGGGCGAACCAGTTCTTGCAGCATCCAGATCGGCAAAGTGGTCTGCTGGCCGGCGGTGAACGTGGTGACGATCACTTCGTCGAAGCTCAGCGCAAAGGCGAGCAATGCGCCGGCCAGCAGGGCCGAACCGAGCTGGGGCAGGACGACGAACCGCAGCGTCTGGAAGGCGTCGGCGCCGAGGTCCATCGACGCTTCGATCAGGTGCGGGTTCAGGCGCCGCAGTCGCGCCACGGCGTTGTTGAAGACGACGACGACGCAAAACGTCGCGTGGCCGATCACGATGGTCCAGAACGAGAACGGAATTTCCAGCGTGCCATAGGCCGAGCGCAGGGCGATGCCGGTGATCACCCCGGGCAGCGCGATCGGCAGAATGAACAAGAGGGAGATCGCATCGCGGCCGAAGAAGCTGGCGCGCGCCAATGCCGCGGCGGCCAGGGTACCGAGCAGGATGGCCAGGGCTGTCGACCACGCGGCGATCTGGAAGCTCAAGGTGATCGCCTGCCACACGTCCTCGCGCCCCCAGGCCACGCCAAACCAGAGGGTCGTCAATGCGGGCGGAGGAAAGACATAGCTCTTGTCTTCGGCGCTGAAGGCGTAGACGATGATCAGGGCCAGCGGGATGTGCAGGAAGGCGATCGCCCCCCAGGCGGCGGCCTTCAATGCCCAGTGTGCGCCCTGCTCGGCGGTGCCACGAGCACGCGGCGCGGCGTTCACCGGGTTCTCGCGGTCGGGCCGGGGCTGGCTCGGTCCGGCCTCATAGCGCATGGAAGGCTCCCAGGCGCTTGGCGATCCACAGGTACACGCCGATCACGACGATCGGGACCAGCGAAAACGCCGCCGCGAAGGGCACATTGCCCGCCACGCCTTGCTGCTTGTAGACGACCTGGCCGATGTAGTTGGTGCTGTCGCCGATGACCTGCGGAATGATGTAGTCGCCCAGGGTGAGCGAGAAGGTGAAGATCGAACCTGCGGCGATTCCTGGCATCGCCAGCGGGAAGATCACTTTGGCGAAGGTCATCGCAGGCGTTGCGCCGAGGTCGCTCGACGCTTCGATGTTGGACGCCGGGATGCGCTCTACCGCCGCCTGGATCGGCAGGATCATGAAGGGCAGCCACATATAGACGAAGACGCAGAAGGTGCCCAGGGCCGAGAAGCTCAGCGACGGGCCGCCCACCGCGGGCAACTCGAGCAATGCCTGGAGCAGCCAGGTCAGATGCAATTGCTGTGCGGCCCAGGAGATCGCTCCCTCTTTGGCGAGCAGCAACTTCCAGGCGTACAAGCGCACCAGGTAGCTCGACCACAAGGGCAACATCACGGCGATGTAGAGCGCTGCTTTTTGCGCCCCCCTGGCGTAACGCGCCATGTAGTAGGCCAGCGGAAATCCGATCGCGATACAGGTCAAGGTGACCAGGACAGCCATCGTCACGGAGCGCCGTGCCACGTCGACATTGGCCGGTTGCGCGAGATCGACGAAGTTCTTCAGCGTGAATTCGCGAACCACCTGACCGGTGAAGTCGTCCAGTCCGAAGAAGGCGTTGGCCAGCAGGGCGAACAAGGAACCCAGATAGATCACGCCGAACCACAACAGCGGCGGGGCGAGCAGGACGAGCAGCAAGACGCCGCGCCGGGTGTAGAGAAGGTCCGAGGCGCGGCGCCGCAGGCCCGGACCCGGCTGCGCAAAGGCCATCGCGGCGCTCATGCCGGCGCACCCTCGGCCAGGGGATGCACGGCGCCTTCGTCCCAGTGCAGATGAACCCGGGCGCCGGGCACGAGCGCTGGCGAACTGCCCGACTCGGGCAAGTCGGCCTGCAACTGCACGCCTTCTGCCTCGACCTTGATGCGCGTGAAAGCGCCGAAATATTGGACTTCGGCCACGTTCCCGCTGGCGCGCGCGCCGCCGGCCGGCCCGAGATGTATGCGCTCGGGCCGCAACATCGCGCTGGAGTGGCCGCTCAGGCGGCGCGCCACCTCGCCGTCGAGCAGGTTCGCCGCGCCGACGAACTGCGCCACGAAGCGGCTCGCCGGTTCGTTGTAAACCGCTTGCGCGGTGCCGACCTGCTCGAGCCGGCCCAGGTTGAAGACACCGATGCGGTCGCTCATCGACAGCGCTTCGTGCTGGTCGTGCGTGATGAACAGGAAGGTGATGCCCAGGCGCCGCTGCAGCGCCTTGAGCTCGCTCTGCATCTGCTCGCGCAGTTTGAGGTCCAGGGCGCCGAGCGGCTCGTCGAGCAATAGCACCTGGGGCTGATTGATCAGGGCGCGGGCCAGCGCGACACGCTGGCGCTGGCCGCCCGAGAGCTGGGCCGGCCGGCGGTTCCCCACGCCGGCGAGCTCGACCTGGGCG
>JBAQUQ010000315.1:0-27204 GCA_049297615.1 Burkholderiaceae bacterium
CGCAAAGCTCGTGCTGCCGATGCTCGGCCCGTGGCAGGCCACGCAGTTGCTCGTGATGCCCTGGTGGCTCATCTGGCCGTTCGCAAACGTCGTCCCGCCGACCGCCGCAGCGCCCGCGGCCGGGATCAGCATCGCCGGAATCGCGTTCGCGTGGCAGGCCTCGCATGGCGCGGACGTCGGCAGGTGCGGCGGCACCAGAGCGGCACTCGTCTTCGGCGTGACACCGATGAAAGTCCCGCTCGTGACGCTCGGACCATGACATTGCGCGCAGTTGCTCGTGATGCCCTGGTGGCTCATCTGGCCGTTCGCAAACGTCGTCCCGCCGACCGCCGCAGCACCCGCGGCCGGGATCGGCATCGCCGGAATCGCGTTCGCGTGGCAGGCCTCGCATGGCGCGGAAGTCGGCAGGTGCGGCGGCACCAGTGCGGCACTCGTCTTTGGCGTGACACCGATGAAAGTCCCACTCGTGACGCTCGGGCCGTGACATTGTGCGCAGTTGCTCGTGATGCCGGCATGGCTCATTCCCGCGTTGGCGAAGGTCGTGCCACCTACGCTGGCCGCGCCGGTGGCGGGGATGAGTTGGGTCGGGATCGTCTGGTGGCAGGTTTCGCAGGTGTCGGACGCGGGGATGTGCGGTAGTGCGGTCGAACTCGAAGACACGATGCGCACACCGTAAAAGGTGTTGGCAACCGCTGGGGCGTGACACTGCGCGCAGCCCGACGTATAACCCCGGTGGTCCATCTGGCCGCCGCTGAAACTCGTGAATCCTCCAGTGATGGAGGCCTGGTGGCAGCTCTCGCACAGCGCCGTCCCCAGGGTCGGAATATGGTTCGGCGGCTTGCCGCTGGCGAAGTGGCCATCGTGGCAGGTCGTGCAGGTCCAACTCCCGAACGACGCTGCTTGATGGTCGAAGCGCAGCACCGGCACGAAGGCGCTCGTCGCGTGACACTCGCCGCACGACGCCGAGGTGGGCACATGGTTTGCCGGCTTGCCGGTGGCATGCAGATTGTTGTGGCACGAGGCGCAAGAACCCGGGTCGATGCTGGCGTGACTGAACAGCACCGCGCTGAACGTCGAAGTCGTGTGGCAGGTCTCGCAACCCTTGCTTGTCGGGATGTGCTCGACCGTTTTGGCCAGCGCGCCGCGTGCGTTGTTCTGCACATGACAGCCAGCGCACTCGCGCGGCGTTCCCTTGAAGATGGCCTTGATGTGGCAAGTTTCGCAGCGCACGTCCTCGTGCCTGCCGGTCAACGCGAAACCGGTCGTCACGTGGTCGAAGCCTGCGCCCTGCTGCGCCGCGGCTGGCTGCGGCCGCAGCAGCAGCGCCGCGCTGGCGAGCACGAGCAATCCGACGATCCAGATCGTCGGATGAAGGGCTCTGTACCAGCGCGGTCGACCCAGCCTCATGTTCCTGCTCCGACGCCCACCTGCGGCACCCAGTCAGCCCGAGATGACGGTGGCCCGGGGCCTGCTGTGCCAAGCTTGCGCCCCATGCCCGGGCGGAGAATGCGCCACGACGAAGTCGCGTGGCACTGCTGACATTGGCGGCCGAAGCTGCCGTCGTGGGCGTCGTTCTTCGTGTGGCAGACCACGCACTGCGCCGAGGCCACGACCTTGGCGTCGACTGCCGGGCGGGTGTGGCAAAGCCCGCAGGCGACACCCTTGTGCCGGCCGTCGAGCATGAATTTCGTGCGCCTGTCGTGGTCGAAGTCCCAGACCCTCCAGCTGCGCGCGTTGTGGCACGACTCGCAGGCGGTGCCCAGCGTCGTCTTGTGCTGGTCGTCCTTGGCGTGGCAGGCGACGCAGTCGAGCTTGGCGTCCTTGAAGCGCGCGCTCGCATGGCAAGCCTTGCACTCGACCTTGAAGTGCCGGCCCGACAGCGGAAAGCGTGTCAAACCGTGGTCGAAGCGCGGCACGCTCTTCCAGTTCGTGTCGACGTGGCATGACGCGCACTCGCGTCCCTGCTGGCCCTCGTGCCTGTCGTCCTTGCGGTGGCAGCTGTAGCAATCCAGCGCAGTCTTGCGCAAGCTGCGCAGGTCCTTGTGGCAGTCGCTGCACTTGACCTTCAACGCGGCATGCGCATTGCGCAGCTGGAACTTCGTCTTGTCGTGATCGAAACGACCCGTCGTCGTCTTCCAGTCGCGTTCGACGTGGCAGGTGGCGCATAACTCGCCCAGCGTGGCCTCGTGCTTGTCGTCCTTGCGGTGGCAGGCGATACATTCCTTCGGCGCCTCCTTGAACAGTGCACTCTTGTGACAGGCGTCACAGCGAGCGTCCGCATGCTTGCCCAGCAGCGCGAAGCCGGTGCGATCGTGGTCGAACTTGCCACGTTCCTTCCAGTCGCGCTCGGTGTGGCAGGCGGCACAGTCGCGGCCTAGAGTGGCTTTGTGCTTGTCGTCCTTCTCGTGGCACGCGAAGCATTGCTTCGGCGCTTCCTTGAACATCGCACTCTTGTGACAGGCGCCGCAACGCGTGTCCGCATGCTTGCCCAGCAGAGGGAAGCTGCTGCGCGCGTGGTCGAACCTGCCACGCCCCTTCCAGTCGCGCTCGGTGTGGCAGGCGGCGCAGTCGCGGCCGAGAGTGGTCTTGTGCCTGTCGTCCTTCTCATGGCAGGCGAAACATTCCTTCGGCGCTTCCTTGAACACGGCACTCTTGTGGCAGGCGTCGCAGCGGGTCTCCATATGCTTGCCGCGCAGCGCGAAGCGGGTGCGATCGTGATCGAACTTGTCGCGGCCTTTCCAGTCACGCTCGGTGTGGCAGCTGGCGCAGTCGCGCCCCAAGCTTGCCTTGTGCTTGTCGTCCTTCTGGTGGCAGGCGTAGCAGTCCGTACCGAGCTTGACCCTGTAGACCGGACCGGTGTGGCAGGCGCCGCACCTGGCCGAACGGTGCTTGCCGAGCAGCGAAAACTTGGTGTCGGTGTCGTGATTGAAGGTAGGCGGCTTCCAGCCCTTCGGGCCGTGGCAGGTCTCGCACTTCTCGCCGAACAGACCCTTGTGGCCCTTGCTTCCATCATCGTCCTTGCGGTGGCAGGCGTAGCAAAACCGCGGTGTTTCGTGAAAGTTCTTGTCCGTGTGGCAATTTGCGCAACGAACCTCGGCGTGCTTGCCGAGCAGCGGGAAGCGCGTGGTGGCGTGATCCAACTTGGCATCCTTCCAGCCGACCTCGGCGTGGCAGTCGGCGCACTTCACGCCGAGCGAGCCTTTGTGCACATCGTCCTTGCCGTGGCAGGCGTTGCATTCATGCGCCGCCTGGCGGTACTTCTTGGCCGGTTCATGGCACTTCTCGCAGGCGGCCTTTTGGTGCTGGCCGCGCAGGGCGAAACGCGTCAACGCGTGGTCGAATTGGCGCTGGTCGAATTCGACCAGGCGTGCCTGCCGCCCTTTGTGCTCGCGATGGCAGCTGTGGCAAGCCTGCGGCTTCATGCGGCCGTGGTAGCCGGACTTGTCGCGCACGTCGCGCCCGATGTCTTTATGGCAGTCCATGCAGAGCCCGCTCTGTGCGTCGCGGTCGAACCTGACGTGACAGACCTTGCAGTCCGCCTCCCATTTCGCGTGTGCCTGGATGACTGGGCCGGGCAAGAGCACGGACTCGATGTTCTGCGCCAAGGCGGACGACGCGCCCGCGATGTACAGCAGCGCCGCAACCAGCCCCCGCCGGACAATGAGTCGGGTGATTCGAATCCATGGCGTCAAACCGACCTCGCGCTTAGTACGCGTGCACCGCGACGACGTGGATCACCGCGCTGATGACAAACAGGACAACGAAGGGTACGTGTGCGACATGCCACAGGGCGAATATGCGTTCGTACGCGGAGAACTGCGCCACGCGGGCGACGCTCTTCAGATAGTGCCGAATCAGCTTGCGCGCGAGTCGCTGCTGCAACTCGTGTTCGGCGCGTCTCCAACGTCGCTTGCGGGCGATATCAGCCAGCGGCGCACGCAAATCGGCGACGCAGGCGCGATAGACAAACCAGCGCTGCACCGGCAGCACGAGCAGCTGTCGAAAATAGGTGCTCCAGCCCGGCTTGGCGTTGAGTTCGTTGTCTGCGAATTGCTGCAGGCGATCCTCGACCGCGGGGGCGAAGTGCAGCTTCGAGCGCGCCTCGGATCGGTCTTGGCCGGCTTCGGCCTGTAACTGGCGCAGGTTGGTCTGTTCGCCGGACAGATCGCGATAAACCCTCAGGTAGAAGAAGCGTCCAATCAAGCCGCTGGCGGCCACGACCAGCATGCAGTACAGGGCCACTGCAGCATTCATCGATCCGACATGAAAGCGCGAGTGCAGCAGGATCAGCAGGGGCCCGACGATGCCCAGTGCCATATGCACCCGGAACCACCACTTGATCTTGCCCAGACCATGCAGGGCGCGTACGTGCTTGCGCAGCGGATAGCTGAACAGCACCAGGAACGCGATGCCACCAGCCACGCCGATCCAATAGGCGGCGGCGGCGTCGGCTCTGAAAATCCCGAGGCGGGTGAGCTTCCAGGCACCGAAGACGAGACCACCCACGAGCGCATAGACAAGCAGGTTGCTCGACCTCGCTGCGCGACTGACTGTGGACGGCGCAGGCGGCTCGGCGTCGAGCGGGGCGTCGTGAGCGCGAGTTGTAGATAAGGCCATGCTTCAGCACCCCAATCGGCGCCGGCCATTGACAGTCCTACACCGGATGCCTGCAGTTTCAGTGCATTGCCTATCGCGACGAAATGGGCAGATTCCCTCCTTGGACCGTGCGGATCACCCCCCCCCCCCCGGAGATCAGGGGGTTACTCCGGGTCAGGCCCGATATGTGGAGTTGGACCCGGTGCGAACCGCAATGGTCAAGAAACCTGCGGATCGGCAGTGGTCATGGCTTGGACACGGCGAGTTGCGACGCTTGACCATGACAGCAGCGCTGGTCAGGCGCGCTCTGTCTACGTGCCCCCCCGAGCACGCACAGGGGCTTCGGGAGTCGCATCAAGCGTGGTTGCGTTTCCAGGAGGTCGGCACGCAACTCGCCGTGGGCAACCGCGAGCGGTTCTTGCGCGCACTCGATCGCGACAAGCGTGCCGTGAAGGCGCGTCGGGCCAAGGCTCGCGCGAATTCTGCCAAGTGATACAGCGCCGCCGCCAGTTTGGGCGACGGCTTGATTGCCGAGCAGGTCGGAGATCTCTGGGAAGCTTGGATGCGTCAGGTCGATGAACTCCTGTGCGACGCGCAGCTACTGGATTTGGTCTACGAGGCACTGGCGCGACGCTGGACGCACAGCCGTAGGCTCGGACGCAAGGGCACGCCGGCAGATGTCGCGCTGCTCTTGATGCTGCTCAAGCAAATGCGCAACTGGAGCTACGCCGTTCTCGAGCGCGAGGTCCGAGCCAGTCTGGTCTACCGCCGGGTTGACGTTGTTCGTCGCGCGAGTGCTCGCGATGTGCCGCGCGCGCCCGCACCCTGGCGAATCGTGAGCGCAGCGTTTCGTTGGTGCCCTCGCGCCAGGTAATTTCGCGCCAATGTTCGCCCTTCAGGGCCAAGACCAGTTCCTTGACCGACATCGGCCTGTGCTGCGCGGCATCGCCCAGGCGCAAGTGCTTGGCCACGCGGCCACGACCGCTGTAGGGCACTGGGGCCAAGGGCGCGTGCGCGGGCGGCGTTGCATCGTTCGATCGCTTTGAAGTCGGTGGTTTCGCACGCCGCCTTGCGCCTTCGCGACTCGCCTCGCGAGCACTCGCTCGGACTTGTCCTGAAACTTGCGCCGACGTGACTCGCAAGCGCACGCGTTGCGTGCTTTGTCCGGGGTCGAGGCTTGCCGGTTTCACGTCGTTTACACCGAATGGGCCGCGTACCGGCCGTGGTCAACCCCGAACTTGCCTGTCCCGAGTGAGCCATGATCGACAACCTCAGCGACTTCTTCACCTGGCGTTGCCAACAGCAGCCTGCTTCGCTCGCCTATGCCTTCATACGCGATGACTTGGCCATCGCCGAATCGCTGAGCTATGCCGAGCTCGACGCGCAAGTGCGCACCTTGGCCTACGAGCTGGCGCGCCATTCGAAGCCCGGCGACCGAGTGCTGCTGGTTTACCCCCCAGGGCTGGAATTCGTCCGCGCCTTCTGGGCCTGCATGCTGACGGGTCGGATCGCGGTGCCGGTACCGGCGCCCGACCCGGTGCGTTTCAAGAACAACGCCCCTCGCTTGCGCGCCATCATCGTCGACGCGCAGGTTTCGTTGGTGTTGACGACCTCGAATTTGCTCGAATCGGCGAAGAGTTTTGATGATGACGCGGGCGGCACCGGCGCGGATTGGCTTGCCACCGACGTTGCAGCCCTGCCCTTGCACGATCGCGAAGCGGCAAACGTGGCCTTGGGACCGGACAGCGTCGCCTACCTGCAGTACACCTCCGGATCGACCTCGACGCCGCGCGGCGTGATCATTACGCACGCCCAACTGCTGGCGCAATGCCAGTCCGACGCTTGGCAGATTCGTGCCGGCGCCAGCCGCGTGTTGTCGTGGCTGCCTCACTTCCACGACTATGGACTGGTGTTCGGTTCGCTGATGCCGTTCCACGCCGGCGTGCCGAGCACCCTCATGTCACCACTGTCCTTTCTGCGCCGCCCTCTGCGTTGGTTGGAGGCCATGGCGCGTCATGGCGCCACGCACACCGGCGCGCCCAACTTCGCCTACATGGCCTGCGTCAAGGCACTGGAACAGCAGCCGCACTGGCGCGCCGATCTGCGCGCCTTGCTGTCGTGTTCATGCGGCGCCGAACCGATTCATCCCGACGCAGCAGCGCAGTTTCATGCGGCGTTCCGTCCCCATGGCCTGGGCGATGCCGTCTTTGCGCCGGCCTACGGCATGGCCGAGACCGTGCTGGTCATCACCGCGACGCCACCCGGCGTGCCCCCCGTGACCCTGAGCCTGAATGCCGAACGCCTGGAGCAAGGCATTGTTGCCGAGGGTGTCGAAGCTGCTGGAGCAGTGCGTCGCGTCGTAGGATGCGGCAGCCCGATTCCGCAGATGAGTGCGTGCATCGTCGACCCGCAGACGTTGGCGCCCAGTGCGGGGGACCGTATCGGTGAAATCTGGGTTCAGGGCAGCAGCGTCGGCCAGGGTTACTGGCGCCGCGAATCGCTCAGCGCCGAGATCTTTCAGGCGCGCACCGTCGACGGCGACGGCCCCTATCTGCGCACCGGCGACATGGGTTTCATGCATGAGGGGCAGCTGTTCGTGAGCAGCCGCCTCAAGGATCTGATCATCGTGCATGGCCGCAACCATGCGCCGCACGACATCGAATGGACCGTGCAACGCAGCAACCGGGTGCTGCGTGCCGGCTACGGCGCGGCCTTTTCGATCGATAGCGACGACGGCGAGGCCTTGGTCGTTGTGCAGGAAGTCGAGCGCAGCGCCGTCGACGCCGACCTGGCGCAGCTCATACACGCGATCCGCCGGGCGGTGGCCGAAGAACACGACCTGCCGGTGCACGCTGTGGCGTTGATTCGTGCGGGAACGGTGCCGCGCACGAGCAGCGGCAAGATTCGCAGGCAAGTGTGCAAGCAAGAGTATCTCGAAGCCAAATTGCAAACCCTGCTGCTCGACGTCACTCAGACGCAGGGCGCCCAGAGCGACCCAGCGGCCGAGTTTCCGGCCGATCTGCGCGCGCAGACGGATGCAACGGTGCGCCTCGCGGCGATTCAACAAACATTGCTGCGGCTCGTGGCGCGATTCGCCCGCCGCGATCCGCGCGAGATCAGTCTCGACGCGTCTGCGATCGAATGCGGACTTGATTCGCTGTCGACGTTCCGCTTGCTGCAGGCGATCGAATCGAGTTTGGGTTTAGCGCTGCCGCCGGCGAGCGTGCTCGGCGAGCCCAGCCTGCGCGGCGTGGCCGCCTCGATCGACACACTGCTGGGGCGGCCCGTGCATGCAGCGCCCGCGCTGCATGCCGGGCCGAGTGAACAAGGCGCACAGCCGCTTGCGGCGGCGCAGCAGCGCATGTGGTTCTGGCAGGAGATGGCACCCGACACGGCGCTCTACAACGTGCCGCTGGCACTCGCGCTGCACGGACCGCTGGACGCGGCGGTGCTCCAGGAGTGCCTGCGCGACTTGACGCAGCGCCACCCCATCCTTTGCAGTCGCTGGGTCCGTGTCGATGGCAAGGCCATGCAGCGCGTCGAAGCCACGGCCCACTGGTCGATGAAACAAGTCGACTTGCAGGGCGTCGATGCCGCGATTGCGCAATTCGAGCAACTCGCCGCCGACGAAGGTTTGTGCGCGCTCGACCCAGCCCGCGAGGCACCGATGCGTGCCACCTTGATCAGACTCGCCGAAGACGAACACCGGCTGCTTTGGACGCTGCACCACAGCGTCTGCGACGGCTGGTCGATCGACCTGCTGTTGGAAGAATTGAGCGAGCTGTATTCGGCACGAATCGCGCGGCGCGCCGCCCGGCTGCCGCAGCTCGCCTTGAGCTACCTCGACTACGCACGTTGGGAGCCGCAGTGGTTGGACAGTGGCGTACGCGAGCGTGAACTGGTCTACTGGACGCGCAAACTCGCCGGGGTTCCGGCGTTGCTGCATCTGCCTGCCGATCGACGCCGTAGTGCGGTGCAGCGCTTCCGCGGTGCCAGCCTGCCGCTGACGTTGGCCGCTGCCCAATTGCGCGCGCTGCGCGAGTTGGCGCTGCGCACCGGCACGACGCTGTTCATGACCTTGCTCGCTTCTTGGCAAATCTTGATGCACCGCTATAGCGGCCAATCGACGATCGTTACCGGGTCGGTGGTCGCCAATCGCGAGCGGCCCGATCTGGCGGGCGTGGTCGGCTACTTCGCCAACACCCTCGCGCTGCGCAGCGACTTCGGCGAGTCGATGAGCGTTGTCGACCTGCTCGCGCAAGTCAAGGCGAATGCGCTGGGTGCGATCGATCACCAGCATCTGCCGTTCGAAGAAGTGATCGAAGCATTGAAGCTGCCGCGCGACACGAGCCGCATGCCGCTGATCCAGACCATGGTCGTGCTGCAAGCACCGGCGCAGCCGCTGCCGCGGTGGGGAGAGGCGAGCGTCGAACGCCTCGCCCTGGCCAGCCCGATAGCAAAGTTCGACCTGACACTGGAACTGCAAGAGCAGGGCGCGGCGCTGGGTGGGCACATCAGCTTCGACTCCGACCTGTTCGACGCCGCAACAGTCGAGCGACTGGCGCGCCATTGGCTCATGTTGATCGAAGGCATGTGTGCCGATGCCTCACAAAACGTCGCCACGCTGGCGCTGTTGAGCAGTGCTGAGCGCGAGAGAATTCTCGCGTTGGCACATGGTGATCCGAACACCGAAATGCGTTTCGTGTCGCTGCAGCGTTGCTTCGAACAACACGCGCAGCGTACGCCGTGTGCAGTGGCAGCGCTGTTCGACGACCGGCGCGCGAGCTACCAGGAGCTCAACGCGCAAAGCAATCGCCTCGCCCATGAACTGCGCCGGCTCGGCGTCGGGCCCGACGTGCGGGTGGGCATTTGCATGGATCGTTCGCTCGAGCTGGTCGCCGCCCTTCTCGGTGTACTGAAGGCCGGCGGCGCGTTTGTTCCAATCGATCCTGAACTGCCGCGCGATCGTGTCGAATTCCAGTTGCGCGACACCGCAGCACCGCTGCTGCTGACCCAGTCGCACCTCTTGCCGCGAGTGCCGCAGGCCGGCAGCGGCGCGCTGCGCCAGGTGTTGTGCCTGGACGAAGACGCAGTTGTGCTCACCAAGGGCATCACCAGCGACCCTGATCGGGAATCCGAGCCGCACGACCTAGCCTATGTGATTTATACCTCGGGGTCGACCGGTCGCCCCAAGGGCGTGCTCATCGAACACGCCGCAATGCACAACAGCTGCCGCTGGATGTGTGACCGGCTGGGGCTGCAGCCCGGCGACCGAATGTTGGCGGCGAGTTCGATCAGCTTCGACGCGAGTGTGGTTGAAATGCTGCACCCGCTGCGCGCCGGCGCGAGTGTGGTGCTCGCGAGAGCGGGTGCGCAGCGCGATACGCGGGCGCTGGCACAGCTGTTGCGCCAGCAAGGTGTCACGACTTTAGTCATGGTTCCCTCGGCGCTACGCGCGTTGCTCAGTGAAGCCAGCTTCGCGCCGGCGCGCTTGCGCTTCCTGATCTCCGCAGGAGAGGCGCTCGATCAAACCCTGGCGCGCGCGCTGCAGGCACGTCTGCCCGACACGACGATCGGCAATTTCTACGGGCCGACCGAAGCGTCGATCGTTGCAACCCATTGCGAGTGGCCGATCGACTGCGCGGGTTCAGCGCAGGTACCCATCGGCCGACCGATCGCGAACGCCCACTGCCTGGTGCTTGACGCACATTTGCAGCCGGTTCCGATCGGTGTCGTCGGCGAGCTCTACATCGGCGGTGCGGGCTTGGCGCGCGGCTACCTGAACCAGCCCGCATTGAGCGCCGAGCGCTTCATCGCGCACCCGTTCGCTGCGGGCCAGCGCCTGTACCGCAGCGGCGACCTGGCGCGCTATCGCAGCGACGCGAATATCGAGTACCTCGGGCGCATCGATTCGCAGGTCAAGATTCGTGGCTTTCGCATCGAGCTGGGCGAAATCGAAGCGGCGCTGGCGACGATCGACGCAATTCGCGAGGTGGTTGTCGTGGCGCGCGAAGACCGCCCTGGCGACAAGCGCCTGGTCGCCTATTTGGTCGGCAGCGGCATCGATATCCAGGATCTTCGGCGGCGCCTGCGCGCCACCTTGCCGGAAAGCATGCTGCCTGCGGCGTTCGTCGAACTTGCGGAACTGCCTACGTTGACGAACGGAAAAATCAACCGCCATGCCCTTCCGGCTCCTGAATTCGACGTGCGCCGTGCCGAAATTGTTGCGCCCCGCAACTCGATCGAACGCGCCACTTGGGAAGTCTGGCGCGATGTCCTGCAAGTCCAGCAGTTCGGCGTAACCGACAACTTCTTCGAGCTCGGCGGCCATTCACTGCTTGCGATGCAGTTGATCTCGCGCTTACGCACACAATTGCAAGTCGATCTGCCGCTGCGCACGCTGTTCGATGCGCCAACAGTCGAGTTGCTGGCGCGTGCGATCGAGTCGCACGATGGAAAATTCGACCCTAAGGCCCTTCCGCCGATCGCGCGTTCGCCGGCCGGGCCGAATGCGCCGCTGTCGGCCGCGCAACAAGGGCTTTGGTTCCTGGATCGCTTGCAGGGTGCAAGCGCGCGCTACCACATCGTTCATGCGCTGCGGCTGCGCGGCGCGCTCGACGTGCCGGCTTTGGAAAACGCCTTACAGGCGCTGGCGGCGCGTCACGACAGCCTGCGCATGGACATCGTCGAATCTGGCGGGGTGCCGGTTCAGCGGTTGCGGCCAGACGTGCCGTGGGCGTTGCAGCAGCATGACCTGCGCGCATGCAAACCGGCGCAGCGCGAATCGGTCTTGCAGAAGCGCCTTGCGGAGTTCGCCGAAGCACCGATTGCGCTGGAGCAGGCACCGCTGGCGCGGGCCGCAGTCTTCCGGCTGCGCGCCACCGAACACGTGTTGGCATTGATCATCCACCACATCGTGTGCGACGGATGGTCGCTGCAGATCGTGTTGCGCGAACTCGCGGCCGAGTACAACGCAGCGTGCGCCAGCTTGCCTTCACCGCTCGAACCCCTGGTGCTGAGCTGGCGCGACGTCTGCCATTGGGACAACGCGAGGCGGCGTCAGGGTGCATTAGCGCCTGCTCTGGCGTACTGGCGCCAACAACTGCGCGATCTCGAGCCGCTGCGCTTGCCGCTCGAGGGCATATCACCGGAGCGCCACGACGAACCCGGCCCGGTAGTGCGCACACAAGTCACCGGGCCACTCGCTGAGCGCATCGAAGCGCTCGCGCGCCAGCATAACGCCACCGTGTTCATGGTGCTGCTCGCCGCGATCAAAGTATTGTTGATGCGCCGCTGCGGTCGCGATGACATCGCGGTGGGAACGCCGGTCGCCGGTCGCGACCGGCGCGATTTCGAACCGCTCGTCGGCCTGTTCGTGAACACGCTGGTATTGCGCACCGACCTGGGCGGCAATCCGACCTTCGAGGCGCTGCTGGGCCGAGTCCGCAGCACCGTGCTGGACGCCTGGGCGCACCAGGAGCTCGGATTCGACCAGTTGGTTGCCGAGCTCGCACCGGCGCGCGAAGCCGATCGTCAGCCCTTCTTCGACGTGATGGTGAATTCCTTCGGGCAATGGCAGGGCGTGCCCGACATGGCCGGCCTGACTGCCGAGCCGGTCGCCCTCCCTACGGCGCAACCGAAGTTCGCGCTGACCGTGTATCTGCAGGCGAACCCAGGGGCGATCGAGCTGTGCATGGTGGCGCGTCGCGACCGATTCTCGACAACCGCACTGCGCGGATTGCTCGATCAGTTGTCGGTCCTGATCGAGGCGGTCGCCGACCAGCCTGCGAGGGCGCTGCGCGACTATTCTATGGTCACCGCGTCGGCACAAGCGCTGCTGCCCGATCCGCGGCGCGTCCTGGCGCTGCCGCCGTTCGTCTCGGTGCTGCAAGAATTCAATGCGCAAGCGCGACAGGCACCGGCTCGCATTGCGGTGCGCAGCGACCAGCGCGCCCACGACTACGGCGAACTACAACTCAAGTCCGCGCTCCTCGCACGGGTCTTGCGGCGCCGCGGCGTGCAGCGCGGTGATGTGATCGCGATTTGCGGGCAGCGCGGTTTTGCGATTCCCGCCGCGATGCTCGCCGTACTGCGCTGCGGCGCGGTATTCATGATTCTCGACCCGGCCCTGCCGGCGCTGCGGCGGCGCACGATGCTGGCTGCGACGGGTTCGCGGTTCTTGTGCCTGTTCGACACAGAGCCGACCTCTGATGCGCTGACCGAGGGGATCGACACGCTCCAACGCATCGTGCTCGACCCAATGCTCGACGAGTTGCCTGGCACGGCTTGCGCAGAGCTGGACGACGCGAACGAGGTGCCCTGCGCACCCGACGATCCGGCCTACCTGTTCTTCACCTCGGGAAGCAGCGGCACCCCCAAGGCCGTGCTTGGCCGGCAGCGGGCCTTGAGTCACTTCATCGCGTGGCAACGCACGCGTTTCGGCGTGACACCGTCAGACCGCGTGTCGCAACTGATCAGCCTGTCGTTCGACCCATTGCTGCGCGACGTCTTCTTGCCGCTGACGAGCGGCGCGACTCTGTGCATGCCTTCGGAGCGCGACCTGCTGGATCCCCTCGCCTGGCTGGCGCAAGAGGGCGTGAGCATCGCCCATACCACGCCGACTGTGATGCAGTCGTGGCTGCAATGCAGCCGAAGCGAACGCGCCACGCCACAACTGCGCTGGCTGTTCGTCGCCGGCGAACCCCTGACCGACAGCCTGATCGCCGAGTGGCGTGGCCGCTGCGGCAGCCAGGGCCAGATCGTCAATTTGTACGGGCCGACCGAAACGACACTGGCACGCTGCTTCCATATCGTCGGCGCGCGACCGGACGCCGGGGTCCAGCCGGTCGGCACGGCGTTGCCCGACAGCCAGGCACTGGTGGTCAGTGCGCACGGTGTGATGTGCGGTGTCGGCGAACCCGGCGAAATCGTCATCCGTACACCCATGCGTTCCCTGGGTTACTTCGGCCAACCCGAAGAGACTGCGCGGCGCTTTCGCCCCAACCCGTGGCGCGACGACACCAGCGATTTGCTCTACTACAGCGGCGACCTCGGGCGCTACCGGAGCGACGGCGCACTGGAAATCCTGGGCCGTCTGGACGACCAGGTGAAGATTCGCGGCGTGCGCGTCGAACCTGCCGAAGTGATGGCGGAGTTGTCACGCCACGCATCGGTACGCCAATGCGCGGTGCTACCGCGCCCCGGCAGCGACGGCCAGATTCAGCTGGTCGCCTATGTCGTCGCAGCCGCAGGTGCGGCGCCAGATTCGGCGGTGCTGCACGCCCATTTGGCCGCGCTCCTGCCGCAGGCTTACCTACCGTCGGCGTTCGTCTGGATTGCCGCATTGCCGACGCTGCCGAACGGCAAGATCGACCGCCAGGCCCTGCCTGCGCCGACTGCCGGTGCAGGCGCCGACGCGGGCCTGGTGATGCCACGCAGCCCTGTCGAGCGGGCCGTGTGGGAGATCTGGCGCAGCGTCCTGCGCATCGATTCCTTCGGCGTAACGACAAGGTTCTTTGAACTCGGTGGCCATTCGCTGCTCGCCACCCAGGTACTGGCACGCGTGCGCGACATCCTCGGCGTCGAGCTGGAGTTGCGCGCGCTGTTCGAAGCGCCGATGATCGCCAGCCAGGCGGCGGCCGTGGAACGCTTGCTGGGAACGGCAACGCCGAATCGCGCGCCTGCGTGGCCTGCCATCGAGCGCCAGCCGCGCGACCGCCTGTTGCCGAGCTCGTATTCGCAGCGCCGCATGTGGTTGGTTCAGCAGTTCAACCCGAAGAACGCGGCCTACAACATGCCCTTCGCGATGCGCTTGCGCGGCGTGCTGCATCGCGAGGCTTTGATCGCGGCCCTGCAGCACCTGATCGCGCGCCACGAGGTGTTCCGCACGACTTTGGTTGCGGTCCACGGCGAGCCAATGCAGCGTATCGCTGCCAGCCTCAGCGTGCCCGTCGAGTCGATCGACCTTCGCTTCTTGGTCGAAGCCAAGCGCACGGCCGCAGCGTGCAGCGAATTGCAGCAGCGCGCGCTGCTGCCTTACGACCTCGCGACCGGGCCACTGCACCGGATGACGCTGCTGCAACTCGGCGAAACCGAGCACGTGTTTTTCTGGTCGATCCATCACTCGATCGGCGACGGCTGGTCCACGACGATCCTGATGCGTGAACTGGCGAACATTTATGCGGCGCTGCTGCGCGGTGCCGAACCGACGTTGCCGCCGAAGGCGATCGAGTTCGCTGACTATGCCGCCTGGCAGCGTCGCGTGTTCAGCGGTGAGGTCTTGGGGCGCCAGCTCGCCTATTGGCGCAGGACGCTCGAAGGCCTGGCGCCCTTGCCACTGCCGGCTGACCGGCCGCGCCGCGCCGCTCACGACGGCCGGGGCTCGCGCATTTCGGGCACGATCTCGCCTAAGACCCTGGCCGCCGTCAAGGCGCTCGCGGTTCAGCAAGGTGTGACGCCGTTCATGGCGCTGCTCGCGTGTTTCCAACTGCTGCTGGCACGCCATTGCGGGGTCAATGACGTGGCGGTGGGAACGCCGATCGCGAATCGCACGCAGCTCGCTGCCGAAACTCTCGTCGGCACGCTCGTCAACACCGTCGTGATGCGCACCGCCCTGGGCGGCAACCCGAGTTTCGTGGAACTGTTGCAGCGGGTTCGCGAAACCGCATTGCAGGCCTATGCGCACCAGGATCTGCCGTTCGAAGCGCTGGTCGAGGAGCTTGCCATACAACGCTCCGACGCTAGCGCGCCGCTCGTCCAGGTGCTGTTCAACGTGCTGAATCCGCCAGCGGCGCCACTGGGCATCGAAGGCCTGGACTGCGAATTGTTCGAATTCGACAGCGGCACCAGCCAGTTTGACCTGGCCCTGAGCATCGATACCGAAATGTTCGGCCAGGCGCGGTTGTCGTTCTCGACCGAGTTGTTCGACTCGTCAACCGGCGCTCGCCTATTGGCGAGCTACCTGCGCTTGCTCGAGCAGGTGGTCGTTACCCCGACGGCATCGATCTACAGCTTCGACCTGGTCGGTGACCAGGCGCGGCAGCTGCTGGCGGACTGGAATAGCACCGCACACCCTCGCCCGCGCGCGCAAACGATCCACGGCCTGTTCGAAGAACAGGCGCGCCGCTCGCCGAACCGCGTCGGCTTGCGCGGCAGCTCGGGTTCGCTCACCTACGTCGAGCTGCAGCAACGCAGCAACCAGCTTGCGCGCCTGCTGCGTTCGCGCGGCATCGGCCGAGGTGCGCTGGTTGGCCTGTGTGTCGAGCGTTCGCTCGACATGGTCGTCGCGCTGCTGGCCGTCCTTAAAGCCGGTGCCGCCTACGTGCCGCTCGATCCGGCCTATCCGCAGGACCGTCTCGCAATGATGTGCGAAGACGCGCAGCTGGCGCTGCTCATTACCGAGTCTGACGTGCGCACGCCGCATTGGCCGCACCACAAGTGCCTCTTGCTCGACATGAGCACCGCGGCGATCGCCGCGCAAAGCGGCGCCGCTCTCGACGCCGAAGCGCGCTTTGACGCCGACGCTTCCGACCCGGCCTACGTTATCTATACCTCGGGTTCGACCGGCACGCCCAAGGGCGTGGTGGTGCCGCATCGCGCGGCGGTGAACTTCCTCGCGAGCATGGCGCATGAGCCGGGCCTGCAAACCCGCGACGTATTGCTCGCGGTGACGACACTGAGCTTCGACATCGCCGTGCTCGAGCTGTTGCTACCGCTAACGGTGGGCGCCCAGGTCATCCTCGCGACCCGTACCGAGGCGGCGGACGGCAAGGCCTTGCGCGGGCTGCTCGAGTCGGGCGCCGTCTCAGTGATGCAGGCCACGCCGTCAACCTGGCGATTGCTCGTCGACGCCGGTTGGCGCGGATCGTCCGTGTTCAAGGCGCTGATCGGCGGCGAAAGCCTGCCGATCGACCTGGCGCAACAACTGCTCGCGCGCTGCGGCGAGTTGTGGAACATGTACGGCCCGACCGAGACAACGGTGTGGTCGACCTGCTGGCGAGTCGACAGTGTCGAGCACGGCATCAGCATCGGCCGGCCGATCGCCAATACGCAGATCCACATCCTCGATGCGCAGCTCCAGCTCTGCCCGATCGGCGTAACCGGCGAGATCGCCATCGGCGGCGAGGGCGTGGCACAAGGCTACCTGAATCGACCCGAGCTGAGCGCCGAGCGTTTCGTCGGCGATCCGTTCAGCTCTGCACTAGGCGCACGGCTGTACCGGACCGGAGATCGCGGCCGCTGGCGCCACGACGGCAGGCTCGAACACCTCGGGCGTCAGGACGAACAGGTCAAGGTGCGAGGGCACCGTATCGAGCTGGGCGAGATCGAAGCCCATCTGAGGTCTCACTCCGAGGTGGCGCACTCGGTGGTCATCGCTCGCGAAGACCGGCCGGGCGATGTGCGCCTGGTCGCCTATGTCGTTGCGCGCAACGCCATGCCGCCCCCGGCTGCGCTGCGCGAACATCTGCGCTCGCGCCTGCCCGAATACATGCTGCCCCAGCATTTCGTGGCGATCGCCGCCCTGCCGCTGCTGCCCAACGGCAAGATGAATCGCCAGGCCTTGCCCTTGCCTGTCGAAACATTGATCCTCCCCCCCGCAAGCGATGTGCCGCAAACTCCGCTGGAACAGGCGGTTGCGCAAATCTGGCAGGAACTGCTCGGTGTCAGCCAAGTCGGCCTGCGCGACAACTTCTTCGACCTCGGCGGTCATTCGCTGTTGGCGACGCGCGCCGTTGCGGAGATCGAAAGCCGACTCGGGCTCAAACTCAACCCGCGCCGACTGGTGTTCGAGAGCCTGGCGCAACTCACTGCCGAAGCCGACATACCGGCCGAAACGCAGTACTGACGCTTAGCCGGGCTGCGCGGGCCTCAGAAAATCCACTTCAGGCCGACACTTAGGCGATTGACGCTGCCGCCCGAGGTCTGCTTGCCCAGAGACGCATCGAACAGCAAGCGTTCGGGAAGGAAATGCCAGCGTGCGGCGATCTGCGCCCAGCGGGTGTCGTGATCGTCGCCGAAAAACTCGAAGCCTGCGTCAATTCCCTTCACCGCGGCGGGCCGCTCGAACGCAACGGCCCAGCCAGTGACAGTGCGGTTGGGCCCGCGCTCGGCGGTGACGCCGAGGTTCGCGTGGACCAACCAGTCATAGACCGGCGTGGTGACGACTGCATTCACACCGCTGGCGACCGATCGCCATGATTGATTCGGTTCGCGCTCGCGTGCTGTGAAATACGCCAGCGCGAACGACGCCTTGTTCTCGCCGCCGTCGACGAGTTGCGTCTTGCCGGAAAACACCATCGCACGCGAGTTTTCGCCCGCGACTTTCGACTCCGCCAGTGCCAACCCGAGCTGGGTTGCGCCAATCACGCCGCAGCTCAGTTGCGCCGACACGCCACGCTCGTTCGGTGCGTTGGATAGCCGCAGCCGTTCGGCAAACGCCTCGACTTCACAGCTGCCTTTGCCAATCACGCCGGCGTCCTCGGTGCTGAAGGGGCGCCCCGCAAAGGCCGGTGCCTGGCACAGCGCCAGTACGGCGGCCAAGCCCCTCCAGCGCGCGCAATCGGACTTCGATCTCAAGCTTTTCTCCTTGTGATTGGTTCAAGCGCCCGCATGGCCGCTGTTCCATGGTCGCTATTTGCGAAATCCTTTCGGCAACGCATGAGCGACGCCCTTGTGGCAGTCGATGCACGTCTCGCCATTGTTCATGGCCTCCTCGTGCTTGCGCCTGGGACGATCAGCCTGCCGGGCAAATTCCATCGCCTCGAAGGCATGGCAGCTGCGACACGCCTGCGACTTGTTGGCCTTCATGTCCGCCCACACGGTGTGCGCCATCTCCTCGCGACGCAGTTCGAATTTTTCGGGTGTATCGATGATTCCAATGAGATGCGCGTAGACGTCGTCGAGCGCATGAACCTTGGCGATGATCTTGTCGGGTTGGTGCCGGGGCACGTGGCAGTCGCCGCACCCCACGCGCACACCAGTGCGGTTCTTGAAGTGGACTGTCTTGGACAGTTCCTCCTGCATGACCTTCATTTCGTGGCAAGACAAACAAAACTCGGTCGTGCTGGTGGCCTCGACGACCATGCTGAACCCGGCCGAACCCACCGCACCGATCATCGTGCAAGCAAGTCCGATTGACATCAAGACCTGGCCGCGTGACGAGGGAAGAAACGCCTGACGACGTCGCAGCAGCGAAAACCGGCCTGAACTTGTCATCTAAGGACCATGACCTTTC
Source organism: Burkholderiaceae bacterium (assembly GCA_049297615.1). Lineage (GTDB taxonomy): Bacteria > Pseudomonadota > Gammaproteobacteria > Burkholderiales > Burkholderiaceae_C > JAEMQF01. Next base: position 18,830 of record JBAQUQ010000315.1, read on the forward strand.
GCGCGTCCGGCCTGGGCTGTTCGCGGACGTCGTCAACCCTACTTCTTCTGTTCCGGCAGCTTCGCTGGCAGGGTTTGCAAATGGGCGAGGATATCCAGGGCCACCTGCAGATCGAAAGCGCGCAGCGCCGGCATGCGCTCGGCGGGCTGGCCATTGCGGATCTTGTGCAGCGTCTCCCAGGGGTTGTCGTTGGCGACCAGCCCGAGTGGCTCTTCATCGGGCTTGAGCAGTTTGCCGTCCTCATTGAGCGTGCCATCGCGGCCGTGACAGTTGGCGCAGATGGTGTTGTAGATCGGTTCGCCTCTGGCCTTGTCCCCGACCTTGACCTTCTTGGTTCCTCGATCGATGTACTGAGCCATTTGGACCTGGCCTTTGCTGACGAAAATCGCGAGATCGCGCAAATCATCCTCGCTCATCAGGCCGCCCAGTGCGTGCGTCTTGTCCTTGAGCACGGCCACCACCCTGGCCGGGTCGCCGCCCGCCACACCCTGGAGACCCTTGATGCCACTGAAATGGCTGCCCTTGCTGTAGGCGCCGTCTTTGCCCATGTAGTCCCAACCGTGACATTCCTTGCAGCGCCAGTCGGTCCCGCCTTTGGCCCGGTACTTGCCCTCGGCCGGATAACTGGGGTGTGCACCACTGGGCTCCGCGGCCCCGGTCACCTTCCACCACTTGTCATAGAGCCGTCCGCCGCGTGCGATCGATGATTCCACCTCTTGCGCGTGCAGCGGTGCGCTGATCAGCAGCAACGCGCCTGCGGTCAGCAGGCAGGTGAGCCATCTCGTAGGCGCTGGCACCGCGGGGTTCCAAGCCGACAAGGCGATTGATGAGGCCATCGTAAATCTCCCTTCGAAGCGCGCCGGGTACGCAATGAATTCCCGAAAGTCCGGCTTAAGTATTTGGTGCGCGTTCAATTCCTACCAGTAGCGAATCCCCTCTTTTTGGAGGGCGAATCACCCGCCCCCTAGCTAGGGCAATGCTGATTCAATCCCGGATACTTGCACCCGCGAATCTGAACTGATCGGAGCGGCGGCTCACCGCCCCGTGAGCAAACATGGTCCAGGGCACCAGCGGACCCGATATTGGTGGCGCTTCGGCGACCCCGCGTTTAGGAAGGTGATGCATCGTCCAGTATCCCCGTCCGGGCATTCACTGCTGGAGGTGATCATGGCCAAGCGAACCAAGGCGACGGGCCTTCCAATCATCAACCCTTGTGCTGCAGCAATCGACATTGGTTCGCGATTCCACGTCGTTGCGGTCCCGCCGGTCCAGTGCGACAAGCCGGTTCAGACGTTTCAGGCCTTCACCGGGGACCTGCATCGAATGGCGGTATGAACCACCCCGGCTTTCGTGGAGGCCGTTTGGTGTGAGTCAGACCGGTATGGTCTGTTGAATTGGGCTGTTTGGTTGTTTGGCTGTTCGGTCTTCCCTTCTTTCAGCTCCCCGCAGAGGCCGCCGGAGGCCCGCCGGTTGGGCCATATACTCATGGTTCAACCCCCTGCGCCGCTGCGGCCGTGCCAAGGCCGGTTAGATCGATGGCCTGGCGTTGTTGCCGCCAGTAGTTTGCCTCGGCTTCGGCCGGCGGGATGTAGCCGATCGACTCGAGCAGTCGGTGGTGGTTGAACCACGAGACCCACTTGAGCGTGGCCAACTCGACCGCCTCGCGTGTCTTCCACGGCGCCCTGCGATGGATCAGCTCGGCCTTGTACAGCCGCCCTGGCGGCGCATCAGCCGCTGCACCGTGCAGCGCACCACCGCGAAGCTCTCGCGGCGCAGTTGCTTCCAGACCTTGTCCGCCCCGTACACGCCCATGTTGTTCTCCCACAGCCGTTCGATATCGGGCAGCAGTGCCGCGTCGCGTTGGCGCCTCATCGGGCACAGCGCCGGCTGGCCGCTCCTTGCAGCCTCGCGCCAGTAGCCCGACGGTGCGACCGGCTATGCCTTGCAGGTCGGCTCGACCCCCAGACGTTCACGATGTTGGTCGATGAATGGCTTCACGACTTCAAGCGGCGGTCGAGCTCCGCCTGGGCGAAAGACGCGCGGGCCAGCTTCAAGATCTCGTTGGTGGTTGACGACAATTACCTTGGCCGGCGTGTTGCCTCACGAAGGAATGTTACCCGTCGGCTTGTTGTCGTTCCGGCCTCGCTTTTTTACCTTTTCAATGGTCGAAGGCTGTGGGCATGTGGGCGAAGGTTGCGGCGGTGGGCAACGCAGGGCCGCGCAGCGGCGCGTTGTCCACGGTCGCAGCCGGTGCGCCGCAGGCGCATCGTCCACATGTCCATAGCCTGCCGGGCGCGAAGCGCCCGGCCCCCCCGTCGGCCGCGAAGTTTTGCGCGCTGCTGTTTCAGACTTCGACCGGCGTTGCAGCGGACTTGCGCAGACCGCCCAGGACCATTTCCGTGACGCGTGCACTGCGCCACGCCTTGACCCGGCGCTGCAGGGTTCGCAGCTGCGCCTTGCTGCCGTACATCTCTGGAACCATCACGACCAATCGATCCATCAAGGCCTTTGCCGCGATCGAGGGCTCCGCGATCAGCCAGCCTTCAATGACCGGCCACGCGTCGGCGAACGGATCCGTTCGAGTTCTCCACCAGTGTTTGGCCTTGGGCTGCTTGCGATGCGTCGGACGCGCTTCGCCATCGTTCCAGGCTGACGACAAGCTCTGAAGGAACGCTGCAACATCGGTTGCACCTGTGGGCGCCACTTCGGTCGGCATGCCGTGGGCTGCGATATCGCTCAACGTCTGCTGTGCCGTCCGAATCTCCTGCAGCAGCCGCACAGGGTCGAGGCTCTTGAATTGCGCCGTCAGCTTCTCTTTGATCGCCGGCGCAACGCCGCTATGGGCAACAAGCCGCTCGCATGGGGTCGCGGGCGCGAAGTAGACCTTGTGCACGCGAGCGCCGTCGCGTGTCTTGGATTTCAGCTTGAATGAGGGTTGGAAGAAGTTGATGTAAAGCCGCGACGACTCATACAGCTGCGCCAGCACTTTTGTAGCCTCGCGGCCGCTCAAGCGGCCATAGCCGACCAGCCGTCGAACGACAGCGCCGTTCTTCTGCTCCACCCAGGCTTGGTCGTTCTTCTTGTAGGCCCGCGATCGCGTCTGTTCGAGCTTGCGACCTTTGCAGTAGTCGAATATGGCCTGGCTCATGAAGGTGCTGTCGTTGTCCGAGTCAACGCCCAGCATCGCGAAGGGCAGATTCGCAGTGACCTTCTCGAACGCTTCGATCACGAGCATCTGGTCGCGTACCCTCATTGCCACGCATTCAGTCCAACCGCTGGCGATATCGGTGAGCGTCAGGGTGTGAACGTAGTCACCGTCGGTCTTCGGGCCGCCGCAATGTTCGACCATGTCGATTTCGAAGAAGCCTGGCGCCGGATCTCGCCAGTCGGCGAACGTGCGCACCGCAATGCTGCGCCGGATCGCCGCGCCCACGCCGCTGCGACGCTTGCGTTGTCCGTCGATGTGCGAGCGCGCATCGGCCAGCACTCGATCGATCGTCGCTGCGCTGACCCGCAGGACCTTGGTCTTGATGACCGGGTCCAGGTCGAGGTGTCCATGGCGTTCCATCGCATCGACCAACATCGGGATCAACGCCTTCAGCCGCTTGCCGCAGACTCGATCGGCGGCCTCCCACAGCACCGTCAGCGCTTGCCGCACAGCCTCGTCGTACAGACGATCGCGTGCCCGCGTTTCTTTCGAGGTGACCTCCTCTCGCAATATCCGGATGGCGTGTTTGCGGTGGTAGCCCGTGAGGGCCACGAACTCGTCGAGGATCTTGACCTTGTCTCCTACCGCTGCGTCTCGATACCGCACTCGCAGCGCCTCGACCAACTCCTTGCGTGTTGTCATGCTGATTCGCCTCGTCACGTTGTGCTTGCTCCCGCCGGACCATCCGACGAGTAGCAAGTTACGTGAGGCAACGGGTCAGCCCCGGTAACAGAACTGATGAGTCAATGCGGCGGACAAGATAGTTGACGCCGGCCACGTTGGCTCGGCGCAGTTCGCGCACCTCGCGCTCCGGCTCCTTGACGCACCGCTGCACAGCTGTGGTTGGACCTTCACGCGCGCCGCTGTCATGCTCGCCCTGGCGCACCCAGCGCCGCAGCGTCTCGGCCGTGCAGCCGATCTTGCCGGCTATGGATTCGATCGCCGCCCACTGCGACGAGCACTGGTCCGTGGCGTCGAACACCATGCGCACAGCGCGCTCGACAACCTAGGGAGAAAACTTCGGTGACTTCCTCAGGATGGCTCCATCTTCTCAATCGAGGGAGCCTCCTCAAATCCCGGGGCGGTTCACCCGGCCGTCATTGACTGACTCAGCCCCGTGGCTCTGATCACGAAGTGATACGTACGCCACCGTATTCGAACAATTCTCCGGTAGGTTCGATGATGCAACACAAGTAGATTCCGCTTAGCTCGAAGTTGGTCTGACGAACGTCGCGCCTGTTTCGACCGCCCCGACCGAGATTCTCTTCCTTGGACAATGTTGGAAGACCCACATGAGCACTGGCATCCTCGAACCGACTCCCACGCAGCCGATGAGGCGTACCGCCGACCCCGCCGCAGAGATGACCTACTCTCTCTTGGCGCCGAGCGGGTCGCCAGCGTCACCGCCGTTGACACCCGAAGACTTGGAGCGGACCAGTCAACTGCTGATGCGCAATATCGGACCGATTGCCAAAGTGGTGATCAAGCGCGCCGCCGTCGACGGGGTGACGCTCCAGGAATTTCTGGCGCGTGTGGCAAGCAGTCTCTTGATTGAGCCAGCCCGCACTCGCTTCGTGCGTGAAGCCGATGTGGAGTTCGGCGGCTGAGCGCCGGCAGCCCAGAGCCTCCGTGACATCGCGACTCCGTATCACCACGACGCGCTTCGATTCCGGGGCCCCCGATGCCCGCGCAGCCTCGGCCACGCCAGCCCTGAGTGCTCCCGCGAGCCCGCGAGTAGCCTGATACGCATTCCAATAAGCCTCGAGGCTGCCGAGCACTGCGTCGACGCCGGCATTTCCAACAATCGCGCCTTTGAGCGTCTTGAGCCTAGCGCTCAACCTGTCAAGCATCGATAACCTGGTAGCCGCCTCAGCAAGATTGCCAGCATGCCCTTGCGGAATGGGCACATTGGGCTTTCCAGCGCGGCGCTTCGCTCTCATACTTGAACGTGCGACGAACTTTCAGCGTTCACCGATCCACACTTCGATCTTCGCTTCGAGTATGGCCATCGGCACATTCCCCGTGTCGAGTATCTTGCGATGAAACTCGCGAACGTCGAATCGAGCTCCCAGCGCCTGCTCGGCCCGTTTGCGCAAACGCTGAATGGTCAGCGCACCGACCTTGTACGCCAGCGCCTGACCCGGATCGGCGATGTAGCGCTCGACTTCGGCGGTCGCGTCGGCGCGGCTCATCGCGGAGTGCTCGAGCATGTAGTCAATGGCACGTACGCGCGACCAACCGTACGCATGCAGACCGGTGTCGACGACCAAGCGCATCGCGCGCAACAACTCGTCGTTGTAGTGACCGAAGAGCTGGTACGGATCCTCGAACAGGCCGAGTCCGGGGCCTAGGCTCTCCGCGTAGAGAGCCCATCCCTCCGCGTAAGCCGTGTTCCCATCGAAGCGCAGAAGTTTTGCAACCCCAAGTCCTCGGCTGCCAGCGCCATCTGCATGTGGTGCCCCGGCGTGGCCTCATGCAAATACAACGTTTCCATGCCGCCGCGATGCCGGCGGTGATGCGGTCCACCTCGTCCATGCCGAGGTGATGCACCAGGGCCGCGCTCAGGGTCGTCGTCGTGTTCGAATGGATGAGGAACTCGTAATACGCCGGCCCACCAGGCAGTTCCGACAAGCCAACCGATTCCCGAGCCGATGGCAGGTATTCGTCGGCCACGAAAGCGCGTACACGGCGAAACGCAGGGCGCAGCCGATCTTCCACCGCTGCAGCGTAGGCCCGGGTCAGGCGTTGCCGATCCGCGGCCGGCATCTCTGGGGGCAGCTTGCGGACTGGGCCGTAGTAGGGAGAGACGTCGACCCCCTTGAGCGGCAAATTGATCCAACTGTGCGATCACCCGTTCAGTAACCACTCGTGGCAACACGATACCGTTGCGCTGGCCCTCGCGCAGGCGCTCCACTGTCCGGTCCAGCCAAGCGATGAAGCCTTCAACGCGCGCGAGGCCGTTGTCGTAGTCGGCCACCGTCCGGTACGGAGCAACGCCCTCACCCGAGGACAAATCGGGGAAGTACAGATGCCAGCCATTCATCTGATTGAGCTTCAGCATCGGCCAGATCGACGCTGCGGCGGGCGCATGACGTTCGCGCCAATCTTCGCGCGACCAGCGAAAGGTGTCATACGCCGCCGCGTCGCCCGGCCGGAGCCCCTCGCGCCGAATCTGAGCAAGCTGCGTCAAATCCTGGTTCGCGGCTCGCCATTCGGCATCGACATAGGCCGCGGAGATGTAGTCCCCATGCTGCGCCGCGCGCCGTGTGTCGCCGCGGTACAGGGCGTAAATCGGATTGCGGTCGAGGAAAGCCTCGTCGCTGGCGGCCAGCAGACTGCGCAGGCGCGTACCTGCGTCGCTCGACGCCTCGTCTGCGGGGGGGCGGCGCCGTAGTGCACGCGCCCAACATGCACGCGAAGCCGATTCCGGCCATGCGCAAGATGTCCATGGTGCCTCCAGTCATGAGTCGGGTGCTGGGATTCAGGGACTATCGACTGGTCTGAGTTCGATAGGTAGGTCCCGCAGTACGGGCAAACCTGGTTCGTTGGGCCGTCCGCTTCATAGCCCTGGATGACCGCGACGTGAAATCGACCCTCAATCCTGGCTCGCCACTGATGCTGAGGACCAGGTCCTGGCTTCGGGCAATGAACACAACGGTGTTTTGCGGAACGCCGCGAGCTGCCGGTGAGATCCCACCGATGTTCACTTTTCCGAGGGATTGGCATCGCTAAGTGCGCCAACTGGCTCCGCGGTCGAGGGCAAGAGTTATCACCGACTGGCCGTCCTCCGCGGTCGAAAGGACCTCCTTAACGCTCGACGGAACCGACCCGCTGGCCAGCTGTCCAGGCGTAAATTTGCTTCTCAGTCTTGAGACCGAAGCCTTCGTTGTTCTGGCCGTTCCGAATGGCTGGCGACCCAGTTTCGACAATCACTTCAATCCGTTCGCTCATAGGCGAATTCAGTGCCGGTTTGCTCGGCCGGCTCGTTGCCGGCGAGCGCCGCTGACGGTCCAGCAGCCGCGGGCGTCGCAGTTTCTGAAGCGCCATACAGCATCAGCTTGCCTTCGCAAATCGCTTCCGCGATCCGTCGGTCGGATTCCTCCTGGGTGCGTCGCCGATCAATTCGGCCACCCTCGACTGCCGGACCCTCCCGGGCCCCGATAGAATTGTTGCCCGGCCCCCGCCACACGGAGCAACGGTGATCCGCCTCAAGATCGTCTCGGGAAGTCGCAGGGGCACCACTGTGAGCTACGGCCGCGAGCAAGTGCGGATCGGCCGCGGCCCCGGCGCCGACCTGTGCTTCGACGACGCGCCGGGCCCCGTCGTTTCCACCCACCACGCGCAAATCCTCTTCGAACACGGCGGCTACTTCCTGGTCGACACCGGCTCCACGAACGGCACCCTGCTCAACGGCCGCAGGGTCACCAAGCACGGTCTCAAGTCGGGCGACCGGCTCCGCTTCGGCTTCCCGGGTGGGCCCGAGGTCGACATCGAGATCGACGCCGCAAAGATCCCGTCGGTGCCGGGCGTTACGGTGGCCGATACCATCACCGCCGCGCCGAGGGGATCGCAGCCGGTCTACGACGCCCAGCAGGACGCCGAGCGAATGGCCAGCGTCCTGAAGTCCGGGGCTGGAGATACCAGCGCGTTCCGGATGGCCGACGAGTTGGCGCACGAAGTCGCCGAACGCCGAGCCCGGGTAGGTGGCCAGAGCTCGGGCGATACGGTATTCATCCTGGCCCGGGGGATGAACCAGGTCACCGAGGCGGTCAGAAGCCAGACCAAGAGCAAGTGGCTCAAGGTCATCACCGGCGTGGGCGGCGGCGCGCTGCTGGTCATCAGCCTGCTGGCTGTGGTGATCTTCTACCAACAACGAGAGATCAACCGGCTGGTTCGCGCCAAAGCCGCCTTCGACAGCCAGATCCAGTCCCTCCAGGAACGGATGCAGTCCGAGACCGACTCGGCGAGTCTGGCGGAAATGGAAGACAGCCTCGTCGCGCTGACCGGCTCGGCCCAGACCACGCTCGATGAATTGCAGCGCAAGGACGAGGCGCGCGCGGCGCAGCTCTCGGCCGGCAGCGATGAACTCGATCGCGAGATCCGGAAGATCCTCGTCAAGTTCAACGCCTCGACCTACGCCATCCCGCCGATCTTCCGCGAGCGGCTT
>JBAQUQ010000316.1:0-8691 GCA_049297615.1 Burkholderiaceae bacterium
ACTTTCTGGATGAAGGTGGCCATGCCCTCGGCCACCAGCTTGACCTTGACCCCCGCGCGCGCCCACATCGCCACCAGCGCCTGGCAGATTTCTTCGTCGTTCACATAACGGTTGTTCGGGCAGTTGAGCTGGAACTCGAAGCCGTTCGGGTAGCCGGCCTCGGCGAGCAGGCGCTTGGCTCTGTCGGTGTCGGGCTTCAGGGCCTGGTCGATATCGGGTGCGTGGCCGTTCACGCCAGGAGCCACCATGATGGCCGCGGGCAGGGACATGCCGCGCATGATGCTGCGCTTGATCGCTTCACGATCGATCGCCACGTTCAAGGCTTCGCGAACTTTTCTGTCCTTGAACGGGTTCTTGCCCTTCACGTCGGAGTATTTGAGTTCGTCGCTGCCCTGATCGAGCGCGACGAAGATGGTGCGCACCTCGTGGCCGTCCAGGACCTTCAATTTGGACTCGCTGCGCAGGCGCGCCACATCGGGCGTGGGCAGGTCGGTCAACATGTCGACGTCGCCGGACAACAATGCCGCCACGCGCGTCGGGTCCGACTTGACCGGGGTGTAGACGACCTCGGTGACGTTATTCGTGTGCTTGTCCCACCAATCGCGGTTGATTGTCATCGTGATGCGCTGATCGGGCGACCAGCCGGTGATCTTGTACGGTCCGGTGCCATTGACGTTGCGCGAGGCATAGGTGTCTTCCTTGGCCTTGTAGTCCTGCACATTGGCGCTCTTGTTTTTCTCTGACCAAGACTTGCTCATGATCCGAAAGTCGACGATGTTGCGCAGCAGGATCGGATTTGCTCCCCTGAGGATGAAGTCGACGGTGTTGTCGTCCACTTTCCTGATTTCCCCGACGCCGGTGACATAGATCGACATCGTTCCCTGCGGCTGCTTGATGCGGCCGAACGAGAACAATACGTCGTCGGCGGTGAACGGCGTGCCATCGTGGAATTTGACGCCTTTGCGCAGATCGAAGCGCACCTGGGTCGGGCTGATATAGGTCCACTTCGCTGCCAGCGCGGGCTCGAGTTCGTACTTCGCGTTGTAGCGTGTCAGGCCTTCGTACGAATGCATCAGGATCGCGTTGGTCGTCGCGTGATTCTGTGAATGCGGGTCCAGCGACAGGATGTCGTTTTGCGCCGCCCAGCGCAGCGTCACGGAGTGGGCCGGGCCGGCGATCAGGCCGAGCGCCAGCGCGGCGGTGGCTAACAGGCTCAATGATTTCATGCAAATCTCCTTGGCGACGAATGTGAATTCTCAAGCCGCCATGCTACGGCAGCCGCAGTGCCGGCAAGGCCCGGGAAACCCTGGTGTCCAGGAGCCTATCGGGCTACGGGTCGGGCCCGACGCAAAGCCCGATGGGCTCCCAGGGTGCGGTGTTACAGTGCGGCCCGGCAATGTTCTCCCTATCCCGACGTTGACAGCAGCGAAGGGCCGGGCCGCTATTCCGTCATCCGGTGAAGCCGTGTCGCGGAAGGTTTTCAACCCATCGGAGTGCCGGAAGCCGGCATGAAAGGTGAGCACCATGATGCAGCAATACAGGGCCAACTCGCACTTGTTCGGGGGCAACGCGCCTTACGTCGAGGACATGTACGAGGCCTACCTCGACAACCCCGGCTCGGTGAGCGATCACTGGCGCGCCTACTTCGACGCGCTGCAAAATGTTCCGGCCACCGACGGCTCGGCCGCGCGCGACGTGGCGCATGCGCCCGTCGTCGAATCGTTCGCCCAGCGCGCCAAGGCGAACGCCTTCGGCAACAAGGCGTCGAGCGCCGACCTCGCCGTGGCGCGCAAGCAGGTGCACGTGCAGTCGCTGATCGCGGCCTACCGTTTCCTCGGATCGCGCTGGGCCGACCTGGACCCGCTGAAGCGCCAGGAACGGCCGAAGATCCCCGAACTCGAGCCGGCGTTCTACGACCTGACCGAGTCCGACATGGATATCACGTTCAGCGCGTCGAACACCTATTTCTCGTCTGCCGAAAACATGACGCTGCGCGAGATCGTCCAGGCGCTGCGCGAAACCTACTGCGCCTCGGTCGGCGCCGAATACATGCACGTCACCGAGCCGGCCGAGAAGCGTTGGTGGCAGATGCGGCTGGAAAGCGTGCGCAGCAAGCCGAGTTTCAGCGCGCAGGGCAAGCGCCACATCCTCGATCGGCTCACCGCGGCCGAGGGGCTCGAGCGCTTTCTGCACACCAAGTACGTCGGCCAGAAACGCTTCTCGCTCGAAGGCGGCGAGAGTTTCATCGCGGCGATGGATGAACTGGTGCAGCGCGCCGGCGCGAACGGCGTGCAGGAAATCGTGATCGGCATGGCGCATCGTGGACGCTTGAACGTGCTCGTCAACACGCTGGGCAAGATGCCCAAGGACCTGTTCGCAGAGTTCGACCACACCGCCAAGGAAGACCTTCTCGCCGGAGACGTGAAGTACCACCAGGGCTTTTCGAGCGACGTGACCACGCCCAAGGGTCCGGTGCACCTCAGCCTGGCGTTCAATCCGTCGCACCTCGAGATCGTCAATCCGGTGGTCGAGGGTTCGGTCAAAGCGCGCCAGGACCGGCGCGGCGATACCGATGGCGACACCGTGCTGCCCATCATCGTGCACGGCGACGCCGCGTTCGCCGGCCAGGGCGTCGTGATGGAAACACTTGCGCTGGCGCAAACGCGCGGCTACTACACCGGAGGCACGGTGCATGTGGTTATCAACAACCAGATCGGTTTCACGACCTCGGACCCGCGCGATACGCGCTCAACGCTGTATTGCACCGACGTCGTGAAGATGATCGAGGCGCCCGTGCTCCACGTCAACGGCGATGACCCCGAGGCGGTGGTACTGGCCACGCAGATGGTGCTCGACTACCGGCAGGAGTTCAACAAAGACGTGGTGCTCGACATCGTGTGCTTCCGCAAGCTCGGCCACAACGAGCAGGACACACCGTCGCTGACCCAGCCCTTGATGTACAAGAAGATCGGCCAGCACCCCGGGACGCGCAAGCTCTATGGCGATCGGCTCGTCGCACAGGGCGTGCTGCTGGCCGGCGGGCCCGAGACCATGGCCAAGGAATTTCGCGCCGCACTGGAGGCGGGCAAACACACCGTCGACCCGGTGCTCACGAATTACAAGAGCAAGTACGCTGTCGACTGGGCGCCCTTCCTCGGCAAGAAATGGACCGATGCGTCGGACACCGCCTTGCCGCTGGCCGAGGTGAAACGTCTGGCCGAGCGCCTGACCACGGTGCCGGCCAATTTCAAAGTGCATTCGCTCGTCGAGAAGGTCTTGGCAGATCGCGCCGCCATGGGGCGCGGCGAAGTCAAGGTCGACTGGGGCATGGGGGAACACCTCGCGTTCGCCTCCCTGGTGGCGAGCGGTTACGCGGTGCGTCTGTCGGGCGAAGACTGCGGTCGCGGCACCTTCACGCACCGCCACGCCGTGCTGCACGACCAGAACCGCGAGAAATGGGACGAGGGCACGTACACGCCGCTGCAGCATGTGGCGACGGGCCAGGCGCCGTTTGTCGTCATCGATTCGCTGCTCTCCGAAGAGGCAGTGCTCGGCTTCGAGTACGGTTATGCGTCGGCCGAGCCGAACACGCTGGTGGTCTGGGAAGCGCAGTTCGGCGATTTCGTGAACGGCGCGCAGGTCGTGATTGACCAGTTCATCGCTTCGGGCGAAGTGAAATGGGGGCGCGCCAACGGCATCACCCTGATGCTGCCGCACGGCTACGAGGGGCAGGGCCCGGAGCATTCGTCGGCGCGGCTCGAACGATTCATGCAACTCGCCGCCGACAGCAATATGCAGATCGTGCAGCCGACCACGGCGGGCCAGATCTTCCACGTGCTGCGGCGCCAGATGGTGCGCATGTTCCGCAAGCCGCTGATCATCATGACGCCCAAGTCGTTGTTGCGCGCCAAGGACGCTTCTTCGCCGCTGGCGGAATTCACCAAGGGCGAGTTCAAGACCGTGATTGCCGAGACGAACGCCGACCTGCCTGCCGACAAGGTGAAGCGGATCGTCGCCTGTTCGGGCAAGGTCTACTACGACCTGGTCAAGGCGCGCGCCGAACAGAAACTCGGCGATGTAGCGATTCTTCGTGTCGAGCAGCTCTATCCGTTCCCGCACCGTGCATTCGCCGCCGAAATGAAGAAGTACCCGGCTGCCACCGAAGTCGTATGGTGCCAAGACGAGCCGCAAAACCAGGGTGCCTGGTTCTTCGTTCAGCACTACGTCCACGAGAACATGCTCGAGGGGCAAAAACTCGGCTATGCCGGACGCCCGGCGTCGGCGTCACCGGCGGTGGGCTACGCGCATCTGCATCAAGAGCAACTGCGCGCGTTGCTGGAACAGGCCTTCGGCAAACTCAAGGGATTCGTGCTCAGCAAATAGCACTGCGCCGCAGCGCGCGGCCTGCGCGGCTGCGGCGCTCCAAACACGACGCCGGCCGTGTCGAATCGGGTCGGTCGCAGCGTCGAAACATTCAAGGGTACCGAGATGGCAATCGTCGAAGTGAAGGTTCCGCAACTGTCGGAATCCGTGGCCGAAGCGACCTTGCTGCAGTGGAAAAAGCAGCCTGGCGAGAGTGTGGCGATGGATGAAATCCTGGTGGAGATCGAGACCGACAAAGTGGTTCTCGAGGTGCCGGCCCCGATAGCGGGAGTGATGGTGGAGCTCGTGAAGAACGATGGCGAGAGTTGTGTCGCCGATGAAGTGATCGCGAGAATTGATACCGAAGCGGTGGCCCAGTCCGACGCGCCTTCAGCCGACGCGGGCGGTTCGCCCACGTCGGCCGAAAAGGCTTCGGCAACGCCGGCGGTGCGTAGCACAGGAAGCGGCGCGCCAGTGATGCCCGCCGCGGCAAAGTTGATGGCCGACAAGCAGCTCGCTGCGGGTTCGGTTCCAGGTACGGGCAAGGATGGACGGGTTACCAAGGGCGACGTGCTGGCCGCGCTGGAAGGCCCTGCCCGGCCCGCTGCGCCTGCTGCCAAGCCAGCAGCCGCGGCAGAAGCGTTCAAACCCTTGCCGGCGGTGGCCGCGCCGCTTCCAGCGTCACGCGGCGAGCGCCCCGAGCAGCGTGTGCCAATGAGCCGCCTGCGTGCCCGCGTTGCCGAGCGACTGCTCCAGTCCCAGGCAACGAACGCGATCCTGACAACGTTCAACGAAGTCAACATGGCACCTGTCATGGAAATGCGCAAGCGTTTCCAGGAAAAGTTCGAGGCCGAGCACGGCGTCAAGATCGGCTTCATGAGCTTCTTCGTGAAGGCCGCGGTGGCTGCACTGAAGAAGTACCCGGTGATCAACGCCTCGGTGGACGGCAATGACATCGTCTATCACGGCTACTTCGACATCGGCATCGCGGTCGGCTCGCCGCGTGGCCTGGTGGTTCCGATCCTGCGCAATGCGGATCAGCTCAGCTTCGCCGACATTGAAAAGAAGATCTCCGAATACGCAAGCAAGGCCAGGGACGGCAAACTCTCTCTGGACGAGTTGACCGGCGGCACGTTCTCGATCAGCAACGGCGGCGTGTTCGGCTCGATGCTGTCCACGCCCATCATCAACCCGCCGCAATCGGCCATCCTGGGCGTGCACGCCACCAAGGACCGCGCCGTCGTCGAGAACGGCCAGGTCGTCGTGCGTCCCATCAACTACCTGGCGATGTCGTATGACCACCGCATCATCGACGGCCGCGAGGCCGTGCTCGCGCTGGTGGCGATGAAAGAAGCGCTGGAAGATCCGGCGCGACTGCTCTTCGATATTTGAAGCCATGGCGACCCGCGGCAAGAGCTTCGACATCTGCGTCATCGGCGCCGGTCCCGGCGGCTACGTTGCGGCCATCCGCGCGGCCCAGCTCGGATTCAACACGGCGTGCATCGACGAGTGGAAGAACGACAGGGGCGGCCCCGCACCGGGCGGCACTTGCACCAATGTCGGCTGTATTCCGAGCAAGGCCCTGCTGCAATCGAGTGAGAACTTCGAACACGCCGGGCATCAATTCGCCGATCACGGCATCGGCTTGAGCGGCTTGAGCATCGATGTGGCCAAGATGCTCGGCCGCAAAGACGCGATCGTGAAACTAAACAACGACGGCATCCTCTACCTGTTCAAGAAGAACAAGGTCGACTTCTTTCACGGTCGGGCTTCGTTCGTCGGGGCTGTCCAGGCAGGCTATGAGATAGCGGTAGCCGGTGCCAAGCCGGAATCGATCAGCGCCAAGCATGTGATCGTCGCCACGGGCTCGAATCCACGCGCACTGCCCGGCGCGGCATTCGACGAAGAGAACATCCTCAGCAACGACGGTGCGCTGCGCATCGCTCGCGTTCCCAAGACGCTGGGAGTCGTCGGCGCGGGTGTGATCGGTCTGGAGATGGGCTCGGTGTGGCGGCGCCTGGGCGCCGAGGTCACGGTGCTGGAGGCCCTGCCGGTTTTTCTTGGGGGCGTCGACGAGCAAGTCGCCAAGGAGGCGCACAAGCTGTTCACCCAACAGGGCTTGAACATCGCACTGGGGATAAGGATCTCCGAGGTCAAAAGCGGCAAGGGCGGCATCACACTGGCCTACTCTGAGGCGAATGGCCTGGCGAAAACGCTCACTGTCGACAAACTCATCGTTTCGATCGGCCGGATCGCCAACACGACCGGCCTGAATGCGCAGGCCGTGGGGCTGACGCTGGACGAGCGCGGCGCGATCGCTGTGGACGACGAGTGCCACACCAACCTGCCCAATGTCTGGGCCGTGGGCGACGCCGTGCGCGGCCCGATGCTGGCGCACAAGGCCGAAGAGGAGGGCGTGGCCGTCGCCGAGCGCATCGCTGGCCAGCACGGGCACGTCGAATTCAACACGATTCCGTGGGTCATCTACACGAATCCGGAGATCGCCTGGGTCGGCCAGACCGAGCAGCAATTGAAAGCTGCCGCACGGGCCTACCGCAGTGGCAGCTTTCCCTTCATGGCCAACGGTCGCGCGCGAGCGCTGGGCGACAAACGCGGCTTCGTGAAGATGCTCGCCGACGCCAAGACCGATGAAATCCTGGGCGTACACATCGTCGGGCCCTTCGCGTCGGAGTTGATCGCCGAAGCCGTAGTCGCCATGGCGTTCAAGGCGAGCGCCGAAGACATCGCGCGCATTTGCCATGCCCATCCGTCGTTGAGCGAGTCGACCAAGGAAGCGGCGCTGGCGGTGGACAAGCGCAGCTTGAACTTCTGAGCGAGCGCCTGGGTCGACGTGGCGGTCAAGGAGATCTACGAGCGAACCTTGCGCGAGCGCGGCTTTTCGGCCGACGCCGCGCAGCGCAGCGCCCTTGACTCTCTGCAACGCTGCGAAGGCGAATGGGTGGCCTACAAGGCGCGGCGCAGCAATGCTTTGACGAAGCTCGTTTCGCGTCCGCCGATCCCGCGCGGCGTCTATCTGCATGGCGGCGTAGGCCGGGGCAAGAGCTTCTTGATGGATTGCTTCTACCTTTCGGTGCCGCTGCAGCGCAAGACGCGCCTGCATTTTCACGAGTTCATGCGCGAAGTTCACCGCGAACTCGCTGAATTGCAAGGCTCGGCCGACCCTTTGCAGGAACTGGGCCGGCGCATCGCGCTGCGCCATCGTTTGATTTGCTTCGACGAATTTCATGTCGCCGATGTCACCGATGCGATGATCTTGCATCGGCTGCTGGAGGCCCTGTTCGAAAATCGCGTGAGTCTGTTGGCGACCTCCAACTTCCATCCGAGCGAGCTGTATCCGAATGGCTTGCACCGCGAACGCATCCTGCCGGCCATTCGCCTGCTCGAGGCGCAGTGTGAGATCGTCGGCATCGGCGAAGGCACCGACTACCGGCGACTCACGTTTGCGCAATTGGGGCTCTACCACCAGCCGCTCGACGCCGGTGCAGATAGTGCGATGCAGCTTGCGTTCGAGCGCTTGGCCGAAGCTAAAGACGAAGACCCGGTTCTGCACATCGAACATCGCGAGTTGCGAAGCCGGCGCCGCGCGGGTGGTGTGGTCTGGTTCGACTTCCAGACTCTGTGTGGCGGGCCGCGTTCGCAGAACGATTACCTCGAGCTGGCCACGCGCTTCCACACCGTGCTCGTCTCCGACGTCGCGCAGCTGTCGCCACGCCTGGCCTCGCAGGCGCGGCGCTTCACCTGGCTGGTCGACGTCCTCTATGATCGCAACGTCAAATTGATCCTGTCGGCCGCCGTGGAGCCCGCATCCCTGTACACCGAAGGTCCACTGGCGCACGAATTTCCGCGCACGGTATCGCGTTTGCTCGAAATGCAGTCGGCCATCTATCTGAGCAAGCCGCGCCGCCTGGTCGATACCTCGCTCACATGACGACGAACCCAATGCTGCGTCTTCCCGTCTTGCTCCTGCTCAGCGTGCTCGTCGTGCTCACTGGCGCTGCCATCGGCGCACCGCAGCAAGCCGATCCGAACGAACGCGAGACGATCGAGCGCGAGCGGGTGCGCGTCGAGGCGGCCTATAGCCAGCAACAGCGCCATTGCCAAGAGCGGTTCGCCGTAAACTCCTGTGTCGATCAGGCCAAACGAACGCGGCGCGCTGCCTTGGCCGAGTTGAAGCGTCGAACGATCGCCCTGGACGACGCACAGCGCAGACAGCGTGCCGAGCGGCGCCGCCAGGACATCCGCGACAAGGTGGCTCGGACCGAAGCGGCGGCGCGCGAGCCGCGGCCGCCGCGCCAAGCAGGAGAAATG
>JBAQUQ010000317.1:0-9676 GCA_049297615.1 Burkholderiaceae bacterium
CGAGCGGCCTTCAACCTCGCACATCTCGGCCGCCGACGCCTACGGCAATACGGTGTCGATGACCTCGACGATCGAAAACGCTTTCGGCGCGCAGCTCATGGTGCGCGGCTTTCTGCTGAACAACCAGCTCACGGACTTTTCCGCCCTGCCCAGCGTCGACGGCGTGCCGGTCGCGAACCGCGTCGAGCCGGGCAAGCGGCCGCGCTCGTCGATGGCGCCGATGCTCGTTTTCGAGCGCGGCAGCGGCGCCCTCGTCGCGAGCCTGGGCTCGCCGGGCGGGTCGGCCATCATCAACTACACCGCCAAGGTGCTGCTCGCGATGCTCGACTGGGGGCTCGACGCGCAACAAGCGATCACCCTGCCCAATTTCGGTTCGCGCAATGGACCGACCGAGTTGGAACTCGACCATGCCTCGCCGGAATTGATCGCCGCGCTCCAGGCGCGTGGCCACGAGGTTCGCGTGCTGCCTCAAACGAGCGGCGTGCAGGCGATACAGCGCATCAGGCGCGGCGGCCAGTCCCTCTGGTTCGGTGGCGCCGATCCGCGGCGTGAAGGCACGGTGCGCGGCGACTAGCAGGGAGCAGGTGCCCGCACAGTGGCGGCAGCGTTTCAGGCGGCGCGACCCGCGGCGAAGAAATCGCAGTGCCGCGCCACGCCGCACTGCCCGCACAGCGGCTTGCGTGCCTGGCACACGTAACGGCCGTGCAGGATGAGCCAATGGTGCGCGTCGACCGCGAAGCGCTCCGGAATTCGCTCGAGCAGACCGAGCTCGACTTCGAGCGGCGTTTTGCCCGGCGCGAGCCCGGTGCGATTGGCGACACGGAACACATGCGTGTCCACCGCCACGGTGGGCTCGCCGAACGCCACATTCAAAACCACGTTAGCAGTCTTGCGGCCCACCCCCGGCAAGGCCTGCAGGGCTTGACGTGATCGCGGCACTTCAGCGCCGTGATCGCGCACGAGGATTTCGCAGGTTTGCATCAGGTGCCGCGCCTTGCTGCGGTACAGCCCGATGCTGCGAATCTTCTGCTCGAGACCCGCCAGGCCCAGGGCCAGCATCTTGCGCGGCGTGTTCGCCACCGCGAACAGGCCGCGCGTGGCCTTGTTGACGCTGATGTCGGTGGCCTGCGCCGACAGCAAGACCGCGGCGAGCAATTCGAACACGCTGGTGTATTCGAGTTCTGAGCGCGGCTGCGGATTCGCCGCGGCGAGCGCCGCGAAGAAGGCTTCGACGTCCTTGTCGTGCATCGCTCGGGCGCCGCTCACGCCGCGGCTTCGAGTCGGGCGCTGGCTTGTTCGATCGCTGCCATCAATTCGGCGTAGTTGTTGGTCACGGGGAACTGTGGAAATTGTTCGGCGATCGCTTGCGGCGGGTGGATGAAGAGGCCGGCGTGCGCGGCTTCGAGCATGCCGATATCGTTGAACGAATCCCCCGCGGCGACGACCTGGTAGTTCAGGCTCTTCAACGCGTTCACCGCAGCGCGCTTCTGATCGGGCTGGCGCAGCCGGTAGTCGCGCACAAGGCCTTCGCTGTCGACCACAAGCCGATGGCACAGCAGGGTGGGGCGCCCGAGCTGGCGCATCAGCGGGTCGGCGAATTCGTAGAAGGTGTCCGACAGGATGAAAACCTGGTAGCGGCAACGCAACTCATCGAGGAATTCGCGCGCGCCGGGCAACGCGCCCATGCCTTCGATGACACGCTGGATGTCGGCGAGCTTCAAGCCATGCTCGGCCAGCAGGGCCAGCCGATAGCGCATCAGTTTGTCGTAGTCGGGCTCGTCGCGCGTGGTGCGCGAAAACGCTTCGATGCCGGTGCGCCTGGCGAACTCGATCCAGATTTCGGGCGTCAGCACGCCCTCGAGGTCGAGGCAAATCACCTGCATCTTGCTGGCACTCCAGACCCTGCGAACGCACAGCGCGCCCGTTGCGGGCGCGGATGGTAACCCACGCTCGGCTGCACGCGCTGCGCATCTTGCGGCGCAGTTCGCTGCCAGGACGGCCTCAAGTCGAGCTCACAGCCTCCGATACCATGGTGATGAAAGCCTTGTCGACTTCAGGCACGCGCGGCAGCGCCGGAGCTGTCGAGACTGTGGCCATGACGGGTCGCGCGGTGAGCGCGGCGACGGGCGTGGACTGGCCGAGCCGCAACGACGCAGCCACTGCCAGGCAGGCGCGCGACGGCCACCCAGGACAGCGCCGACGCGAGGAACGCGAATTCGATGAACAGCGCCGGGCGCTGGCGGCCCTGGTGCTGGGCGTGTTCGAAGCGCGCAGTGAATCAAGGGCCGGCGAGCCGGGGCGCAGCAGTGCACCGGCATCGCGCCAGGTCAGCATCGGCGCGCCGCTGTCGTCGCGCGATCTCCAGATCGAACAGGCCATCGTTGAATTCATGTACGCCCTGTTCGAGGCACTCGACCAGTTCGACGCTGCCGAGCCGACATCGATCGACCGCCGACACGGGGCAAGGCCGGACAGCGCAGCGGCAGGCGGGCGCAGTGCCTTCGGCGAACGTGTCGATCGCTTGGCACGTCGCATCGCAGTTGCATGGCCTGGGCCTGCGAGCGACGAAGGATTGCCCGCCGCGGCGAGCCTGTCGCCCAGCCCCTTGTCGCGTCTGGCGCGCGCTCACGCCGGCGTGCTCAGCGCGATTCACTCCGACGGAGTGTTTCCCGCGCCGGCGAGCGACCCACGGATCGATCTGTCGGCGTTGTTGCGCCGTTTGGCCAATGCCCTGCATGTCGCCCCGACCCTGGGCTATGCGGCAGCAGGCACGGCCGGGGCCCTGTTGCGCGTGCTCGCCTGAGGCCGGTAGCGGCGCAGCGTGCGCCTGGCGTTGCGGCGCGGGCTACCATGGTGCCATGAAGGACAAACTTCTGATCGGTTTCCACGCCGTCGGTGTGCGCATCAAGGTGCATCCGCAATCTGTGCTGGAGCTGCAAATCGATGCGGCGCGGCGCGACCAGCGCATGCGCCAGTTCACGCAGCGCGCCCAGGCAGCTGGCATTCGAGTCGTCGCGAGCGACGACATCCGCCTGACCAAGACCTGCGGCACGCCGCGCCACCAGGGCGTGGTGGCGCGCGTGCAATCCCTGCCCGTCAGCCATTCCCTGGACGACACGCTCGACGCCGTGCCGGGCGAGCCTCTTCTGCTCGTGCTGGACGGCGTGACTGATCCGCACAACCTGGGCGCCTGTCTGCGCGTGGCCGATGGCGCCGGCGCCTGCGCCGTGATCGCGCCCAAGGACCACGCCGTCGGCGTGAACGCGACAGTGGCCAAGGTCGCCAGCGGCGCCGCCGAGACAGTGCCCTACTTCATGGTCACGAACCTGGCGCGCGCATTGGGCGAGTTGAAAGAGCGCTCGATTCGCGTCATTGGTCTGGCCGATGAGGCGACGCAGTCGCTCTACGCGCTGGACCTGCGCGGTCCCTTGGCTTTGGTGTTAGGTGCCGAAGGCAGCGGTCTGCGCCAGTTGACCCGCAAGACCTGCGATGCACTGGCGCATCTGCCGATGCTCGGTGCCGTTGACAGCCTGAACGTTTCAGTGGCCAGCGGCGTGTGCCTGTACGAAGCGCTGCGCCAGCGCGGCTGCGCGGCAATCGCGAAGACGCCTCGCGCGTGAAATATTCGAGCTTGTCGAGAGAAATTACACGTGTTTCCAATGTTTATCGAGGCGTAACGAGAATATTGTTGCGGCCCACGCACACGACCTTGCACGTTCCATGGACAAGCACCACACCAGCCAGAGGCGCGAATCGACATTCGTCCCGCAAGGGAGCGACGCGAGTCTTGACGCAGCGCAGGACGACATTTTTCGCCGCCCGCATGCCTTCGCCGCGCCGCGCAAGCCGCATCGCCTGTGGATGACGGAGAGTTTCGCGGTGGTCATGGCCGCGCTGAGCCCGGCCCGCGAGCGCCGCGCCGCCAAGCGCGTGTTTCGGCAGAGCCCCTATAGCGTGGGCGAGACCATGCTGCGCATCGAGGCGGCAGCGTTGAACCATGGTTTGTCGGTGGTGGTCGAGTGGAACGGTAGCCAACCCGTCATCGTGCTCGGGTCGTCGATCGGCGGCACGCCGGTGTTGATGCAGAGCGCCGATTCGTGGCCCGACGTGCCATTGAGCGTGGGCGTTCGTGAATGCAGCGATGGCGCTGTCGAAGTGTTATTGGCCAATGCCGCGCAGGGCGACGATACCGATTGGGACGACCTGCCTGCGGCCGTGGCCGACGACATCGCGGCCTTGCCGAAATGGCTGGGGGTGGCTCTGGCCTGAGCGGGCCGGCGCTTGTGGGTCAGCCTGCGCCGCGCGCGCCGGCACCACTGATCAGAGACCGCCGGCCACGCCCACCACGGCACCCAGGGCCACCAGCCACATCGGGCTGATCGTGCTGCGCAGCATCGTGATCAAGGTCACGCCGACCAGAGCCAGTGCGCCCCAACGTTGCGACGGCTCGCGCACAAAAGGCTCAGCGAGCACCCAACCCGTCGCCGCGAGCAAGCCCAGGCTGAGCGGCGCCATGCCGCAGGTGAAGGCGCGCAGCGCGGGGAGGTCTCGGCGCCGCTCGCCCCAACGCGTGAAAAACAGCGTCAGCGTGGTGGACGGTAGGAGGCACCCTGTCATCGTCGCCAGCACGCCCCACAGGCCGGCGACGTTCCAGCCGATCACGGCAACGAACAACACGTTCGGCCCCGGCGCGGCCTGCGCCATCGCGATCGACGCAGTGAATTGCGACTCCGTGATCCAGCGGTTCTCGAGCACGACGTAGCGCTGCATGTCGGGCGCCGTGCTGATGGCGCCGCCCACGCCGAGCAGGCTGAGCAGCATGAAATGAAGCGTCAGCGCCAGCAGTTCGGGAATGCTCAATGCACTCGTGAACCAGCTTGTGAACCAGCTTGTGAACGGGCTTGTGAACGGGCTTGTGAAATCAGTCATGCCGACCTCGTGCGCAGTGGCCTAGCGCGCCAGCTTGATCCACGCCAGCAGCACCGCCGCGCCGCCCAAGGCACCGACAACGGCAACGAGCGGCCAGCGCAGCAGCGCGATGGCCACGAAGGCCAGGCCGGCCAGGCCCAGGCACAGCGGCAAGCCGAGCGGATTCTTTTTCAGCGTCCCCGACAGCTTCGAGGCGGTACTCAACACCAGTCCGGCAGCGACCGCGCCCATGCCGCGCAAGGCTGCGCCGAGCGCCGGCTCGCGCGCGAAGCTGCTGTACAGCGCGGCCAGGCTCAACACGATCAGCAAGGGCAGGGCCAGCAATCCGGCGCTGGCGGCGAACGCGCCACGCAAGCCGAAATAGCGGTAACCCAGTGCCAAGCCCAGGTTCACGATGTTCGGCCCGGGCAAGATTTGGCTGATCGCCAGCAATTCGACGAACTGCTCGCGCGTCAGCCAGCGTTTGCGCTCCACGAGCTCGCGCTGCGCAACGGCGAGCACACCGCCGAAGCCTTGCAAGGCCAAGGCGTTGCAGGCCCAGAACAGCTCGCGCGGGCTCGACGGTCCGCAGCCTGAGCGCTCATCGAAGCGCACGCAGCGCCTCGGGGTTCACGATATTGCTGGGCTGCTGGTTGATGAAGTTCAGCACGTTCTCGAAAGCGCTGCGGAAATACATCTCGTAGCTGTCTTGTTCGACGTAGCCGATATGCGGCGTGCAGATCGCATTTTCCATGCGCAGCAGCGGGTGGCCTTGCAAAATGGGTTCATTCTCGAAGACGTCGACCGCCGCCATGCCCGGGTGGCCGCGGTTCAGCGCCGCGACAAGGGCTCCCTCTTCGATGAGTTCGGCGCGCGAGGTGTTGACGATCAAGGCGGTGGATTTCATGCGTGACAAAGCGTCGAGCTTGACGATGCCGCGCGTGGCATCGTTCAGGCGCAAGTGCAAGGACAAGACGTCGCAGCTCTCGAAGAAGGCCTCGCAACCGGGCGCGGCGTCGAAGCCGTCGGCACCGGCACGTTGGCGCGACCCTTCGCTGCCCCACACCGTCACCGGCATGCCGAAGGCCCGGCCGTAGCCCGCCACGATGGCGCCGATCTTGCCGTAGCCCCACACGCCGAGCGTTCGCCCGCGAAGCGATTGCCCCAGGCCGAAATTCGGCGGCATCGACGCGGCTTTCAAGCCGGCTTGTTGCCACACGCCGTGCTTGAGATTGCCGATGTACTGCGGCAAGCGGCGCATCGCCGACATGACCAGGGCCCAGGTCAACTCTGCCGCGGCGTGCGGCGACCCCGCACCTTCAGCCACGGCGATGCCTTGGCGCGTGCAGGCCTGGACGTCGATATGCGGCCCGACTCGTCCGGTCTGCGCGATCAGTTTGAGCCTGGGCAGTTTCTCGAGCAAGGCGCGCGGGAAATGGGTGCGCTCGCGAATCAGCACCAGGATGTCGGCGTCGCGCAGGCGCACCGCGAGCTGGCCCGTGCCCTTCACCGTATTGGTGAACACCTTTGCGTTGAGCTGCGCCAGCAGGCTCGCGCAGCTCAACTTGCGCACTGCGTCTTGATAGTCGTCCAGGATGATGATGTTCACGTCAGAGTCGGCACGCTCTAGGAGGCAAAGGGCCGCCACCGGCCAGAGGCCAGTGGCCTTCGCCAGGCACGAACAGTCCTCAGGACCGTTCGCGTCCGGGCTCAGCCCCGAGGTTTCTTGACCCCAGGGCCGCAAAGGGCCCCTGCGTGGCCCTGGAGCTGCCGGCGCAAGGCGACGGTCCCAGGGCGCTCAATAAGGCCAAGCGCCATTGTGTAGCATGCCACCTTTGTCAGAAAACTCTGGAGTCTCCATGTCCATCTCGATGTACTCGGCCAGCGTGCCGATCCTGGTTCGCGCCCTGGGTAACCTGCAAGCGTGGTTCGACAAGGCCCAAGCCCACGCCGAAGTGAAGAAGTACGACACCCAGGTACTGCTCGCGGCGCGCCTGGCGCCCGACATGCTGCCCTTCGCGAAACAAGTGCAAATCGCCTGCGACAGTGCCAAGTACGGCGTGGCGCGATTGTCGGGGGTGGAGGCGCCCAAGTTCGACGACAACGAAGCCAGTCTGGCCGATCTGCGCATGCGCATCAGCAAGACGCTGGACTACATCCGCTCGGTTCCGGCGGCGCGCATCGACGGCACCGAAGACAAGGACGTCGTCGTGCCGCGCCGCGATGGCTCGATGACGCTCAAGGGCGAGTTCTACCTGAAGCACTATGTGCTGCCGAACGTCTTTTTCCACGTCACGACGGCCTACGCGCTGCTGCGCCACAACGGCGTCGATCTGGGCAAGGCCGATTTCCTCGGCGCGATGCAGTGATCTCGCGTTGACGCCGCGCCGCGCCGGCCCATCAGCCTTTCGCCGAGCTTTCGCGCGATGCGAGCATTGAAGTGGGTCGGCTCAGCAGTGGGCTTGCTGGCCCTGGCCGGTGGGTTCGCTGCTTTGGGCTATGTGATCCTGGTCGCGCCCAAGGTCGACGGCGCGATCGAAGTCTCCGGCCTGCGTGCTGAGGTGCGAATCGATCGCGACGCACATGGCATCCCGACGATTCGGGCGCAGTCTGCCGAGGATGCGATGTTCGGCCTGGGTTTCGCGCACGCGCAAGATCGGCTTTGGCAACTCGAGACGCACCGGCGCATCGGTTCGGGACGGCTTGCCGAGGCCTTCGGCGCGCCGGCTGTGGAGTCGGACAAGTTCCTGCGCGCGCTGGGCGTGAAACGTGCCGCACAGGCCCAGTGGGCCAAGGCGAGCCCGCAACTGCGCGAGGCGATGAACGCCTACGCCGCGGGCGTCAATGCTTACGCGGCGCAGGCCATGAGGGCTCGGCCGCCCGAGTTCGTGCTGCTCGGTCTGGACTTCGAACCTTGGACGGCGCAAGACAGCTTCGCCTGGGCCATCATGATGGCCTGGGATCTCGGGGGTAACTGGCGCACCGAGCTGCTCCGCCTGCGCCTGGCGCTGAAGATGCCGGTGCAGCGTATCGACGAGTTGATCCCGCCGTATCCCGGAGAGAAGGCGCTCGCGACCGCCGACTATTCGGCCCTGTTTCGCAGCCTGCGCCTGGACGGCAAGCTCGGCGAGCATGCGCTGCAGTTCGCGCCGCCATCGGGCGTCGAAGGCGTGGGTTCGAACAACTGGGTCGTGAGCGGAGGCCACACCGAGTCGGGCAAGCCACTGCTGGCGAACGATCCGCATTTGAAACTCAGCGCACCTGCGCTTTGGTACTTTGCGCGACTCGAGGCGCCGCATCTGCGCGTCGCCGGCGCCACGATGCCGGGGCTGCCGGTCGTCGTGCTCGGCCAGAACGAGTCCCTCGCCTGGGGTTTCACGAATACGGGCCCGGATGTGCAGGACCTGTACCTCGAACGCATCAAGCCCGATGACCCGG
Source organism: Burkholderiaceae bacterium (assembly GCA_049297615.1). GTDB lineage: Bacteria > Pseudomonadota > Gammaproteobacteria > Burkholderiales > Burkholderiaceae_C > JAEMQF01. The sequence continues at coordinate 8,347 of JBAQUQ010000317.1, forward strand.
CGCTGTATCAAACACCGCAGGGCTGGGCGCGCTTCGAGACCTTTGCCGAGACGCTCAAGGTCAAGGGACAAGCCGACATGACGTTGACGGTTCGCGCCACGCGCCATGGGCCGGTGATTTCCGACGCCGGCATCGCCGAAGGGCTGACGGGCGCGAAAGACAAACCGGGCTACGCGCTGGCGCTGCGCTGGACGGCACTCGACGCCGACCCGGGGACGATGGAGGCGTCGATGGCACTGAACCGTGCCACCACGGTCGAGCAGTCCGTCCAGGCTCTGGGCCCGTATGTCGCGCCGATGCAAAACATCGTCATCGCCGACCGTGACGGCCGCATCGGTGTGCTGTCGGCTGGGCGCGTGCCGCTGCGCAAGCCGGCCAACGACCTGAAAGGTCAGGTGCCCGCGCCCGGCTGGGACGCACGTTACGACTGGGACGGTTTTCTCGACCCTGGGCTGACGCCGCGCGAGTTCGACCCGGCGCGCGGCTGGATCGCTACCGCCAACCAGCGCATTCACGCGCCTGAGTATCCGCACTACATCACCAATGAGTGGTTCGTTCCCTACCGGCAGCAACGCATCGAGCAACTTCTCGCCGCCAAGCCGCGCCACAGCCTGGCGAGCCTGCGCGAGATCCAGGCCGACGTGGTTTCGCTGGCGACGCTACGCCTGTTGCCGTATCTGCGCCGCGCCCAGTCGCCGCATGCACTGGCGCAGGCCGCGCAGCAGCAGCTCGCCGCTTTCGACGGAACGATGCACGCGGAAGCGCCAGCACCGCTCATTTTCTGGGCCTGGGCGCGGCAGTTGACGCTTGCCGTGTTCGGTGACGACGTCGGCCCCGTCCTGTTCGAGCGCACCCTGGCGAACCGCAGCTTTCGCGACGCCCTCGAAGGTGTGCTGGAGCGCAACGACGAGCACTGGTGCGACCGGCAGGACACTGCGACTGTGGAAACCTGTGCGCAGCAAATCGACGCGTCGTTCACGCGCGCGCTCGACGAGTTGGCGCAGCAGTACGGCGCCGATGTCGCGAAGTGGCAATGGGGTGCCGCCCACGTGGCGCGCAGCGAACACCGGCCGCTGAGCAATGTGGCCCTGCTGGCGCCCTGGTTCGAATTGCGCACCCCGGTCGGCGGAGATACCTATACGGTGAATGTGTCGCGTGTCGGCCTGCGGCCCCTGGCCAGGACCGGCGAGCTCTATCTCGACGAGCATGGCCCGTCGCTGCGCGCGCTGTACGACCTGGGTGATCCGTCGAAGTCTCGGGTCATACATTCGGGCGGCCAGTCGGGGATCGTGTTCTCGCCGCTGTACCGCAGTTTTGTCGCAGCCTGGGC
>JBAQUQ010000318.1:0-51342 GCA_049297615.1 Burkholderiaceae bacterium
GCACGCACCCGCGGTGGCGGGCGCGCCGCTGCAGCGGCAGCTCAGGGCCCGCATCGACCGGCTCGTCGTCGTCGCCATCGACCCCGGACACGGCGGCGAAGACCCCGGTGCGATCGGCCGGCGCGGCTTGCGCGAAAAGGACGTGGTGCTCGCGATCGCACTGCAACTGCGTGAGCGCATCAATGCCGTGGAGGGCATGCGCGCGATGCTGACGCGCGACGGCGACTACTACGTGCCCCTGCACGATCGCGTGCGCAAGGCGCGCCGGGTGCAGGCCGACCTGTTCGTGTCCCTGCACGCCGACGCGGTCGCCACGCCCAAGGCGCGCGGCGCCTCGGTGTTTGCGCTCAGCGCGCGCGGGGCGACCAGTTCGGCGGCACGCTGGATGGCAGAGCGCGAGAACGGCGCCGATCTGGTGGGTGGCGTGAATACGCAGAACAAGGATCCGGTCCTGGTTCGCACCCTGGTCGAGATGAGCACGGCAGCGCAAATCAAGGACAGCCTGAAAATCGGCCACGAGGTGCTGGGTCACATCGGCAAGCTCGGTCCCTTGCACAAGGAATATGTCGAGCAGGCCGGTTTTGCGGTGTTGAAGGCCCCTGACATTCCGTCCATCCTGGTGGAGACGGCATTCATCTCCAACCCCGCGGAAGAAGCAAAACTGCGTGACCCGAAATACCAGCGCCTGCTCGTCGCGGCCCTGGCCAATGGCATCAAACGCTACTTCGCGAAGAATCCGCCGCTGGCACGGCAGCGCACGCTATAGATCAGCGCGATCAATGGCTGGGGCCGTAGCCGCGGGCCATATTCTCGAATTTCGTGATCTCCTTCAGGAAGGTCAGCTTCACGACACCTGTGGGACCGTTGCGCTGCTTGCCGATGATGATTTCGGCCACGCCCGGCTCTTTGCACGCGTCCTTGGTGTAGTACTCGTCGCGGTAGATGAACATGATGACGTCGGCGTCTTGCTCGATCGCTCCCGATTCGCGCAGGTCGCTCATCATCGGGCGTTTGTCGGTGCGCGACTCGACACTGCGATTGAGCTGGGACAGCGCCAGCACCGGACACTTGAGCTCCTTGGCCAGCGATTTGAGGCCGCGTGAGATCTCGCCGATCACGGTAGCGCGGTTCTCGTCGCTGCTGTTGCTGCTGCCCGTCATCAACTGCAAGTAGTCGACGACGATCAAACCGAGCTGACCGCATTGGCGCGCCAGGCGCCGCGCCCGGGCGCGCAGTTCGCTGGGCATCAGGGAGCCGCTTTCGTCGATGAACATACTGGTCTTGCCGAGCTTTTCAACGGCTTCGGACAAGCGCCCCCATTCGTCGTCGCGCAGCTTGCCGGTGCGCAGATTGCTCTGGTCGATTCGGCCGAGCGACCCGACCATGCGCAGCGCCAGCTGTGCCGCGCCCATTTCCATCGAAAACACCGCCACCGGCAAACCTTCGCTCACCGCCACATGTTCTGCGATGTTCAGGGCCAGCGCCGTTTTCCCCATCGACGGTCGCGCCGCCAGCACGATCAAGTCGCCCGGCTGCAGCCCCGCCGTCATGCGGTCCATGTCGTAGAAGCCGGTGCGCACGCCCGTCACTTCTTCAGCGCCGTTTTGATGCAACTCGTTGACGCGGTCGATGAGTTGAACGACGAGTGCGTCCATGGTCTGGAAGCCCTGGCGCGAACGCGAACCCTCTTCGCCGATGCGAAAGATCTTGGCCTCGGCTTCGTCGAGGATCTGCGACACCTGCTGACCTTGCGGATTGAAGGCCGTCGTCGCGATCTCGTCGCTCGTCGCGACGAGCTTGCGCAGCACGGCGCGTTCGCGAACGATCTCGGCATAACGCCGGATATTGGTGGCGCTGATCACGCTTTGGGCGAGCGAGTTCAGATAGGCCAGCCCGCCGCATTCTTCGCCCCTGCCCAGGTTCTGCAGTTGCTCGAACACCGTGATCACATCGGCGGGCTTGGTGGCGCTGACCAGGGCACCGATGGCCGCATAGATGTGCCGATGCTCGAAGCGGTAGAAATCGCTGTCGGTCAGCAGATCGGCGGCACGGTCCCAGGCACTGTTATCGAGCAGCAATCCGCCCAGCACGCTTTGTTCCGCCTCGACGGAATGCGGTGGGATGCGCAGCCGCGATACCTCTTCATCGGGGCCCCTGGCAGGGGTCGTCGGGCTCGATGTCGCGGCGTCGTTCAGCGTAGCAATCATCGCGCGATGATACGGGCGCGTCGCCTCCCGGTCCAGAGCGCAAGGCTGTGGACAAGCTGGTCGCAGGCTGTGCGGCGCGCGAAAAACAGGAGGGGTCGGAACAGGAAGCGAGAAGGGCTCGCGCCTCCAGCCCGGCAATGCACGGCGCCTAGCCGCCTGGGCAGGCTCAGGCGGCGCGGGTCACTCGGTCTCGGCGACCACGACCACCTTGACGTCAACCGTCACGTCGGTATGCGGCGTCACTTTGACGATGTGCTCACCCACCGTCTTCAGTGGCCCGGCGGGCATGCGAATCTGCGCCTTCAGCACCTTGAAGTCGATGCGGTTCAGCGCTTCGGCGATGTCGTGGTTCGTCACCGAACCGAACAGGCGCCCGTCCACGCCCGCCTTTTGGATGATGTGTACCGAGCGGCCGTTCATCTTCTCGCCCAAGGCCTGGGCGGAGCCGAGCTTTTCCGCGGCAGTCTTTTCGAGTTCGGCACGCTTGGCGGCGAATTCCTGGATCACGGCCTCCGTGGCGCGCCGCGCGATGCGCGAAGGGATCAGGTAGTTTCGTGCAAAGCCATCCTTGACCTTGACGATATCGCCCAGGTTGCCGAGATTGGCCACTTTGTCGAGCAGGATCACTTGCATGGTGGGGCTTCCTCAGACGCGGTGCTGATCGCTGTACGGCAGCATCGCCAGAAAACGTGCACGCTTGATGCAAGTCGTCAACTGACGCTGGAAGAAGGCTCGCGTGCCTGTCAGGCGCGCCGGCGTGATCTTGCCGTTCTCGCCGATGAAGTCGCGCAGCGTGTCGATATCCTTGTAGTCGATGATCTTGACGCCGGTCACCGTGAAGCGGCAGAAGCGCTTGCGGCGGAACAGCAGCGATTGGGTGTTGCGTTTCGGTTTGCGGTCCTTGTTGAACCGGCCTTTACCACGGGGCGGGGGCATATTTCACCTCTTTCAAAAGTGGTCGAATCGAATCTTCATCCGTCAGTTCGGGCGCGCCGCGTTCAGTCGAGCTCGGTCACATGGAAGACGACACCGCGGCCATTGCGCTGCGCGCCCAGGAAGCCTGCGAAACCATGCTCGCTCCCCATTTCGAGAGGCGCGAGCCGCTGCACGATTTCACCGACGGCGCGTGCCCTGATCTCCACCGAGACCTTGCGCGGTTGACCGTCTTGGGTGACTTGCGATTCGTGCTTCAAGCTCATGTCCAGGGCGGCCAAGCCGGCCGGGGTGTAGCGCAGCGCGCCTCGTTGCACCAGTTGAGCGCTCAAAACCAGTCGGTTCATCGCGCATCGAATCGGCACACCGGCGACGCCCTTGTCATCACGTGCGGCCTCAAGCCTCCTGCGGCGCGCGGCGCGACTCTTCGCGTTCGACGTTCTTCATCATCACCGACGGCGCGGTATCGGCCTGTTCCTTGAGCACGGTCAAATGGCGCAACACGGCGTCGTTGAAGCGGAATCCCGTCTCCAGCTCTGCGAGGACTTCCTTGTTGCACTCGATATTGATGCACAGGTAGTGCGCCTTGGCGAGCTTCTGGATCATGTAGGCCATCTGGCGACGACCCCAGTCCTCGACACGGTGCACCTTGCCGCCACCGGCGGTCACGGTACCCTTATAGCGCTCCAGCATGGCCGGAACCTGTTCGCTCTGATCCGGGTGGATCAAGAGCACGATTTCGTAGTGACGCATTCAAGCTCCTCATGGTTTCCGGTGCTGGAAGCCACCCCGAGCGTCGGACTGGGTGTGGCAAGGCAAGCCGGCGATTATAGACACGAGGCGTCACCGGCCTGCTAGGATCGCCGCGGCGACCTGCCTGGAGCGGTGGCCCAGCGACACAGGAGGGCCGATGGACGACATGGACAAGGCGCAGCGTTTCGTCGCGGTGTGCCTGCTCGGAGCCCTGCTGTTCAATTATCCGTTTCTCGCGCTCTTCAATCGCGCCGGACTGTTCCTGGGCATCCCGATCTTCTACGTCTATTTGTTCGCCGTCTGGGCGGCCTTGATCGCCCTGATGGCCTACGTGGTGGAACGCAAGAGCGAGTAGGAACGCCCCACGCCATGCTTCAGGAATGGGTGATCGTCAGCGCTGCGTTCTCCTACCTGGGGCTGCTGTTCGCGATCGCCTACTACGCCGACAAGCGCGCCGACGCCGGGCGCTCGATTGTCGCCAACCCCATCATCTACAGTTTGTCGCTGGCCGTCTACGCCACCGCCTGGACGTTCTACGGCAGCGTCGGGCGCGCCGCGACCGACGGCGTGGGCTTCCTGCCGATCTATCTCGGCCCGACGCTGATGATTGCGCTGTGGTGGATCGTGATGCGCAAGATCCTGCGCATCTCCAAACAGAACCGCATCACCTCGCTCGCCGACTTCATCGCCTCGCGCTACGGCAAGAGCGCCTTGCTCGGCGGCGTGGTCACCCTGATCGCCGTGATCGGCATCATCCCCTACATCTCGCTGCAACTCAAAAGCATCTCGAACAGCTACGTCATCCTCACGCAGTATCCGCAGATCGTCATGCCCAGCCGGCTCGGCACCCTGCCCCTGCTGCAGGACACTGGTCTGTGGGTGGCGCTGATCCTGGCGGCGTTCACGATCGCGTTCGGCACGCGCCATCTCGACTCTGCCGAGCATCACCAGGGCATGGTCGCGGCGATCGCATTCGAGTCCCTGGTCAAGCTGCTCGCCTTCGCCGCCGTCGGCGTCTTCGTCACCTTCGGCGTGTACAAGGGCTTCGGCGACTTGTTCGCTCGTGCCGCGCAAGACCCGCGATTGAACGCGCTGACGACACCCCTGGAGGGCGTGGCCGGCGGCTACGCGAGCTGGGTCTGGCTGACGATCCTGTCGATGTTTGCGATCATGTTCCTGCCGCGCCAGTTCCAGGTCACGGTGATCGAGAACACCAACGAAAAGCACCTCAACAAGGCGATCTGGCTGTTTCCGCTGTACATGCTCGCGATCAATGTCTTCGTGCTGCCGATCGCCTTCGGTGGCAGCCTGCATTTCCCGCTCGGTGGGGTGGATTCCGACACTTACGTGCTGACCGTGCCGATGGCCGAACAACAGGAGGGGCTCGCCCTGCTGGCGTTCATCGGCGGCTTGTCGGCAGCCACGGGCATGGTGATCGTCGAGACGATCGCACTCTCGACCATGGTGTGCAACGACCTCGTCATGCCCATGCTGCTGCGCCTGCGCAAGCTGCGCCTTGCCGAGCGTGCCGACCTGACCTGGCTGCTGCTGGGCATTCGCCGCGGTGCGATCGTGGTGGTGTTGCTGCTGGGCTACCTCTATTTCAGGATCGCCGGCGAGGCCTACGCCCTGGTCTCGATCGGCTTGATCTCGTTCGCCGCGGTGGCGCAGTTCGCCCCGGTGGCGCTGGGCGGTCTGTTCTGGAAGGGCGGCACGCGCAACGGCGCGCTGGCGGGCTTGCTGATCGGCTTCGCGGTGTGGTTCTACACCCTGCTCGTGCCGGCGCTGGCGCGCTCGGGCTGGCTGGCCACGGACGTGATGGACCATGGCCTGTTCGGCTTGGAGCTCCTTAAACCGCTGCAGCTTTTCGGCCTGAAGGGGCTGGACCAAATCACGCATTCGATGATCTGGAGCATGATCGCCAACATCGGCGCGTATGTGGGGGTGTCGCTCGCCGGGACACAAAGCGCCGAGGAGCACCGCCAGGCCAATCTGTTCGTCGACGTGTTCCGCCGCGACGCCGACCGCGCCAGGTTCTGGCGCGGCACCGCCTCGGCTCCCGCGCTGCACGGCTTGCTGTCGCGCTTCCTCGGTGAGACCGGCGCCAATGAAGCGTTCGCTGAATTTGCCCGAAGCAAAGGCCTGCGCTGGCCGCAGGACGAGCTGGCCGCCGAGGGCGAACTGGTGCACTACGTCGAGACCCAGCTGGCCGGGGCCATCGGCGCGGCTTCCGCGCGCATCATGATGGCTTCAACCGTCAAGGAGGATGCGCTGACCCTGGAAGACGTGCGCGAAGTGCTGACCGAAGCCCAGCAGGTCGTCATCTACAGCCAGCAGCTCGAGCAAAAATCGAAGGAGCTGGAGGCGGCCACCGCCGAGCTTCAGACCGCCAATGAGCAGCTCAAGGAACTCGACCGTATGAAGGACGACTTCGTCTCCACCGTATCGCACGAGCTGCGCACGCCGCTCACCTCGATCCGTGCGTTTTCGGAGATCCTGTGTGCCGACCCCAAGCTCGCCCTGCCCGAGCGCAAACGCTTTCTGGCCATCATCGCCAAGGAAAGCGAGCGCCTGACGCGCCTCATCAACCAGGTGCTCGACCTGGCCAAGATCGAATCGGGCAAACTCGAATGGAACGTCTCGCGCGTCGATCTGCGCGAGGCGATCACGGACAGTGTGAACGCGACCAGCCAGTTGTTCCACGAGAAGGCGGTGCGCCTGGAGACGCGGCTGCCGCAGGCCGTGCCGCGCGTGAGCACCGACTCGGACCGCATCATCCAGGTCCTGATCAACCTGCTGTCCAATGCTGTAAAGGCCTGCGATTCCGTACAAGGCAAGGTCGAGGTGCGGCTCGCACAGGAGGGTGACCACTTGCGCGTCGACGTGCGCGACAACGGCAGGGGCATCGCGCGCAAGGACCATTCGATCGTCTTCGAGAAGTTCGGCCAGGCCGGTGACACGCTGACCGACAGGCCGCAGGGCACCGGCCTGGGCCTGCCGATCAGCCGGCAGATCGTCGAGCATTTCGGCGGCAAGCTGTGGGTGCAGAGCGAGCTCGGTGAGGGTGCCACCTTTTCGTTCACGCTTCCTGTCGCGCCGGAACAGGCCGAACACGTTGCGCTGGCGCAAGTCGCCCAGTGACGCGCGACATCCCGGAGAGACACATGGCCAAGACAATCCTGATCGCCGACGACGAGCAGAACATCGTCATTTCGCTCGATTACCTGATGAAGCGTGCAGGCTTCGATGTGATCGTGGCCAATGACGGCGAAGAAGCACTGCGCAAGTTCGCGGAGTTGCCGCCGGACCTGGTGCTTCTGGACGCGATGATGCCCAGGAAATCGGGCTTCGAGGTCTGCCAGGCGATTCGCTCCCACCCCGAGTGGCAAGCCACCAAGGTGATCATGTTGACGGCCAAAGGTCGCGAGACCGAGATGGCCAAGGGCATGGCGCTTGGCGCTGACGCCTACGTGACCAAGCCGTTTTCGACGATGGACCTGGTCGCGATGGTGAAGCGGATGCTCGGGTCCACGTGAGCACGCACGGCCGCCATGGGCCACGAAGGGGTCCCCTCGGAGCCCAGCGCTCATCCTCACGCTCAGAGGCACGGCGCGCAGCGCCGTTGGTGTACCCGTGAAGCTGCGCATCAAGGCGGCCCTGGCAGCCGGCGTTCTGTGCATGACCCTGTTCGCGGGAATCGCCGGCGTCGCAGCGGCGATATGGGCTGACCTCAATGGGCCGGAGCGCATCATGCTCGGCGCGCTGTTGGAGGCGCACGCGGTGATCGTCGTTCTGGGATTGGCGGTCGCCGCAGGCACGCTCGGCTTCATTGCCGCGCCGCTCGGGAGGATCTATCTGGGTGGACCCGCCAAGCTCGCCGAACAGGCGCGAATCATGCTCGGCGCGAACCGCAGGTATCGGCTGCGCGGTGCCGGCACTGCAGAACTCGAAACCCTGGCAGAGACGATCAATGAACTGGCCGACCAGCGCGACGCGCTGCAATCGGATGTCGAGCGCCAGATTCGCGAGTCTCAGGCGACTCTCGAGGAGGAAAAAAACCGACTCGCCGCGCTCGTGTCGGAGCTCGCCCAGGGCATCGTCGCCTGCAATCTCGATGGGCGCATCCTGCTCTACAACAACCGCGCCCGCTTGCAGTTCACCGCGCTGGCTCAGAGCGGCGTACGCATCAGCGGATTGATCGGCCTGGGGCGCTCGATCTTCAGCCTGATCGATCGAGCGCTCATCGACCATGCACTGGACAACATCACGCTGCGCCTGGCCAGCGGCAGCCAGCGCGCGCTGGCAAACTTCGTCACCGCTACTCGTGCCGGCCAGTTGATTCGCGTGCAGATGGCGCCCGTATTTGCACCCGGTCTTGCAAACATGCAAGCGCCTCGACAGGCAGCAGAACCGGCTTCAGGCGCGCCTGCGAGCAGCGCTCCTGCGCTGTCGGGCTACGTCCTGCTGCTGGAAAACATCACGGTCAATTTCGAGGCCGAATCGCGCCGCGACCAAGCGCTGCACACGCTGACCGAAGGCAGCCGCGCAGCGCTGGCCAACATTCGCGCCGCGATCGAAACCATGAGCAGCTATCCGGACATGCAGGCCGCTCAGCGAGAACGCTTCATGGCCGTGCTCGGTGAAGAGATTCGCGCCCTGAGCGAACGGCTCGAAAAAAACGCCGCGCAGCACGCGGACGCGTTGAAGGCACGCTGGGCGCTCGAAGAAATGCGCGGTGCCGATCTGCTCGCAGCGGCGCACCGAGCGATCCGGGCGCGGCTCGGTGTCGCCGTGGGCATTGACAGCGTCGCCCCCGCGCTGTGGGTCAGGGCCGACAGCTTCAGCCTGATCCGGGCGCTGGCTTCTCTGGCCGAGCGGCTGCACCACGAGTCCGGCGTGGGCACGCTCAGGCTCGGGCTGACCCAGACGCAGCAACTTGCCGAACTCGATATGGTCTGGCCCGGCACAGCCACGCCACTGGAGGTCTTGCAAGCCTGGCAGCACCAGCCGATGAAATCCGGCGCGGAATCAAGCGCTCTCACTTTGAACGATGTGGCGCAGCGGCACGGCGGCGAAGCCTGGTTCGCACATGACGAGGCTGGTGGGCTGAGCAGCTTTGCCCTGCTCCTGCCGATCGCGCAGGCGCAGGCCGAAACACCGCAGCAACCGGATCTGGCAGCGCGCCCCGAGTATTACGACTTCGCCCTGTTCGCGCGAACCGGGCAGGCGCATTCACTCGACGAGCGCGCTCTCGCCGATTTGAGCTACACGGTGTTCGACACCGAGACCACCGGCCTGGCGCCCGACGACGGCGACGAAATCATCCAGCTCGGCGCGGTGCGCATCGTCAATCTGCGGCTGCTGCGCAGCGAGACCTTCGACCAACTCGTCGACCCGCGGCGCCGGCTCGGCGCGGCCTCGGTGAAAGTTCATCGCATCACCGAGGACATGCTGCGCGGACAGCCGGCGATCGACGAAGTCCTTCCCGCGTTCCATGCCTTCTGCGAAGACACCGTCCTGGTCGGACACAACGCGGCGTTCGACATGCGCTTCCTGCAGCTGAAGGAATCGAGCAGCGGTGTGTGCTTCGATCAGCCGCTGCTCGATACCCTGCTGCTGTCCGAAGTTATCCACCCGGCGCAGGATTCGCACCGGCTGGAGGCGATCGCGCAGCGCCTGGGCGTTGCCATCGTGGCGCGCCACCACGCGCTGGGCGACGCGCTGATCACGGCCGAAGTCTTCCTGCGCATGATCGGACTGCTCGCCGACGCGGGAATCCATACGCTGCGCGAGGCGCGCGAAGCGGCTGCCAGGACGCGTTTTGCACGGGTGCAATATTGAATACCCCGCTGAATGCTCCATTGACCGCCGCGCGGCACGACCTGGCGCCTCTCGATCTGCCCACGATGCACAGCTCTCTGGCCGCCATCATGCGCCGCGAACCCGTCGTCGCGCCGCTGCACGCGACGCTGCGCTCGGCCTTGCAATCGATGGCGCGCGACAACGTCGGTTCGATCATCGTCGCCGACCCGCAAACACACATTCCGCTGGGTATCTTCACTCTGAACGATCTGCTGCGGCGCGTGTCGCTCACCGGAGTCGATCTGGAGGAACCGGTCGTGGGCGTGATGACGGCTGGGCTGGTGACGCTGAAGACGGACGCCACGGCCCACCAGGCCGCGACAGCGATGTTGCGCCACGGCATCGGCCATATCGTCGTGACCGACGCGCAGGGACGGCTCGCCGGGCTCATTTCGCAGTCGCAGTTGCTCGACCTGAAACGCCCAGGCGTCCAGGAACTGCAGCGCGAGATCGCGCACTGCCCGGACCTTGCTTCCCTCGTGCATTGCGCGCACGACACGCGGCGCCTCGCCCAGCACCTGCTCGCCCAGGGAGTTGGCGCCGAGGTGCTGAGCCAATTCGTGACGACCCTGAACGATCTGCTCACGCTGCGCGTCATCGAGTTGACGATCGACGAGATCGAGCTGCCCGACGTCCCCTGGTGCTGGCTCGCTTTCGGCTCGGAGGGGCGCATGGAGCAACTCCTGGCCACCGACCAGGACAACGGCATCGTGTTCGAGACCGACGCGCCGTCCGAGGCCGCTGCATTGCGCGCCGCTTTCTTGCCGTTCGCGCGCGTCGTCAATCAACGCCTGCATGCCTGCGGCTTCCCGCTGTGCAAGGGCAATATCATGGCGAGCAACCCGCAGTGGTGCATGTCGCTGCCCGAGTGGCGTCGCCACTTCGGCGCCTGGATCGGTAGGCCCGAGCCGCAGTCCTTGCTCAACGCCTCGATCTTCTTCGACCTGCGAGCGCTCTATGGCACGCACTCGCTCGCCACGCAGCTCCAGGAGTCCCTGCTGCAAACCACCGCAGGCAGCCCACTGTTCCTGCGCACCTTGACCGAGAACGCGTTAAAGCTGGCGCCCCCGCTGGGCGTCATCCGTACGTTTTCCTTCCACAGCCCCAAGGCCTACCCGAACACCCTCGATCTCAAAGGCCAAGGCGCGCGCTTGTTTGTCGACGCGGCACGCGTCCTGGCGCTTGCGCACGGCATTCGCGACACGAATACCGCGCAGCGCCTGCGGCTTGCGGCGCAATCGAAACTGCTGGGCAGCGACGATGTGCGCGCCCTCGTCGATGCTTTTTTCTTCATTCAGTCACTGCGCCTGCGCAGCCAGGGAGCCGGCGCGGCGCCGGAAGCGGCAAACCGCGTCAACCCTGCCGAACTCAACGAGTTGGATCGACTGATCCTGAAAGAAGCGTTCAAGCAGGCGCGCAAGCTCCAGCAACGCCTGCAACTGGACTATCGATTGTGACCACTGGCCCGGCGCCGTCGATGGCGGCGCCGGGCATCAGTTCAGGTGCTGCCCAACTTCAGGTCGGGGTAGCGCACATGCTCGACGAGCTCCTGTGTCTCCTTGCCCGGGGCAGGGGTGATCAGGCTCACGACGATGATCACCAGGAAGCCGATCGGCACGCCGAACAAACCGGCGGAAATCGGATTGATGCCCCACCAGATGTGGTCGGCGATCGGCGACGTGACGCCGAACACCCCGCGCAGCCAGGCCTGCGTGGTGGCCATGTAGTAAAACGTCGTTCCCAGACCGGCGACCATGCCCAGCGACGCGCCCCAGCGGTTCGCGCGCTTCCAGAAGATGCCGAGCACGAGCGCCGGGAAGAACGTCGCCGCTGCGAACGAGAACGCCGCCGACACGAGAAACAGGATGTCGGCCGGTTTCTGCGACGCCACCGTTGCCGCCGCCAATGCCACGATCACGAGCAAGGCCTTGGAGATCGACACGCGGCGTGAGGTCGACGCGTTCGGGTCGATCATCTTGTAGTACAGGTCGTGACTGAGCGCGTTGGCGATGGTCAGCAGCAGACCGTCGGCCGTGGACAGCGCCGCCGCCAGACCGCCTGCAGCGACCATGCCCGATACGACGTAGGGCAGACCGCCGATCGCCGGGGTGGCCAGCACGATGATGTCGCCGCTGATCCTGATCTCGCCCAACTGCAGGATGCCGTCCTTGTTGATGTCGGTCACCGACAGCAAGCCTGGGTCGACGCGGGTCCAGGCGGCAATCCAATCGGGAAGTTTGTCGAACGGCAACCCGACCACGAGGCTGAACATCTCGTACTTGACCAATACCGCCAGCGCAGGCGCCGTGAAGTACAGCAGGAAAATGAAGAACAGGCTCCACGTCACCGAGTCGCGCGCCTCCTTCACCGAAGGAGTCGTGTAGTAGCGCATCAGGATGTGGGGCAATGCCGCCGTACCGACCATGAGGCAGAAGATCAGGGCCAGGAAGTTGCGCCGGTCGGTATCGAAGGCCGCCCTGGCCTTGTCGTCGCCGCCCGGATCGCCTCTGAACTGCTGCGCGTGCGGCGGCATGCCGGCCAGCGGAACGCCACGTGCGGCGTTGGCGGCTCTGTCTGCGGAATACTTCTTTCTCGCGGCGTCGGCATCGCCGGGCAGCGCCGCAAGCGTCGCCTCGGCGGCACTGATCGCAGCCGCTGGCCCGTTGGCAGCTTTCAGGTCGGCCACGGCCTTCTCGGCAGCCGCCTTGTCCGCAGCCAAGGCAGCGGGAACGTCCTTGAGCTTGGCGTCTGCCGCCGCAGCACGGTCCTTGAAGATCTGGATGACTTCCAGCTCTTTCGGGTCCTTCATCAGTTCCTTCTCGCGCTCCGTCACCTTCTGCAGCTGGTAGCCATACACCGCCTGCGGAATGGGCACGCCGGTCTGCTTGACCGACAGCCAGACCACGGGGACCAGGTAGGCGACGATCAGGATGATGTACTGCGCCACCTGGGTCCAGGTCACGGCACGCATACCGCCGAGGAATGAACACACCAGGATGCCGCCCAGGCCGACGAAGATGCCGATCTCGAAGGCCAGGCCGCTGAGCCGCGTCGTGATCAGGCCCACGCCGTAAATCTGCGCGACGACGTAGGTGAAGGAGCAAAGAATCGCGCCGATGATGCCGATGAAGCGCGGCAAGTTGCCTTCATAGCGCGCGCCCAGGAAATCGGGGATCGTGAACTGGCCGAACTTGCGCATATAGGGCGCAAGCAGCAGTGCCACCAGGCAGTAGCCTCCTGTCCAGCCCATGATGAATGCCAGGCCGCCATAGCCCGTCAGGTACAAGGTACCGGCCATGCCGATGAACGATGCGGCGCTCATCCAGTCCGCGCCCGTGGCCATACCGTTGTAGACGGCCGGAACACGCCGCCCCGCCACGTAGTATTCCGCGGCATCGCTGGTGCGGCTCATGACGCCGATGCCGGCGTACAAGCCGACGGTGGCAAGAAGGAAGATGAAGCCGATCCAGTTGCGCGGCAAGCCCATCTGCTCGAGAACCGCGAGCACCAGGACGAACGCGACAAAGCCGCCGGCGTACCAGCCGTACACCTTGTTGAGCTGCGACTTGAAGGTCGCGGTGGAGGCCGAATCGGTTTTCGCGCCGTGTTCGAACATGCCGGCCATGTCAGTCCTCCTCGTGGACGTTGTGCTCGATGTCGAGCTTGTTCATGTACCTGGCGTAGTACCAGATGATGACGCAGTAGACGACCAAGGCGCCCTGCCCGCCCATCCAGAAGCTGAACGGCCAGCCGAAGAACGTGAAGTTGAGGTCACGCGCGCTGTATCCCACCACGAACGTGACCACGAACCAGATAACCAGCAGGATCGCCGTGATCCGCAGGTTCTTATTCCAGTATGAGCGGTGTCTTTCGGAAATTTCCATCGCAGTTGCCTCCGTTGTTATCGAACCCCGAGGCGCTGGCCTCGGTCCCTTGCCAAATCAGACATCGCTGCGCTGCAAGCCAGGGCCACACAGGAGTGTCTTGCCGCCGGCTGTGTCGCGCGACCTCATTAACCCTAACTATGACAGCCCGGTCTCGCGCGCCAACTGGGCGGCGATCTTGGGCTCGAAGCCTTTCAAATGGACGAGGATCTTGCGCGCCGCATCGGGATCGTGAAGGTCCATGTGCACCCGTGCAAGTTGGTACCAGCCGTAGGGACTCATGGGCTGCAACTCCGTATTGCGCTTGAGGGCCGCGACCGCTTCGGCCAAGCGCTGCTGACGGATCAGCACAAGACCCAGCCCGTACCAGGCACGGTCGAGCTTGGAATCCAGGCTCAGGGCACGGCGAAACGCCTCTTCCGCGGCATCGATGCGCCCCGCCTGCTCGAGCAGATACGCGTAATTGAACCAGTCGGCGGCGCTGCGCTGCGGGTGCTCCTGTGTCAAGGCCGCGGCGTCGGCCAGCGCCTCTTGCGCGTGCCCCATGAGGGCATGCAAGTGCGCCCGGCTGGCCAAAGCGTAGGCGTCGCCGGGCCGCAGCATGAGCATGGCGGTGAACGCCTCGAGCGCTGCGGCGCGCCGGGCGAACACCAACATGACCAGAGCCAGCAACTTGAGGCGCCAATACTCGAGCCGGTCGCGATTCATCGACATGCGTCTATTCCCACCTTCAGGCAAATGTCGATCCGCACGATCGTCGCGACAAACCACACCGTCACCAGCAACACGAAGGCGGCCACGGGCAGGTGCCGGTCGATCACCTGGCGCGGCGATATCAGACGCATGCCGCGTACGACCGGCTGTGTCACGACCATGAACAATCGATAGAAGAAGTTCGATTCGCGCTTCGCCCCGGCGAGCAGACCGAGCAACCACTGCCCAGCAAACGCAAACAGAGCGATTTCCGCGAGCAACTTGATCGACGAAACCAGGAGCAACATTCACGACCTCGATGCGAACGACCCGACGCTGGTCTTCACGCCTTACGATCAGCCAGCCAATTCTGCCCATTCGAGCGTGATGCACATTGGGGTTTGCCCGCGCGTTGGCGGCGCTGACGCGGCTCGTTGATAGAGTCCCGCCCAGTACAACCCCAGCCCCTGCGCTGAGATTCCTCGCCGCTCGAGCCCTGCCAAGCCTTCATGAATTCATTTGTTCCGTCTTTCACGCCGACGTTCACGCAGGCCTGGTGGCTGCTGTCGATCGCGATCTTTTTCGAGATTTGCGGCACGGTGTGCATGCGTCTGTCCGAGGGGTTCACGCGCACCACTCCGTCAGTGCTGATTTTCTTGTTCTACGCCATCTCCTTCGTCTTGAACACTTTGATCATCAAGGTGCTGGGGCTGAGCGTCGTGTATGCGGTGTGGTCCGGGGTGGGCACGGCCGTCACCGCGGCCATCGGCATTCTGTACTTCAAGGAACCAGCCACCGCCGTCAAGCTCGCCAGCATCGGCTTGGTCGTGATCGGCGTGATGGGCGTGCACGCCAGTTCGCGCAGTTGAGCGCACAGCGAGTGGGTCTCGTAATCCCCTGGCGTCGGCCGATCTCGCCAGGACTACACTGGCGCCCATGACGACGACGGCCGGCGGTTCACCCCTTTGGAGCAGCTCCAAAACGGGTGCCGCTGCGCTGGCAGCGCCCGAAGCTTGGCACGCCACGAACGCGCAAACTTCGCTGACCACGCAAATTCAGCGCGACAAGGACGAGTACCTGTCGGGCGAGAAGGTCGAGATCGGCAGGATCACGGCGCCGAATGAACGCGAATTGTTCGTCTCGTGCGACGCCGGGCCGGCGCTGCAGCAGCAGTTCGAACTCGCCTGTCCTGAGTTCATCGTGGTGCACGACATTGGCACCACCTCGTCGCGCAAGCTCCTTCGAGGGCTGGCCGCCGCGAGTGGCCGGGTGCTGCAAAAACTCGTGATCCGCCGGCAAGGCTATGGTCAGGCACTGGCGACTCTCTCTTTTATCGAACTGCCCGCTTCGAACGGCCAGACCCTGCGCATGTACACGACGCAGGCAGAGACCGACCCGCCCACGCGCAAGAGCCTGGCACGCATGCTGCTCGCTTTCAGCCGGCTCGGCGTGGTGATGGTGGGCGACGTGTCG
This sequence comes from Burkholderiaceae bacterium, assembly GCA_049297615.1. Lineage (GTDB taxonomy): Bacteria > Pseudomonadota > Gammaproteobacteria > Burkholderiales > Burkholderiaceae_C > JAEMQF01. Next base: position 15,806 of record JBAQUQ010000318.1, read on the forward strand.
GCGCAGGCGCTGCAGCCCGTTCTGAACACGCTGCGCGACGACATCGCGACAGGGCCCTGGCACAATCGGCATCTGCTGATGCTGCCCTTGGCATCGGCTTCGAATGTGTTCGCCCAGGCCACCGACCTGGCCGATCGCACCGGCGTCAGGATCCGAACCACGCCCGTCGTCTCGAGGCCCGCCGAAGCATGGAGCTACATCAGCGACACCTGGAGGCGCCTCAATGGCCCTGACGCCCAGGAGCCGGCCTCAGCTGCGCCCAATGGTGCCTCCCTGATTCCCGAGCTGGCCGTGGATCGACCCTCGGCGGCACTGCCATGGTCGGGTTCGGCGTTTTCAGCGACGGCCTCGGGTTACCCTTCGGTGGCACCGAGGTCCAACGGCCACGAACAAGACGTGCCTACCCGGCCAGCGGCGCTGCTGCGGCCGGCCATGACCAGCGTGACCGATGCCCCCGGCGGTGCGGCCACGCCTTCGACATCCGGGGCGCTCACAGGCGCGCCCGCGACCGATTCGATCAGTGCTGCCGAAATCAGGGCGGGTGCACCGACCGTCCAGATGGGCTTGTCGGAATCGATGCGACCGGAGCATGTACCGCAACTGACGCTGCATTCGCTGGCTGGTGAACAGGGCATGCTGCAGCGTTATGTGCGCTTGCTCAGCGCCTTGAACGGCATGCGTGCTTGCTGCATTTTCGATCTCGTCACAGGCGCCCGTTTGGTGCACAGCAGCGGCTCGGTCAGTGCCACCGAACTGGGACGACAAGGGCAGTTGCTGATGGCCGCAATGCTGGCTGCCGGCAAGGCTCTGGGCAGCGGCCAGGCCCTCCCGGAAGCGGCCATCACCCTGGAGACCCATCACCTGTTGCTGCGGGGTGTTCCGAATCACCCGCAGGTGGCCCTGCATGCCGTGTTCGAAAAAGCCTCGACGAATCTGACCTTGGCTCGGCTCCAGGTGATGCGACTCGATGCCCTTTTCGAGGACCCACCGCGCGGAGCTTGAGCCGGACGATCCAGGGCGACTGCTCGCCCTGGGTCGCCTGCGAAAGGGCTGGCCCTTGCAAGGGCCAGCGCGGGCTGCAAGCCTGAGCCGGACGACTCAGGGCAACTGCTCGCCCCCATGGATGCACGCCTGCGGCGATCAATGCACGACGCGTTCGAAACTGAACACGTCGCCGTTCACATCCACAGGAATCAAATCCTTCGGCCCGAAGCGGCCCTCCAAGATCAGCTTGGACACCGGATTCTCGATGCGCTGCTGAATCGCTCGCTTCAGCGGCCGCGCGCCGAACACCGGGTCGAAACCGGCCTTGGCCAGTGCGGCCAGCGCGGCGGGCGAAACATCCAGGCGCATCTCCAGCTTTTCGAGCCGCGCTTCGAGCACGCCGAGCTGGATCTTCGCGATCGCTTCGATGTTCTTCATGTCCAGCGCGTGGAACACGACAGCCTCGTCGATGCGGTTCAGGAATTCGGGTCGAAAGTGTTGCTTGACCTCGACCCACACGGCGTCGCGGATCGCCTCGCTGCTCTGCCCGGCCATCTGCATGATCTGGTGCGAACCGAGGTTGCTCGTCATCACGATGACGGTGTTCTTGAAGTCCACCGTGCGGCCCTGGCCGTCGGTCAGCCGCCCGTCGTCGAGCACTTGGAGCAGCACGTTGAAGACGTCCGGGTGCGCCTTTTCCACTTCATCGAGCAGGAGCACGCTATAGGGCTTGCGCCGCACCGCTTCGGTGAGGTAGCCGCCTTCGTCATAACCCACATAACCGGGTGGCGCGCCGATCAGGCGTGCGACGGAATGCTTTTCCATGAACTCGCTCATATCGAGCCGAACCATGTGTTCTTCGCTGTCGAACATGAAGCCCGCCAAGGCCTTGCACAGCTCGGTCTTGCCCACGCCCGTGGGCCCGAGGAAAAGGAAGGAGCCCGTCGGACGGTTCGGATCGGAAAGACCCGAGCGTGAGCGCCGGATGGCGTTGGCCACAGCACTGATCGCCTCGTCCTGGCCGACGACACGCTCATGCAACTTGCCCTCCATCTGCAGGAGTTTGTCGCGTTCGCCCTGCATCAGCTTGGACACCGGGATGCCCGTGGCACGCGCCACCACTTCGGCGATTTCTTCGGCCCCGACCATGGTGCGCAGCAACTGCGGCCTGCTCTTGTCGGCGCTGCGCCTGGTTTCTCCGGCCTGCGCGTCCTTGAGCCTTTTCTCCAATTCGGGGAGCTTGCCGTATTGAAGCTCGGCGACGCGGTTGAAGTCGCCCTTGCGTTTCCATTCCTCGATCTGGAAGCGAATCCGGTCGATCTCTTCCTTGACCAGGGCCGAGCCCTGCGCGGCCGCTTTTTCGGCTTTCCAGATCTCGTCGAGGTCGGCGGCTTCGCGCTTGAGCCTGTCGATTTCCACCTCGAGCAGGCCGAGGCGCTTGCGCGAGGCCTCGTCTTTCTCGCGGCGCACCGCCTCGCGCTCGATCTGCAGCTGAATCAGGCGGCGATCGAGCTTGTCCATCGCCTCGGGTTTGGAGTCGATCTCGATCTTCACCTTGGCCGCCGCTTCGTCGATCAGGTCGATCGCCTTGTCGGGCAGAAAGCGATCCGTGATGTAGCGGTGGCTGAGCTCGGCCGCAGCCACGATGGCCGGGTCGGTGATTTCCACGCCATGGTGGACTTCGTACTTCTCCTGCAAGCCGCGCAGGATCGCGATCGTCGCCTCGACGCTGGGCTCACCGACGAGGATCTTCTGGAAACGGCGCTCGAGCGCAGCGTCCTTCTCGACGTACTTGCGATACTCGTTGAGCGTGGTCGCGCCGATGCAGTGCAACTCACCGCGCGCCAGCGCCGGCTTGAGCATGTTGCCCGCGTCGATCGCGCCTTCGGCCTTGCCCGCGCCGACCATGGTGTGGATTTCGTCGATGAAGACGATGGTGCGGCCCTCGTCCTGCGCGACTTCCTTCAACACCGACTTCAAGCGCTCTTCGAACTCGCCACGAAACTTTGCGCCGGCCAGCAGCAGGGCCATGTCGAGCACCAGGACGCGTTTGTTCTTCAGCGTATCGGGCACCTCGCCCGCGACGATGCGTTGCGCCAGGCCTTCCACGATCGCCGTTTTGCCCACGCCCGGCTCGCCGATCAGGACCGGGTTGTTCTTGGTGCGCCGCTGCAACACCTGGATCGCGCGGCGGATTTCGTCGTCGCGGCCAATCACCGGATCGAGTTTGCCCAGGCGCGCGCGTTCCGTCAGGTCGAGCGTGTATTTTTTCAGGGCCTCGCGCTGGCCTTCGGCGTCGGCGCTGTCCACGCCCTTGCCGCCGCGCACCGCCTCCACCGCCGCTTCGAGCGCCTTGCGCGTCAGGCCGTGCTCTTTGAGCAAGGCCCCCGCAGCGCCCTTGCTGTCGGCGGCGGCGAGCAGGAACATCTCGCTGGCGATGAATTGGTCACCGCGCTTGTTCGCCTCTTTTTCTGCAGCGCTGAGCAGGGCCCCCAGGTCGCGGCCGGCTTGTACCTGCTCACCGCCCTGCACCTGAGGGAGTTTGCCGATCTCCGCCTCGAGTGCCGATTGCAGCCTGCCGGTGTTGACTCCGGCCCGAGCCAACAGAGCCTTCGGACCCTCTTCCTGCGACAACATCGCGGCCAATACATGGGCCGGTTCGATGTAGGGGTTGTCGCGCGCCGAGGCCAGACTCTGCGCGTCGGCCAGGGCCTGCTGGAACTGCGTCGTCAGTTTGTCGAGTCGCATGGAAATCCTCCGATTGAACCGGAGGTTGGGGAGGAGCCGGGAATTTCAAGTCAGCAGGGTCTGTGCCGTGCGGTAGCCCAAGGCGGCGCAAACCAATGCCCCCACCACGTGGCCGAGCGTGTGCGCCGCCGCCAGGGCCCAGTGCCCCCGTTGCAGCAATAACAGCGATTCGACGGAGAACGCCGAAAACGTGGTCAAGCCGCCGAGCACGCCCGTCACCCACAGGGCGCGCCACAGTTCATCGGGCCTGCGTTCGAACCAGGCCAGGGCCATGCCGATGAGGACGCCGCCGACGCAATTCACCGCCAGCGTACCCAGCGGAAAGCCGGCCCAGCGGGCATTCAGCCACAGCCCGGCGCCCCAGCGCAACAGGCCGCCGCAGGCCGCCCCCGCGCCGACCGCGACCGCCTGCGCCAGTGGCCCGGAGGAACTCATGGTCCAGCGGCATCGCCATTGGCATCGGCCTGGGCGGCATTGCCGGCCTGGATGCCCCAACGCTGCAGGGCCGCATCGTCCTTGACTCGCGCGTCAACCCAGCGCGTACCCTCGGGCGTGGTTTCCTTCTTCCAAAACGGCGCCTGAGTCTTCAGGTAGTCCATCAGGAACTCGCAGGCCTGGAAGGCCTGGCCGCGGTGGCCGGAAGTGACGACCACGAGCACGATCTGATCGAGCGGCCGCAAGCTGCCGACGCGGTGGATCACGCGAGCGGCATTGATATCGAATCGTGCGAACGCCACGTCGATCATGACCTCGATGGCGCGCTCCGTCATCCCCGGGTAGTGCTCCAGCTCCATCGCGCTCACTGGGCTGCCGTCGTTGCGGTCGCGCACCGTGCCGATGAAGGCGGCGATAGCGCCGACGCTGGCGTCGTTCGCACGCAATTGCGCGACGACTTCGCTCAAGTCGAAGTCTGCCTGCTGGACGATGACGCGCGCCACGCCGGCCATGTCGATCTCAGCCTCCCGTGACCGGCGGGAAGAACGCCACTTCTGCGCCCTCCAGCACCAGCGCAGACTCTTCACACAGGGCCTGATTCAGCGCACAACGCAGGGCGCGCTTTCGATCCAGCACCGCGGCGTGCACTGCACTGCGCCGCATCAGGCAATCACGCAAACCGCCCACCGATTCGCCGCTAGCGACCTCGAGCGCCTCGCCCGATCCGAGCGCTTCGCGCAGCGACGCGAAGTAGCGCACCGTGACGTTCACGCCAGAAGCTCCGAAATCAACAGCGTTTCGACGAAGTCGCCTCTTGCAATGGCGTTTGAACTCGGGTTGTCGACGAGGGCGTCGGCCCACACCGTCGAAGTCAGCACGCCCGAGCTCTGGTTCGGGTACAGGTCCAGGCCTGAGTGGCCGTTGCGCCGCACCCGCAGAAACTCGCGACGCGAATCGGGACGCGGCCAATCGAAATCGGCGCGCAAGCGCACTGCCTTCGCATCCCACTGCGCCGCCCCTTGCAGGCGCAGCAACACCGGGCGCACCAGGAGCAAAAAGGTGACCCAGCTCGATACGGGATTGCCCGGCAGTCCGATGAAGTGGGCGGGATTCGCCTCGCCGCGTCGCACCGTGCCATAGGCCAGCGGCTTGCCGGGCTTGATGGCGATCTGCCAGAGATCGACGCTCCCTTCCAGCGCAACGGCGGGACGCAGATGGTCTTCTTCGCCCACCGAAACGCCGCCCGACGTGACGATGAGATCGTTGTCGATCGCAGCGCGTCGCAAAGCCTCGCGTGTCGCTTCCAGACTGTCGGGAACGATGCCCAGATCGGTGCACTCGCAACCCAGCGCTTCGATCAGGCCACGCAGGGTGTAACGGTTGGAGTTGTAGATGGCGCCGGGTTTGAGGGGCTCGCCCGGCATCATCAGTTCGTCGCCGGTCGAGAACAGCGCGACGCGCGGGCGGCGCGCCACGCTCAGCGTGGCCGCACCCACGCTGGCCGCCAGGCCCATCGCCTGTGGAGTGAGGCGCGTGCCGGCCCTCAGCACCACCTCGCCCTGGCGCACGTCTTCGCCGCGCCTGCGAATCCACTGGCCGAGCGTCGCTCTGGCGTCGACGTGCACCGAGTCGCCTTCAGTGCGGCAATGCTCCTGCATCACGACTGCATCGGCGCCCGCGGGAATTTGCGCACCGGTGAAGATGCGCGCCGCCGTTCCCGGCAGCAGCGGCGCAGGCACGGTACCGGCTGGAATGCGCTGGCTGACCAGCAAGCGACCGCCGGAGGCGCCCAAGTCAGCGCAGCGCAGCGCATAGCCGTCCATCGCCGTGTTGTCGCCCGGCGGTACATCCAGGCTCGAGCGCACGTCTTCTGCCAACACGCGACCGAGCGCGTCGAAGGTGGAAAGTCTTTCCGCTTCAGTCGCCGCAGGCGAGCCGACCGCGCTCAGCAGCCGCGTCAACGCGTCTTCCAGCGAAAGTGTCGGCCGTGTCTTGGGCAATGGGTGGGTGGTAGTCATAGCGGGAGGCGCTGCCGAGCAAGAAATTCGTCAGCGCACTGGCGTCGTTCAGATCGAGCAATGGCAGATGGGTCGGCTCGGGCAATTGATCGGGACTGTCTGTGCAAATGGCGACGACGAAGGGGTCGCTCGGGTATTGCACAGGCTTGGCCACTGCGGCACGCCAGACTTCGACCTTCAGCAGATCGGCGTGCTTGAACCCTTCCACGAGCACCCAGTCGCAGTCAAAAAGCTCGGCGATCAACTGGTGCACGGTGGGCTCGCTGTGCACCTCGATTTCACGAATCTTCGCCAGCCGCTTCCTCGACGCGATGACGACTTCGAAGGCACCGGCCTGTCGATGCCGCCAGGAATCTTTGCCCTCCTGGTCGATGTCAAAGTCATGGTGGGCGTGTTTGACCACCGAGACACGCTGCCCCGCCAGGCGCAGGTGTGCGATCGCTTGCTCGACCAGTGTCGTCTTGCCCGAACCCGAATAGCCGCAAAAGCCGATGACCTTCATGGGGGGCAATTCTCGGCGATGTAGTTCTTCACCGCTCGGGCGTCCGCCGGCATGACCTTGAATCGCCTGGGGAGTCGCTCGATGCCTTGCAAGGCCGGCGGGCGATCGGGCTCGATGCCGATCGCCTGGCGGATCGCCTCAGCGCACTTGGCGGGCAAGGCGGTCTCCAGAACGATCATCGGCACGCCGGCTCGAGCAAATTCGCGCCCGACTTTGAGCCCGTCCGCAGTGTGCGTATCGATCATCAGGCGATTTTGCTTCCAGGTCTGGGCGATCGCCGCCAGACGGTCGGCGTGCGTGCTGCTTCCCGAGACAAAACCGAAATCGGGCAGGCGCACCCTCTCGGCGGCCGTCAGGGTGAACTCGCTGCCGCGCGCCAACTCCGTTTCGAAAAGCTCGCGCGTGCGCTGCGCATCGCGCCGCACCAGATCGAAAATGAATCGCTCGAAGTTCGACGCCTTGGAGATGTCCATCGACGGGCTCGAGGTCTGCTGCGTTTCGCCGCGATCGCGAACCCGGTACGTGCCCGTGCGGAAGAACTCGTCGAGCACATTGTTTTCGTTCGTCGCCAGCACCAGCCTGCCAATGGGCAGCCCCATCGAACGCGCGATGTGGCCGGCGCAAATGTTGCCGAAGTTGCCCGACGGCACGGCGAAGTCCACCACTTCGCCGTGGCTGCGCGTGGCTTGGAAATAACCCGCGAAGTAGTACACCACTTGCGCCAGCAGGCGTGCCCAGTTGATCGAATTGACAGTCCCGATGTGGTAGCGGTGCTTGAACTCGAGATCGGCGGACACGGCCTTGACGATGTCCTGGCAGTCGTCGAACACACCCTCGATGGCGATGTTGTGGATATTCGGGTCTTGCAGGCTGAACATCTGCGCCTGCTGGAACGAGCTCATGCGTCCCAGCGGCGACAGCATGAAAACGCGCACACCGCGCTTGCCGCGCATGGCGTATTCGGCGGCGCTGCCAGTATCACCCGAGGTGGCACCCAGGATGTTCAGCACCTGGGAGCGGCGCGCGAGTTCGTGTTCGAACAATTTGCCCAAGAGCTGCATTGCGATGTCTTTGAACGCGAGCGTCGGCCCATTGGACAGGGCCTGCAGGAACACCCCCGCCTCCAGGCGCGCGAGCGGCACGATCTGCGCGCTGCCGAACACTTCAGCCGTGTAAGTCTGGCCCAGCAAGGCGCGCAGCTGCGGCGCTGCGATGTCGTCGATATAGAGCGACAGCACTTCGAACGCCAGATCGGGATAGGCCAGCGTGCGCCAACGCGCCAGGGTCGCGGCGTCGATGACCGGGTAAGTTTGCGGCAGGTACAAGCCGCCGTCGGGTGCCAGACCTTCGAGGAGGATTTCGCTGAACCGACGCGGCTGGCCACTGCTGCGCGTGCTGACGTACTTCAACTCAAGTCTTCCTTGCGGATGCGAACAATGGGCGCCAACACAGTGGGCAAGGCCTGCATCCGGGCGATCGCCTGGTTCATTTCGCCCTCCAGCGTGTCATGGGTGAGGATGATCACGTCGGTATGGACCGGGCCTTGCGAAGCTTGCGAGCCCTGATCGATGTGCGGGCGCTGCAAGAGCGCATCGATCGAAATGTCGTGGTCCGCCAGGATGCCGGTGATGCGCGCCAGCACGCCCGCCTGGTCGGCCACTTGCAGGCGCAAGTAGAACGACGTGATGACCTGCGCCATCGGCAAGATCGGCGTGTTGTGCATGGCACTGGGCTGAAACGCCAGGGTGGGCACGTGGTGGCCGGGATCGGCGCTGTGCAGCCGCGCGATGTCCACCAGATCGGCGATCACTGCCGAAGCCGTGGGTTCGGCCCCCGCGCCCTTGCCGTAGTACAAGGTCGAACCCACCGCATCGCCGTGCACGACGACGGCGTTCATCGCGCCCTCGACATTGGCGATCAGGCGCTGTGCCGGAATCAGGGTTGGATGCACGCGCAACTCGATGCCCCCGGGCCCGAGGTCGTCGCGTCGCTTCGTGATACCCAACAACTTGATCCGGTAGCCGAGCTGCTCGGCGTAGGCGATGTCTGCCGCTTGCAGCCGGGTGATGCCTTCGACGTGCGCCTGCGCGAACTGAACCGGAGTGCCGAACGCAATTGCGCTCATGATGGCCGCCTTGTGCGCCGCGTCGACGCCTTCGATGTCGAATGTCGGATCAGCCTCGGCGTAACCCAGGCGCTGCGCGTCTTTCAGAGCGGCCGCAAAGTCCAAGCCCTTGGAGCGCATCTGCGACAAGATGAAATTCGTCGTGCCATTGATGATGCCGGCGATCCATTCGATGCGGTTCGCGGTCAGGCCTTCGCGCAGCGCCTTGATGATGGGAATGCCGCCGGCCACGGCAGCTTCGAACGCGACCACAACGCCCTTGGAACGAGCTGCGGCGAATATTTCAGTGCCGTGCACCGCCAGCAAGGCCTTGTTCGCCGTGACGACGTGTTTGCCCGCGGCGATGGCCTCCAGAACCAATTGCCGCGCGATGCCGTAGCCGCCGATGAGTTCGATCACGATGTCGATGCGCGGCTCGGCGATCACGGCGCGTGCGTCAGCGACGACGCGCGCCGCCTCACCGACGATGAGTCGAGCACGCGCCTGGTCCAGATCGGCCACCATCGTGATCCGGATCGGCCGCCCGGCGCGGCGCTGAATTTCCTCCTGATTGCGCGCCAGCACCTTGAACGTCCCGGCCCCGACCGTGCCGATGCCCAGCAGGCCGACGTGGATGGCTTGGACGGGGTCAGCCATGTTCAGCGCGCATGGCGTTTGCTGTAATGGTCGAGAAAGCGCGCGATGCGCCCGATGGCTTCGGTCAGGTCGTCGGAGTTGGGCAGGAATACGAGCCGAAAGTGGTCGGGCGAGCCCCAATTGAATCCCGTGCCTTGCACGATCAACACTTTTTCTTCGGCGAGCAGCTCATAGGCGAATTGCTGATCGTCTTCGATCGGGTAGAGCCTCGCATCGAGCTTGGGAAACATATACAGCGCGGCTTTAGGCTTGACGACGCTGACCCCCGGGATGTCGCTCAAAAGTTTGAAGGCCAGGTCGCGTTGCCGGCCCAGGCGCCCAGTGGGCGCAACCAGATCATCGATGCTCTGGTAGCCCCCCAGAGCGGTCTGGATCGCCAATTGCCCGGGTGTGTTGGAACACAGGCGCATCGAGGCCAGCATGTTCAGGCCTTCGATGTAGTCGCGCGCGTGGCGCTTTTCGCCGGAAACGATCATCCAGCCCGCCCGGTAGCCGCACGAGCGGTAGTTCTTGGACAGGCCGTTGAACGTCAGGCACACCACGTCGTCGGCGAGCGCGGCGATGCTGGTGTGCACATTGCCGTCATACAAAGTCTTGTCGTAGATCTCATCGGCCAGGATGATGAGTTGGTGCCGGCGCGCCACTTCGACGATCTCGAGCAACAAGGCCTCGGGGTACAGCGCGCCCGTCGGGTTGTTCGGGTTGATGACGACGATGGCCTTGGTGCTGGGCGTGATCTTGGCGCCGATGTCAGCCATGTCGGGCAGCCAGCCCGACTGCTCGTCGCACCTGTAGTGCACCGGGGTGCCGCCCGACAAGGCGACCGAGGCCGTGTACAGCGGATAGTCCGGCGCCGGGATCAAGACCTCGTCGCCGTCGTTGAGCAAGGCGTTCAGGCTCATCGTGATGAGCTCCGAGGCGCCGTTGCCGAGAAACACGTCCTCCACCGTCACGCCGCGGATGTGCTTGATCTGCGTGTAGTGCACGATGGCGCGACGCGGCGCGAACAGGCCTTTGCTGTCGGTGTAACCCGCGCTGTGCGGCAGGTTGCGGATCATGTCCTGCACGATCTCTTCGGGCGGCTCCAGGCCGAAGGCGGCGATATTGCCGATATTGAGCTTGATGATGTGGTGGCCCTCGTCCTCCATTTGCCGGGCTTTCTCGAGCACCGGCCCGCGAATGTCGTAGCACACGTTGGCGAGCTTGCTCGACTTGGAAATAGGCTTCAACAAAGGAGCTCCGCGGCAATTTGACGGGATGGCAGCGCATAGAATTTTCGCACAGTGCCTTTCGCCCACTCGTCGCCCACTCGTCGCCCACCCGTCGCCCGAGAATGAAGCTTCATGCCGATCGCCCCGATGGGCCCAATGCCATCACACGCCATGGACCAGGCGGCGTTCTCGTGAACGGAGTCGAGCGCCGCAGCAGCGTCGTCGTGCCTTGGAAGGGCGCACCGTGCGCCTGGCCTGTCGAGCGCTTCGAGGCGTTGCAGGAATACCATTTCGCGCTGCTTGCCGAGTTGGCCCCCGAACTGGTGATATTCGGCAGCGGCTCACGTTTGCGTTTTCCAATGCCGGCCCTGTTGCGCCCTCTGATCGAGCGTCGGATCGGCATCGAGACCATGGACACGGCCGCCGCTTGCCGCACCTACAACGTGCTAATGGGCGAAGGGCGTTGTATCGTGGCGGCCCTGCTGTTCGAAGGACAGTCGCTCGCATCGGATTGAGCGCGGACCTGCGGGACCGCCCGGCGCGCCCTTATAATTTCGGGCTACGCCTGCTCGTGCGCACCCGCATCGGAATTCATGACGCCAGCCATCAACAAAGCCCTGCCGGAGTTCGAAGCATTTGCCACCGGCGGGGTGAAGTTCACGCCGGCGGCGTTTCTCGGACGCATCGTCGTTCTGTTTTTCTACCCCAAAGACAACACACCTGGGTGCACCACGGAAGCGATGCAGTTTCGTGACCACCACAAGGAATTCACCAAGGCCGGCGCGGTCTTGTTCGGCGTGTCGCGCGACAACATGGCTTCGCACGACAAGTTCAAGCAAGGCCTGGACTTGCCCTTCGAGTTGATTGCCGACACTGAAGAAAAGCTCTGCCACATGTTCGGCGTTGTCAAGAACAAGATCATGTACGGCAAGAAGGTCAAAGGCATCGAGCGCAGCACCTTCCTGATCGGCGCGAGCGGCGTACTGCACGCCGAATGGCGCGGCTTGAAAGTGGCAGGGCATGTCGACGAGGTTCTCAAGGCTGTCAAGGCCCTCAAGAAGGCGGGGTGAGCGAACTCGAGCCCCGCCCTGAGCCTGCGCAGGAGCCTCGTCGGCGCTGGGCGGATTGTGCGCACTATGCAACAGCCCCGGCTGCGCTGCGCGCCTAGCCACACAGGGCGAAATTTGATCTGTGCATAATCGTTTCATGCTGCACAGCGCCCCCAGGACGGGGCATGCCGAGTCCACCCCAAGGGCCACCCAGGGACCCTCGCCGGGCCCAAGAGGCCACGGAGCTTCGGCAACGACTTTCCTCGAGAGCCGATCTGCCCCGCCTCGAGCCGCACGCTCGACGGTGCGGCTTTCTTGCTTCGCTGTATCCACCACCGCTCCATGCCACTGCCCAAGCCACCCGCCGCGCGGGGCTCGCTGCTGAGCCCTGCCGATTTCGACTCGCAATCCGCCCCCAGGCCGGCGGCACGAGCACACAAGACGCGGCCCAGCGCCGAACCCGCAGCGCCGCCTGTACTTGACCTGTACGACGACAGCGCCCCGGCGAGCGCCGTGGCGCCCAAGCCGGCCACTTTGGAGGTCGTGCCACGTCGACAGGTCGCCACTGAGCCCAAGGCGCGAAAACCCCGCATTCCAGGCCCGGCCAAGTTGTTCGTGCTCGACACCAATGTGCTGATGCACGACCCCACCTCGCTGTTCCGCTTCGAGGAGCACGACATCTATCTGCCCATGATGACGCTCGAGGAACTCGACGGGCACAAAAAAGGCATGACGGAAGTGGCGCGCAACGTGCGCCAGGTGAGCCGCGACCTGGACGCCCTGGCCGCGACGATCGCCGCACACGACACGGCAGCCATGTCGGAGGGCGTGCTGCTCAATCGCACTGGCCGGCGCGAGGCCAGCGGGCGCTTGTTCTTCCAGACTCAGTTGCTCAATGTCAGCTTGCCGGCGGGGCTACCGTCGGGCAAGGCCGACAACCAGATATTGGGTGTCGTGCAAGCCTTGCGCGATCAGTATCAGGGCCGTGATGTCGTGCTGGTGTCCAAAGACATCAATATGCGCATCAAGGCGCGCGCCTTGGGCCTTCCTGCCGAGGACTATTTCAACGACAAGACGCTGGAAGACGGCGACTTGCTCTACACCGGCGTCCTGCCCTTGCCGGCAGACTTCTGGGAGCGCCACGGCAAGACGATGGAGAGCTGGAACCAGGGCGGAACGACGTGCTACCGCATCAGCGGCCCCCTCGTGCCATCCCTCCTGATCAACCAGTTCGTCTACCTCGAGGCCGCGGGCGCCGCGCCGCTGTACGCCAAGGTCATCGAGATCACCGGCCATGCGGCCGTGCTGCGCACCGTGAAGGAGTACACGCACCAGAAGAACTCGGTGTGGGGCGTGACGGCGCGCAACCGCGAACAGAATTTCGCGCTCAATCTCCTGATGGACCCCGAGTGCGACTTCATCACGCTCACTGGAACCGCAGGCACCGGCAAAACCCTCATGACCTTGGCAGCGGGCTTGAACCAAGTGATGGACGAGCGCCGCTACAGCGAAATCATCGTCACGCGGGTCACCGTGCCGGTGGGAGAAGACATCGGCTTCCTGCCCGGCACCGAAGAAGAAAAGATGAGCCCCTGGATGGGCGCCCTGGACGACAACCTCGAAGTGCTTTCCAAGAGCGACGGTGCAGCCGGCGAATGGGGCCGCGCGGCGACGAATGACCTGGTGCGCAGCAAGATCAAGATCAAGAGCATGAACTTCATGCGTGGGCGCACCTTCCTCAACAAGTTCGTGCTGATCGACGAGGCACAGAACCTCACGCCCAAACAAATGAAGACGCTGATCACGCGCGCAGGGCCGGGCACGAAGATCGTCTGCCTGGGCAACCTGGCGCAGATCGACACGCCCTACCTGACCGAAGGCAGCTCGGGCCTCACTTTTGCCGTCGATCGTTTCAAAGGCTGGCCGCATTCGGGCCACGTGATGCTGGCGCGCGGCGAGCGCTCGCGTCTGGCGGACTTCGCCTCCGAAGTCCTTTAGCTCGGTACCGGCCCACCTTCACACCCACGCACCGCGGGCCTGCTTGCCGCGTTCAACCGGCGAGCCGGTCCGACGCTTCCAGAGCCCAGCACCGCCGACCCCTGCATGGTCCACCTGCTCAACCTTCTCGCTGCGATCGCCCTCCTGGTCTGGGGCACCCACATCGTGCGCACCGACGTGTTGCGCGTGTTCGGCGAAAACCTGCGCGGCGTGCTGTCGCGAAGTTTCAGCAATCGCGCCAAGGCCATGTTGGCGGGGGTGGGCGTGACGGGCATCATGCAGTCGAGCACGGCGACCTGCCTGATTCTCGCCAGCTTCGTTGGCAGCGGCCTCGTGTCCACCGCGGCCGCACTGGCCGTGATGCTCGGCGCCGACGTGGGCAGCAGCCTGATGGTGGTCGTGTTCTCGTTCGACCTGTCTTGGCTTTCGCCGTTGCTGATCTTCGTCGGCGTGGTGCTGTTCATCTCGAGCCAGGACAGCGCCTTGGGGCGCGTCGGCCGAGTCCTGATCGGCCTGGGGCTGATCACGCTGGCCCTGCATCTGATCGTCGACGCGACCAAACCCTTGACCGACTCGGCGGCGCTGCGCGCCTTGCTCGCCGCCTTGCCCAACGAAGTATTGCTCGACATCGTCGTCGGCGCGGCGCTGACCGTGCTGGCGTACTCGAGCCTGGCGATCGTGCTACTTGTCGCGACGCTTGCCACGACCGGCATGCTGCCCACCACAGCCGCCTTGGGCCTGGTGCTGGGGGCCAACCTGGGCAGCGGCGTGCTGGGCATGCTCGCAACAAGCCGCGCTTCGTCCCAGGTGCGACGCCTTCCCCTGGGCAACCTCGCGTTCAAGGCGCTGGGGGCCTTGCTCGTCATCCCCTTCCTGCCGCAGTTGCTCGGCCATCTGCAGCAGCTGGTGGGCACCGTGCATCACCAGGTCGTCGGATTCCACCTTGCGTTCAACCTGTGCCTGGCCCTGGTGTTCGTCAGCTTCACAGGCGTGCTGGGTCGCGCCATGGAGCGTTGGCTGCCCGACCCCCCGCCCGACCCGAATTCGCTCAAGCCGCGCCATCTCGACCCAGTGGCCCTGGCCACGCCGTCGCTGGCGATCAGTTGCGCCGCGCGCGAGGCCTTGCGCCAGGCCGACGTCGTGGAAACCATGTTGCGCGGCATGTTGACCGTGATCCGCAACAACGACCTGGCGCTGGCCGAAAAACTCAGGGCCATGGACGACGCCGTCGACCTGCTCTACACCGCCATCAAGCTGTACCTGACGCAAATCTCGCGCGAGGCACTGTCGGAACGCGAAAGCCGGCGCTGGACCGACGTCGTCTCGTTCACCATCAATATGGAGCAGATCGGCGACATCATCGAGCGCGTGGTCCAGGACGTTGAAGACAAGAAAGTGCGCAAGAACCGCAGTTTTTCCGAAGCTGGGATGGCCGAGATCTGCCACTTGCACGAGATGCTGCTGTCCAACCTCAGGCTGGCGATGAGCGTTTTTCTCGAAGGCCATGTGCGGGAAGCGAAAAAGCTGCTGCAGGAGAAAGTGCGGTTCCGCGTTCTCGAACACGAATACGCCGCCAACCACATCGGACGGCTGCGCGACAACACGGCACAGAGCATCGAGACCAGTTCGCTGCACCTCGATCTGATCAGCGACCTCAAGCGCATCAACTCGCACATCTGTTCGATCGCTTACCCGATCCTCGAGTCGGCCGGTGCCCTGCATGAGACACGCGTGCGCCATTCCCAGCTCGTGACGCAGCAGCAGGAAGACACGATCACTTGAGGAATCCGCCGCTACCGGCTGCCTGCCCCTGCGGCTACAACACGCCGCGACGTTGCAATGCCTGAGCCATGATCAGGGCCGCCTCGAGCGTGAAATGCTCGCCTTGCAAGCGCACGAGCAGCTCTTGCGGACTCAGGCATTCGAAGCGCTGCACTTCGCCGTCCTGATTGACGGGAATCACAGCCTCGGCAAGCGTCGCCTCGAAGACGGCGATGTGCTCGACCATATAGCCTTGCGTCTGAGCTTGGACAACAGGCCGACGGATGATGATGCGCTCGCACTCGGTGAGACCGTGCAGCTGCGCGAGGCTCAGCCCGGCTTCTTCCCGGGTCTCGCGCTCGAGCGCCTGGAGCACGGATTCGCCCGCTCCCACTTGGCCACCCATCGTCGTGTCCCACAGGCCGGGGTCAGTGGCCTTGTTCTGGGCGCGCTGTTGCACCCAGACCCCGGCATCGCTGCGCGATGCCACGAGGTGCACCGCGAACGTGGTGATGCCCAAGGCCCGGGCCGCGGCGCGCTCGACGCAGGCCACCGGGCGCAACTGTTCATCGGTCACTGCAAGCAATTCTTCCCGCCAGGGGCCAGCGATTCCATTTGCGTTCAGCCACTTCGCGATCGCTGCCAGGCTCGCGTCCTCCGGAGCCAAGACCTGGCACTGCGCGCGCGCCGATCGCAGCGGCAATCCTGCCTGCAAGACGCGCTGTGCCAGGCTGGCTTCGATCGAGCCGATGCGCAGTTGCGGCTCGCCAAGCGTGAGTGCCACGCGGGGTGCGACCGGGCCTGAGTCAGCGCGCTGGCGCAATCGTGCCAACCACACTGGACACGTCGGGTCGCGCTCAGCCATTGAACCCGGGACCTGCGCCCCACCTGGCGGACTGAGCGGCAGTCGGCTGCATCGGCTGGCCTGTGGATCTCTCAGGCTGCAGCGGCCGCGCCAAGGCGTGCAAGGAGTTGGCGCAAGCCGTCTTCATCGACGATTTCGATGCCCAATTCGCGCGCCTTGTCCAACTTGGAGCCCGCCTGCGCACCCGCAACCACGACGTCGGTCTTGCTCGACACCGAAGCCGTGACCTTGCCTCCCGCGGCTTCGATCATGTCCTTTGCGGCGTCGCGCGAAAGCGTGGGCATGGCCCCGGTCAGCACGAATGTCTTGCCCGCCAAGGGCGCCGCGGGTGGCTGCGGCGGGCGCTCGAATTCCTGCCAGGACACCCCGGCGTCGCGAAGCTCGCAGACAACCTGGCAGTTGTGTGCTTGCTCGAAGAAGGTGCGGATGCTCTGCGCGACGACCGGTCCGACGTCGGCAACGAGCAAAAGCTCGTCCAGGCTCGCCTGCATCAAGCGATCCAGGCTACCGAAGTGAATCGCCAGGTCCTTGGCCGTGGTTTCGCCCACATGGCGAATTCCCAGCGCATAGAGGAAGCGCGCGAGCGTCGTCGACCGGCTCTCCGCAAGCCCGGCCAGCAGATTCTTTGCACTCTTCTCGCCCATGCGATCGAGCGACATGAGGCAGGCCAGCTCGAGCTTGTAGAGCGACGGCAAGGACTGGACCAGACCCGCGTCGACGAGTTGCTCGACGAGTCTTTCGCCCAGGCCTTCGATGTCCAAGGCGCGGCGCCCGGCGAAATGCAGGATCGCCTGCTTGCGCTGCGCCGCGCAGAACAGGCCCCCGGAACAGCGCCAATCGACTTCTCCCTCCTCGCGCGTGATCACGCTGGCACAGACCGGGCAGCGCCCGTTCAACTTCGCGCTCAAGTCGAAGGCCGGGCCGACACCGGCGGGACGGCGCTCCGGCACCACCGCCACGACTTCGGGAATCACGTCGCCGGCACGCCGCACGATCACGGTGTCGCCCACGCGAACGTCTTTGCGCCGCGTCTCGTCTTCATTGTGCAAGGTCGCGTTGCTGACGGTCGTGCCGCCGACGAACACGGGCTCGAGCTTGGCCACCGGCGTGAGCTTGCCGGTGCGCCCGACCTGGACGTCGATGTCGCGCACCACGGTCATTTGTTCCTGGGCGGGGTACTTGTGCGCTACCGCCCAGCGCGGTTCGCGCGACACGAATCCCAGGCGCTGCTGCAGCGCTCGCGAGTTGACCTTGTAGACGACGCCGTCGATATCGAACGGCAATCGGTCGCGCTGCGCGCCGATGCGCCGATGAAAACCGGCGAGGCCTTCGGCGCCGACCACCACCTCGCGATCGGCACACACTGGCAATCCCATGTCGGCGATGGCATCGAGCAGCAGGCTGTGCGTGGCCGGCACCTCCCAACCCTGCACGTCGCCCAGCCCGTAGGCGAAAAAACTCAAGGGGCGGCGCGCCGCGATCGCCGGATCGAGCTGGCGCACCGCGCCGGCGGCCGCATTGCGCGGATTGACGAAGGTCTTCTCGCCCCTTGCGCCTTGGGCGATCAAGCCTCGCTGGCGTTCATTGAGCGCCTCGAAGTGATCGCGCCGGATGTAGACCTCGCCGCGCACCTCCAAGACAGGCGGACTCAGGCCGCGCAAACGCAGCGCAATCTGGCCGATCGTGCGAATGTTCTGCGTCACGTCTTCGCCGGTCTCTCCGTCGCCGCGGGTGGCCGCTTGCACCAGGACACCGGCCTCGTAGCGCAAGTTGATCGCCAGACCGTCGAACTTGAGCTCGGCGCAATATTCAAGCGCTGGGTCGACCTCGCTCAGTTCGAGTTCGCGCCGCAGCCGCGCGTCGAATGCCAGGGCACCGCTGGACTGCGTGTCGGTCTCGGTGCGGATCGAGAGCATCGCCACTGCGTGGCGTACCGGCGTGAAGCCCTCCAGCACCTTGCCGATGATGCGTTGCGTGGGCGAATCGGCACTCAGCAATTGCGGATGTGCAGCTTCGATCGCCTGCAATTCCTGGAACAAGCGGTCGTATTGCGCGTCGGGGATCGTCGGGCTGTCGAGCACATAGTAGCGGTGCGCGTGCTCGTGCAGCAACTCGCGCAGCTGCGCCGCACGCGCGGCCGGGGACTCGGCTCGCGGCGTCATGGCGTGAGGGCGACTGTCGCAGTCCGCACGGTGCGCACGATCAACTGAACAAGCGCCGCGCCGCGAGCGAGCCTGCCGCGAGATCACGCTCGCGCAGGTTGGCGTAGACGAGATCGAGCTCGGCACCGATCGTTGCGAAGCCCGACTCGTCGATGGGCTGGCCCTGGTCGTCGACGATGGCCGCGTCCATCCCCAGCGACAATGCCCGGGCGCTCGCTTGCCAGGCCACGAAGGGCGCAAAGCGCGGGTCGGTTTGCGGCACGTCGAAACTCAGTGTCACGTCGCGCACGACGCTGCGCTGCGGGTCGTCGGCCAGCGCCGCCAGAGCGGCATTGGCATCGAAGCTCAGCGTCACGACCGGCGGCGCACCGTCTTCGCCGGCGGGCAAGACCAGGCGCCCGGCCACCGCGCCGGGGACGAAACCGTGGCGCGACGCGTGCTGCACCACATAGCCCACCGACCACGCCGCGCTGCGCGCGTTCAGATGCACGGCGAGTTGCGCATCGTGCTGGCCGGCAAACGCGTCGAGCTCGCGGCCGCGCGCCACCACGTCGAGCATGTCGGGGAACTCGATCGTGGCGCCCAGCGCATCGGCGAAACGTTGCAGCGTCTGCACGAACTCGGAATACTCGATCTCGTTGATCGCGCCGCTTCGGTTGGCGAGCTGCACACCCGCTTGCAGCTCGCCGTAGTGCTGCCCATAGATTTGGCCGGGCAAGAGGGGTTCCCACTGGCCGCTGGCGGCATCCAAGCCTTCGATCAGAAACGGCTTGCTGCCGGCGCGCCACGAGCCCGGCAGGTGCGCCATCAATTGCTCGCCGCTGACAGGCGCGTCGACGCTGAGCGTGGCGATGGCGTCGATCAGCGCTTCGATGCGCGCTGCCTGGCGTTTCGCGCGAAGACCGTCGCCGCCGGCCGCCCCAGCGACTGCCCTCGCCAGCGAATCGCCAGCGTCGCCGACGTCTGCCTGCTCAGTGAACGCGTCGGCGCCACCCGGTGCACCGGGAGGGGCGTGGCGCGCCTGCCTCGTGGCCAGTTGCTTGCGCGCCGCCGAGCGCGCCGACCACACGCCGTGCACACCCAGGGCGACGAGGACCAAGACGCCCAGGCTTGCCAATGCAATGGTGAGGTTGTTCAACGGATCCTCCGGCGCGGCGCCCTCCGACGACACCACTCAAGCGGCCTGGGCCATCGTCACCGCCGTCTGCATGTCCACAGCGACGATTCGCGACACCCCCTGCTCTTGCATCGTCACGCCGATCAGTTGCTGCGCCATCTCCATCGCGATCTTGTTGTGGCTGATGAACAAGAATTGCGTGCCCTTGGACATCTCGAGCACCAACTTGCAGTAGCGGTCGGTGTTGGCGTCGTCCAGGGGCGCATCGACTTCGTCGAGCAGACAAAACGGTGCCGGGTTCAGCTGGAAGATCGCGAACACGAGGGCGATCGCGGTGAGTGCCTTCTCGCCGCCCGACATCAGGTGGATCGTGCTGTTTTTCTTGCCCGGCGGCTGGGCCATGACCTGCACGCCGGCGTCGAGGATCTGATCGCCTGTCATCACGAGCCGCGCAACGCCGCCGCCGAACAGGGTGGGGAACATGCGACCGAAGTGTTCGTTCACTTGATTGAAGGTCGCTCCCAATAATTCGCGCGTCTCGACGTCGATCTTGTGGATCGCATCCTCGAGCGTGTTCATCGCTTCGACCAGGTCGGCATGTTGCGCATCTAAAAAGGCTTTGCGCTCGCGAGACGCGTTCAATTCCTCGAGCGCGGCGAGATTGACGGCGCCCAGCGCGGCCATCTCGCCCTGGACGGCGTCGATCTCGGCTTGCAAGCCGCCGAGCTTCACGCCTTCAGCCGTTATGCCCGCTGCCAGCGCGTCCAGGTCGGCACGGGCCGACTCGAGTTGCTCGAGGTATTGCGCGCCGCCGAGCTGGGCGGCTTGTTCCTCGAGCTGGAGTTTGACGATGCGCTCGCGCATGGGTTGCAGGGACTGTTCACGCTGCAGACGCTGCTCGTCGGCCTGGCGCAATCGCAGACTCAGGTCGTCGTAGACACTGCGCAGTGCTGCGAGCGCCGACTCGCGCTCCAGCTTGAGCGCCAAGGCCGTTTGCAATCCGGATTGCGCCGCCGCATCGCTGAGCCGCCCCAGCTCGTCGGTCAGTTGATCCGACGATTGCTGCGTGGCAGTGATCTGCTGCGCTGCCGTCGCGATGTTTCGTTCCAACTCGGCCTCGCGTGCCGCAAGCGAGCGCGCCCCGAACGCCGCTTCCTGTGCCTGGCGTTCCAGGGCACGCAGCGCTTCGCGCGCCGCGTTCAGCGCGCGCTGCGCGGCGAGCTGAGCCTCCTCGAGGTCGGCGTGCTCTTGCTGGGTGTCGGCCAACTGCCGGTCGAATTCCTCGAATCTGACCTCGCCACCGGCACGCCGTGCGTCCAATTCAGCAGCCCTGGCTTCGATTTCGGCAAACTCTGAGGCGAGCTGGCCGCGGCGCAGGTCGGTCTGCTCGGAAATCTGGGACAAACGCAGGCATTCCACCTGGAGTTGATGCGCCCGCGTCTGCGCCAGCGCCGCTTCTCGCCGAAGCTGCTCGAGCCGCTGCGACGCCTCGGTGTAGCCCGCCTCGCAGCGCACCCCCTTGGCATGCGCCTCCTCGGCGATCAGCCCTTGCGCGCGAAGTTGGCGCTCGAGGTTTTGCATTTCCTGCGCGCGCGCGAGCATGCCGGCGTTCTCGGTATCGGGCGCATAAAAACTCACCGCGAACTGGCTCACAGCGTGGCCTTCGCGCGTCATGATGACTTCACCGTGCGTCAGCATGGCGCGTGCCGCGAGCGCTTCGTCGATGCCGGCGGCGGTGTACACGCCCTGGAGCCAATCGTTGAGCAAGGCCTGCAGGCCGGCGTCGCCGAGCCTGAGCAGATCGGCCAGACGCGGCAGGGTCTGGTGCGTGTGGCGGATCGCTGCGAGCGGCGCGGTGTAGAACGCGAGTTTGGCAGGCGGCGAGTCGCCGGCAAAGGCGCGAACCGTTTCGATGCGCCCCACTTCTAGAGCGTTCAGGCGCTCGCGCAGCGCCGACTCGAGAGCGGTCTCCCAGCCTGCTTCGATCTGAATCCTGGTCCACAGCCCTTGCAAGCCATCCAGGCCGTGACGCTCCAGCCAGGGTTTTAGTTTGCCTTGCGTCTGCACGCGAACCTGCAAGGCACGCAGCGCGTCCAGGCGGGCGTTCAGCTCAGCGTGCTGACGACTTTCCAGGTTCACTTGTGCCTGCGCAGCGCGTCGCTCCGAGTCCAGACGAGGCAGGTTCTCGGCGAGGACCGACAGGCTGGCTTCAGCAGTGAGCTGAGCCTGCTTCGCAGCGCCGGACTCGTGCTCGAGTTCGGCAAGCCGATGCAGATCGGGCTCGCTGAGTTGCGTGAGTTCAGCATGCAGTCGTTCACGGCGCTGCCGCAAGCCGCGCTGCTGCTCTTCGATATGGCGGGTTTGCTCGGCGAGAACCTGGATCTGCTGCTGCACTCCGGCGACCAGGCTGCGCTGCGCATTGGCGGCGCTCTGGGCAGTTGCCACGGCGTCATCGAGGGCGGGAATCACGTCGGCCTGCTCGCGCACCTGGCCCAACGACACCTCGCACTGCTCGTCGGCCGCGACGATTTCGGCGGCAACCAGGCTTTTTTCGGCCAGCGCCTGCGCGCGGCGCTGCTCCCATTGGCGCATCTGCTCGATCAATTCGACGCGGCGCTGCTCCAGGCGTTGCCGGCCTTCGTTCACGAAGCGAATACGCTCCTCGAAGCGGCTGACTTCGAGCGCCGCTTCGCCAAGCAGGCCCTGGGAAGCATGCAGCGCGTCATTGGCCTGATAGTGCGCCTGGCGGACCGTCTCAAGTTGCGCTTCGCTGCGGCGCAGCTCGGCAGTGCGCTCTTCGAGCGTGCTCAATGCCTCCGACACCGCCTTGCTCAGACGCATCCGCTCTTTGGATGCATCGCGATGCTTGAGAAACCAAAGCTGGTGTTGCCTCAAAACCGCGTGCGCCTGCAAAGCGCGATAGCGGCTGGCTACCTCGGCCTGCGATTCGAGCTTTTCGAGATTGCTCGCCAGTTCGCGAAGGATGTCTTCAACGCGATTGAGGTTGTCGCGAGTGTCCTTGAGGCGATTCTCGGTCTCGCGGCGACGCTCCTTGTATTTGGACACACCGGCGGCTTCCTCGAGAAACATGCGCAGCTCTTCGGGCTTGCTCTCGATGATGCGACTGATCGTTCCCTGGCCGATGATGGCGTAGGCGCGCGGCCCCAGGCCGGTTCCCAGGAACACGTCGTGGACGTCGCGCCGTCGCACCGGTTGGCCGTTGATGTAGTAGCTGCTCGTGCCGTCGCGCGTGAGGACGCGCTTGACGGCGATCTCGGTGAACTGGTTCCACTGGCCGCCAGCGCGCGCGTCCTCGTTGTTGAAGATCAATTCGACGCTGGCGCGGCTGGCCGGTTTGCGCAGGCCCGAGCCGTTGAAGATCACGTCCTGCATCGACTCACCGCGCAGCTCGCTCGCCTTCGATTCGCCCAGCACCCAGCGCACCGCGTCCATCACGTTGGACTTGCCGCAGCCGTTGGGCCCAACCACGCCGACCAGGCGCCCCGGCAGCTGCAGCTGGGTCGGTTCGGCGAAGGACTTGAAGCCCGACAGCTTGATGGAGTTCAAACGCATGGCGCGATGGGAGCGAAATGAGCCCAGGCGCAGTGCCTCGGCGAAACGCACACTGTCATGCGGCGCGCATCCGACCGAACGCCAGACACGCCCGCAGGTGCTTCTTTCGATGGGGAAATATCGTCTCCTACGGGGCGCCTGCGGGGACGTCTGCGCGTGCCTTCCAGAGCGGCGGCGATGATAGCATCGCCCTCCTGTTTCAGCCCCTGATGGCGCGCACCCGGCCCCGCCCTATCCCCCATGGCCAAGATCGAGTCCGAACGCCGCGCGATGCCGCCGACGCAGCCGTCCAGACAATTGCAGGTGTTCGCCAACCCCGCGCCGCAGCGCGATTACGTCATTGAATTCGAAGTCCCGGAGTTCACCTGCAATTGCCCGCTCACGGGACAGCCCGACTTCGCCCGGTTTCATATCGAGATCATTGCCGACAGGCTTTGCGTCGAACTCAAGAGCCTGAAGTTGTACTTCTGGAGTTACCGCCACGTGGCGGCGTTCCACGAGAAGGTGACGAACGACATCCTCGACGACATCGTCGCCGCGGCCAAACCGCGTTTCGCACGCATCACGGCGCGCTGGAACATGCGCGGTGGCATCGCGACCAAGGTGGTGGCTGAGCACCGCAAGAAGGGCTGGAAGGCCGCGCCGGCCTTGCGCACGAGTGAGCCTTAGGCGCGCGCCCGCTCGGTGACGAGCTGCATTTCGCGTGTCGTCAGAACCCGCAACTGCCACTCGCCGTCGCCGCCGGCCAGGCCGTGCAGGTCGATCGATTTCTGCGTTTGCAGCAGGCGCGCAAGAAACGCGATCACGCTGAAGTCGATCGCCTGGCCCGGCACGAGCAGCGGAATTCCCGGCGGGTAGGGCACGATCTGGTCGCAACACACGCGTCCCACCAATCGAGGGTTGGGCTGGCCCTGGTCGTCGAGCAAAGCGATGCGTTCGCCGGCCTCGTAGAAGGCGTCGCGCGGCAGGCAGGCGAGTTGCGAAAAGCCCGGCGCCTGGGGCAAACGCGCATAGGTCCGCGGCGGGCGGCGCTCCTTGGCCAGGCGCAGCATCGCGTCGAACAGGCGCGACACCTTGCTGCGCGTCGTGCCTATCGTGAGCAACAGCGTCAGGGTGTTGTGCGTGTTCTTCTCGACCTGGATGTTGAAGCGTTCGATGAGTGCGCCGCGCAGTTCGTCGGCCGAGAAGCCGCTGGCCGAGAGGTCGATCGTCAACTTGGTCGGGTCCAGGCGAATCGCGTCGTCGCGCACCTGCGCTGGCAATAGATCGTCGAGTTCGAGGATCCGAAAGGCGCCGGTGGAACCGATCTTCTCGCGCAATTCCTGGGCGAACTTCAGGGACCGATCCAGCAGCCGGTAACCCTCCATCACGGCCTGCTTGCGCGCCACATCCAGGCTCGCGATCAGGTTGTACTGCGGGCTCGTCGAGGCGTGCATGTTGAAGTTTTCGCGGAACAAATGCTCGTCGAAACTCGCGTCGTTGACGTGGATCATGCTCGCCTGCGAAAACGCCGACAGCACTTTGTGGGTGCTTTGCGTCACGTAATCGGCGCCGCATTCGAGTGCGGTGGGACGCAGCGCGGGGTGGAACCTGGCGTGGCCGTACCAGGCTTCGTCGACGACAACCTTGATGCCCTTGGTGTGCGCGGCATCGATGATGGGTTTGAGGTCGTAGCGCAAGCCGTCGTAGGTGCACGACGTGAGAATCAAGACGCGCGCATCGGCGTGTTCTTCGATGGCGCGCAACAGGGTCGCGCGCGGCACCGGCCCGAAAATGCCGAACTCGCGGTTCACCGAAGAATCCAGATAGATCGGCCGGGCGCCCGACAGTATCACGCCGTGATGCACCGATTTGTGGCAGTTGCGATCGAGCAGCAATTTGGCACCCGGCGTCAGCAGGGTCTGCAAGATCACCTTGTTCGAGGTCGAGGTTCCATTCGTCGCGAAGAAGGTGGCACGCGCGCCGAAGGCTTTGGCGGCCAGGCGCTGGCTCTGCGCAATCACTCCGGTGGGGTGCAGGAGCGAGTCGAGCATCGGCACCGACACCGACAGGTCAGCGCGCAGCACTTCTTCGCCGACGAAGTCGTAAAAATCGCCGACCCAGGCGCTGCCTTTGAACGAGTCGCCGCCGCCGTGGCCGGGAGTGTGCCAACTGTCTTTGGCCAAGGCGACGTATTCGCGAAGTTGATCGTAAAAAGGCGTGTCCGACTTCTGCGCCAATTCGGCGGCGAGGATGCGATACCAGCCGCTCAAGTCTTCCTCGTCGCGGAAGAAGTAGCCGTCGACGGCGTCGCTCGCCAATGCTTCGACGAGCAGCTTGGTGTCGTCGTCCTCGAGCATCATGTACAAGGACAACTCGGGGCGCAGCTCGATGATGCGTTGCAGCGTCAACACCGCAGCGCGGTTCGGTGCCTTCGGCCCGGCGTGCCCGGTGTCGCCGCGGTGCTTGTCGCCGTGGTCGACGAGCGCGATCTGGATATCACCGTCGGCCAGCACCGCGCTCTGGGCCGCTTCGCCGGTGACCGCACCGATTGCCACAAGCCCGTGCGGATTCTCGAGACGCGTCGCGGCGGCGTTCAAGCCTTCGACGACACGCTCACGCAGCGACTCGTCGGCGCTGACGACGAGCACGTGGCTCACAGCCGGCATTGGAGTGCTCGCGCTCGCAGACGTGAAGGATCAGCGTGAGTGTTTGAAGAATTCGTCGAGCAGTTCCCCGGGCAGGGTATCCAGGGGTTGCTCGGTCACGTGCAAGCCGTCGCGCAATTCGACCGAAGAGAGCCTCCAGCTCGACTGCGACACCGGCGCAGCGCCCGCCTGGACAGTCGCGTCGCTCGGGACACTCGAGTCGCGAGCCGACACGTATTCGCCCAGCGGCGAGTTGCCCGACATTCGCCAGATCACCTTCTTGACCGGCACCGGCTTGCGCTTGACGTGCTTGATCTTGACCATCGCCGTGCAGCGTTGAATTTCGAGGAGACCAGATTCTGTACCGAAGTCGGCGGCTGCGCCGGACGATTACACAATTTCAGCACGGCGCATTGTCTCAATACGTAGCCGCTATGGCCCGGCTTGCGCCACGGATAATCTCGCGCGTGAATCCCTTGCTGTCCCGCCTGCACCCCTACCCGTTCGAACGCCTGCGCGAACTGACGCGCGACATCACGCCCAATCCCGCTTTCGAACCGATCGGCCTGGGAATCGGCGAACCCAAGCACGCAACGCCACCGATCGTCCTCCAGGCCGTGACGGCCAACCTCAGGGGCCTGGCAAGTTATCCGGCCACGGCCGGCGAACTTTCGCTGCGCCGCACCATCGCCCAGTGGGTGCAGCGGCGCTATGGCGTCGCGCTCGACCCGGCCTCCCAGGTCTTGCCGGTGAATGGCTCGCGCGAAGCGCTGTTCGCGCTCGCGCAGACCGTGGTCGACCCGAGCCGTGCCGGCGCCTGCGTCGTCTGCCCGAACCCGTTCTACCAAATCTACGAGGGCGCGGCCTTGCTGGCAGGTGCGCAGACCGTCTTCGTCAACAGCGACCCGGCGCGCAATTTCGCTGCCGACTGGGCCAGCATCACGCCCGACGTTTGGGCGCGCACGCAATTGCTCTATGTGTGCAGCCCGGGAAATCCGACCGGCGCGGTGATGCCTCTGGCGCAGTGGCAGCAACTGTTCGATCTGAGCGACCGTTACGGCTTCGTCATCGCCTCCGACGAGTGTTACTCCGAGATCTATTTTGGCGCGCAGGCGCCGCTGGGCTCGCTGCAAGCGGCCGAACAACTCGGCCGCACCGGTTTTGGCAATCTGGTCGCACTGACGAGCTTGTCGAAACGCTCGAATGTGCCCGGGATGCGCTCCGGTTTCGTCGCCGGCGACGCGGCCCTGCTGAAGCAATTCCTCCTGTACCGCACCTATCACGGCAGCGCGATGAGCCCGACGATTCAGCAGGCCAGCATCGCCGCCTGGAGCGACGAGCAGCATGTGATCGAGAATCGGGCCAAGTACCTCGCGAAATTCGAGCAGGTCACGCCGCTGCTGGCCAGCGTGATGAATGTCACCTTGCCCGACGCCGGTTTTTATCTGTGGGCGCAGGTGCCGCGCGGCGACGATCTGGCCTTCGCCCTGGGATTGCTGGCTCAATACAATGTCACGGTAGTGCCCGGTCGTTTGCTCGGCCGCGAAGCGCACGGCGTCAACCCGGGCGCCGGCCGTGTGCGCCTGGCACTGGTGGCCGAACTCGAAGAATGTTTAACGGCGGCAAACCGCATCGTCTCCTTTGCCCGAACCTATTGAGCGCCCCATGACCCATGAATTGCAGAACACCATCGACCTCGCCTGGGAAGGGCGCAGCGAACTGACACCGACCAATTCGCCCGAGGTGCGCGGCGCCGTCGAGCGCGTCATCGCCGACCTGAACAAGGGCCGGATCCGGGTCGCGCAGCGACAGGGCGTGGGGCGCTGGACAGTGAATCAGTGGGTGAAGAAGGCCGTGTTGTTGAGCTTTCGCCTGAACGAAAACAAAATCAGCCGTGCCGGCGATCTGGGGTTCTTCGACAAGGTGCCGACCAAGTTCGCCCACCTCGACGAAGCCGCGATGCGCGCCACGGGCGTGCGTGTGGTGCCGCCTGCGGTGGCGCGGCGCGGCAGCTACATCGCTCCAGGCGTGATCCTGATGCCCTCCTACGTCAACATCGGCGCCTACGTCGACGAGGGCTCGATGGTCGATACCTGGGCCACGGTGGGCTCGTGCGCGCAGATCGGCAAGGGCGTGCATTTGTCGGGTGGCGTCGGGATCGGCGGCGTGCTCGAGCCGGTGCAGGCCAACCCGACGATCATCGAAGACAACTGCTTCGTCGGTGCGCGCTCCGAGGTCGTCGAAGGCGTGATCGTCGAGGAGAACTCTGTCATCTCGATGGGCGTGTACATCGGCCAGAGTACCAAGATCTATGACCGTGCCACCGGCGAAGTCAGTTACGGGCGCATTCCGGCAGGTTCTGTGGTGGTGAGCGGCAACCTGCCGAGCGCCGACGGCAAGTACAGCCTGTACTGCGCGGTGATCGTCAAGCGCGTCGACGCACAAACCCGTGCAAAAACGAGTATCAACGAGTTGTTGCGCGCCTGAGGCGTGCGCCGGAGGCGGCGACAATCGCTTCACGATTCGTTTCTCGATTCGTTTCTCGATTCGGCAGGAGGGTTCGCGATGAGCGGCGGAAACATGGAGCGCATACTGCGCCTGATGTCGGAGAAGGGCGCCTCGGACGTCTATTTGTCGGCCAACTCGCCGATTCTCATCAAGATCAATGGCAATGTGATCCAGTTGAGCGACCAGCCGCTCACGCACAGCCAGCCACGCCAGCTGCTCGCCGAGTTGCTGTCGCCGAGCCAGCTCGAAGATCTCGAGGAAACCGGCGACCTGAACATCGGCATCGGCCTGACCGGCCTGGGGAGCTTTCGCCTGAGCGCGTTCAAGCAGCGCGGCACGATCGCCGCGGTGTTTCGCTGCATCCCCTTCGAGATTCCTTCGCTCGAGACTCTCAACCTGCCCGATATCCTGAGCACGCTCGTGATGGAAAAACGCGGCCTGGTGCTGATGGTGGGCGCCACCGGAACCGGAAAGAGCACGACCCTGGCGTCGATGCTGGAGAAACGCAACCAAGAGCTCGCAGGCCACATCCTGACCATCGAAGACCCGATCGAGTTCTTGTTCAGCAACAAGCGATCGGTGATCAACCAGCGCGAGGTGGGGCGCGACACGCAGTCCCTGCAAACGGGCCTCAAGAACGCGATGCGCCAGGCGCCCGACTGCGTGATGATCGGCGAGATTCGCGATCGCGAGACGATGACGGCTGCCGTGTCCTACGCGCTGTCGGGCCACCTCGTGCTGTCGACCTTGCACGCCAATAACAGCTACCACGCGATGGGGCGCATTCTTTCCTTCTACACGCCCGAGGCGCGGCCCGTGCTGCTGGCCGATCTGGCCGCGGGCATGCGCGCCGTGATTTCGCAGCGCCTGGTGCGGTCTACGTCGGGAGGGCGGATTCCCGCGGTCGAGGTGATGTTGAACACCCAGCTCGTCTCGGAGCTGATCGAACAAGGCGACTTCAACGGCGTGCGCGCGGCGATGGAGAAGTCGCTCAGTGAAGGTTCGCAGACCTTCGAGAAGGATCTGGCGCGCCTCATCACGCAAGGCAGGATCACGCGCGACGAAGGGCTGTCGTTCGCCGATTCGCCGACGAACCTGATGTGGCGGCTCGAGAACGACGTCGCCCCCACGACGCGCCTGGTCGCGAAGAAGGAAGAAGAAGAAGACGGCGCGAGCTTCACCGAAATCACACTCGACATTCGGCCTGAGGAACGCTCCACGCGCGCCGCGTCGCTGACCGGTTTCTGACGCGCAGAACATGTCGCCCTTGTCGCGCACGCTGGCGCTCACCGAACAACTCATCGCGCGCCGCTCGGTCACGCCCGAGGACGGCGGCTGCCAGAGTTTGGTTGCACAGTTGTTGCAGGACTCGGGATTCGAATGTCACCCCCTGCCCAGCGGGCCAGCCGAATCACGCGTTCAAAATCTGTGGGCGCTGCGGCGCGGCAGCCGCGCCAGCGGCCCGCTGCTGGTGCTGGCCGCGCACACCGATGTCGTGCCCGCCGGGCCACTGGCGCAGTGGACGAGCGACCCCTTTGTGCCCACGCATCGCGGCGGCCACTTGTTCGGCCGCGGCGCGGCCGACATGAAGACTTCGCTCGCGGCAATGGTGGTGGCGGCACAGGAATTCGCGCAGACGCATCCGCAGGCACTCGGCTCCCTGGCCCTGCTGCTCACCAGCGACGAGGAAGGCGTGGCGGTGGACGGCACCTTGAGGGTCTGTCAATGGCTCGCCGCGCAAGGCATCAAGCCGCACTACTGCATCGTCGGCGAGCCCACGAGCGTCGAGCAACTCGGCGACATGATCAAGAACGGCAGGCGCGGCACGCTGTCGGGAAGGCTTCAAGTCAATGGCGTGCAAGGCCATATCGCCTATCCGCATCTGGCGCGCAATCCGATCCACTTGGCCCTGCCCGCGCTGGCCGAACTCGTGTCACTCGAGTGGGACCGCGGCAACGCCTACTTCCCTCCGACCAGCTTTCAGATCTCCAACATGCACGCCGGCACGGGCGCCACCAATGTGATAGCGGGGACGGCGCTGATCGACTTCAACTTTCGCTTTTCCACCGAATCGAGCGAAGCGTCGTTGAAGGAACGTGTCCACGCGGTCTTGCATCGGCACCAATTGCCTTTCGAATTGGCATGGACGCTCGGCGGCGAGCCGTTCTTGACGCCTGTGGGAACGCTGAGCGTCGCGCTGTCGGAATCAATCGTCGAGCACACCGGTCTCAGCCCCGCACTGTCCACGACGGGTGGCACCTCGGACGGGCGTTTCATCGCCAAGATCTGTCCCCAGGTCATCGAATTCGGCCCGGTGAACGCGAGCATCCACAAGGTGGACGAGAACGTGGCAGTGGCGAGTATCGAACCGCTAAAGAATATTTATCGCTCGACACTCGAGCGCTTGTTGACATGACTTTGATCGAGCTCGTCACTGCGCAAAGCGCCCGCCTCAAACAGGCGGGCGTTTGTTTTGGGCACGGCACGGGCAATGCGTTCGACGAAGCGGCGTGGCTGGTGCTGTGGGCCTTGGGTCTGCCGCTCGAATCGCTGGAGGAACGCGCGCAGCACCGTCTGAGCGCTTCGCAACAGGCCACAGCCGAAGCGCTGCTGACGCAGCGCATCGTTTCGCGCCGGCCGGCCGCTTACCTGACAAACCAAGCCTGGCTGCAGAACATTCCCTTTTTCGTCGACGAGCGGGTCCTCGTGCCGCGCTCCTACATCGCCGAACTGCTCGCCGACGGCGAAGGCGAAGGCACTCTGGACGCCTGGTTGTCGGAGCAGACGCACCGCGTTCTGGACCTGTGCACAGGCAGTGGCTGCCTGGCCGTGATCGCCGCAATGGCTTATCCGGACATCGTGGTCGACGCTTCTGATGTCTCCACCGCCGCGCTGGAAGTGGCACGCATCAATGTCGAAAAACACGGCTTGGCGCAGCGCATCCGCTTGCTGCAGTCCGACCTGCTCGCCCAGGCGCGCGGCCCCTACGACTTGATCGTGTGCAATCCACCCTACGTCACACAGGCGAGCATGAATGCCCTGCCTGCTGAATACCGGGCCGAGCCTGCCTTGGCGCTGCAAGGCGGCCACGACGGCATGGACTTGGTTCGGGTCATCGTGCGCGACGCGGCACACTCGATGACGAATGACGCCGTGCTGGTTCTCGAGATCGGCCACGAGCGCGCTCATTTCGAAAGCGCCTTCCCGCGCCTTGAAGTCGCCTGGCTGGAGACCAGCGGTGGCGACGACCGAGTCCTGCTGGTCACGCGCGACAGTCTGCAGCGCTGGGTCTCACGATGATTCAGTTGCGCGAAGTCACACTGCGACGCGGTGTCAAAGTGATCCTGGAGCGCAACAGCGTGACGCTGCAACCGGGAGAAAAGATCGGCCTGGTCGGGCGCAACGGGGCCGGAAAGTCTTCGCTGTTTTCCTTGTTGACGGGGCGGCTCCACGCCGACGCCGGCGCGGTTGAACTGCCGCCGCGCTGGCGGCTCGCCGAAGTCGCGCAGGATATGCCCGAGGCGACCGATTCCGCCACGGACTTCGTCTTGCAAGGCGACACCCGCCTGATGCAAGCTCAGGCCGAACTCGCGGCGGCCGAGGCCAGCGACGACGGTGAAGCGATGGCGCACGCGCACCAGGCGATCGACGAAGCCGGCGGCTTCGACGCGCGCGCCCGCGCCCAGGCGATGCTGCTCGGCCTGGGGTTCAAGAGCGGCGAACTCGACGCGCCGGTGAACAGTTTTTCCGGCGGCTGGCGCATGCGGCTTCAGCTCGCTCGCGCCTTGATGTGCCCGGCCGACCTGATGCTGCTCGACGAGCCGACGAACCACCTCGATCTGGACGCCCTGGTGTGGTTGGAGGCCTGGCTGCTGCGCTACGCCGGCACGCTGATCGTGATCAGCCACGACCGCGAATTTCTCGACGCCATCACGCGCACCACACTGCACCTCGATGAAAGGCAGTTGACGCGCTACGGCGGCAACTACACGGTGTTCGAAGAATTGCGCTGCGAGCGTGTCTTGCAACAGCAAGCCAACTTCGCGAAGCAACAGGAGCGCATCGCGCACCTGCAGCGATTCATCGACCGCTTCAGGGCCAAGGCCACCAAGGCCAAGCAGGCGCAAAGCCGCGTCAAGGCACTGGCGCGCATGGAGCGCATCGCGCCGGTGCTGACCAGCAGCGACTTCCAGTTCGAATTTCGCGAGCCGGTCAGCCTGCCCAACCCGATGCTGGCGTTCGAAGGCGTGGCCTGCGGCTACCGTGACGAAGCGGGCGACACCAAGCTCATCGTCGGCGGCATCAACCGCTCGGTATTGGCCGGGCAACGTATCGGTATCCTCGGCGCGAACGGCCGGGGCAAATCGACCCTGGTCAAGACGATTGCACGCGTACTGCCGCCGCTGGAGGGAAGCATCACCGAAGGCAAGGCTTTGACGATCGGTTACTTTGCCCAGCAAGAGCTCGACGTGCTAAGCCTCGACGACGGACCGCTCATGCACATGCTGCGCCTGGCGCGCGACGTCGGCCCGGCGGCGCGCGAGCAGGAACTGCGCGACTACCTCGGCTCGTTCCGCTTCGTCGGCGACATGATCACGCAAGCTGTCGGAACGCTCTCCGGCGGTGAGAAGGCACGGCTCGTGCTGGCGATGCTGGTGTGGCAGCGCCCGAACCTGTTGCTTCTGGACGAGCCGACGAACCACCTCGATCTGACGACACGCGAAGCGCTGAGCATGGCGCTCAACGAATTCGAGGGCACGGTGATCCTGGTCAGCCACGACCGCGCCCTGTTGCGCGAGGTATGCGATGAGTTTTGGCTGGTCGCCGACGGAGCCGTCAAGCCCTTCGACGGCGACCTCGACGATTACCAGCGCTGGTTGCTCGAACAGGCGCGTGAAGCATCGCGCGACAAATCACGAGACGCAGCGCGCCGGCCCGGCGAGCCGGGACGGCCAAGTGTTGCATCGGACGCCGCGCCCGAAGCGGCAACTGGCGCGCGCCGCGACGCACGCAAGGCCGCCGCCGCGGCGCGCCAGAAGCGCGTCGATGGCGTCAAGCCATTACGCATGGAGCAAAGCCGAATCGACAACCGATTGGGTGTTCTGTTCAACGAACGCGACAAGCTCGAAGCCGGCTTCGCCGATGCCACGCTCGCGCCGGAGAAAATGGCCGAAGCCGGCAAGCGCTTGAAAGCCGTGGGCGAAGAAATCGAGCAATTGGAGGTGCGCTGGCTCGAGCTGGGAATGCGCATCGACGAACTCGCGGCAGTCGCAGACTAGCCGCCAACGGGGAAAGCTCGAGCCGGCGGCGCCATCAAGTACAGCAGCATCTCGACGCGCGCCTGCACCGGCGTGAGCACACCCGCAGACGCGAACCCGAGTTCGGGCTCGTCGAACACCGGCCCGGCCAGGCAGCGCGTGCAACGCCAGATGCGCACCCCGCGCTGCTGCGCGATATGCAGCGCGGCTTCGAGCGCTTGGTGCACATGGCCGTTGCCCGTGCCCGCGACGATGAGCCCCTTCACGCCTTGCGCCAGCGCCGCCTGCACCAAGGCGCCGCTTGCCCCTGCGTGGCTGGTGATGATCTCGACGAGCGGCCACGCTTGCGCATCTTGCGGCAGCCGCTCCAGCCCGATCGCTGTGCCGGCCGGCCATTCACGCAGTTGGCGCAGGCGCCCTTCCTCAACGTGTCCCAGTACGCCGGCGTCGCCCGAGCTGAAGGCATCGAGGCGATAGCTGTGCACCTTGCGCACGTCGTGCGCCGAGTGCAGCGTGCCGGCAAGCAGCGCGACAACACCCCGTGCGCCGTCGATCCGCGCCACGCTGAGGGCATCCAGCAGGTTCTGCGGTCCGTCGCGAAGCAAGGCCGTTGCCGGGCGCATCGCCGCGGTCAGGACGACGGGCTTGCGCGGCGCAAGAACACGCTGCAAGAAATAAGCGGTTTCCTCGAGCGTGTCGGTGCCATGCGTCACCACCACACCGGCAATGTCATCACGCGCCAGGTGGTACTCGATGCGGCGCGCCAAGCCGAGCCAGATCTCAAAGCCCATGTCCTTGCTGTCGACCTGGGCCACCTGTTCCGCCTCGAGCGACTCGCCGGCAAGGCCCGGCACGGCGGCGATGAGTTGTTCAGTGCTCAGTTGCGCCGCGCGGTAGTGCACGTTGTCGAGCGGCGTCGCCGACGTTCCGGCGATCGTGCCGCCGGTGCCGAGGATCACTACTTTTGCTGCGGCTTTGTGCATCGGTTGCAATTTTCGACAGACTGGATGAAAATACAGCTACTGGATATAACTTCAGATCGAGCCCGCTGTGATCGAAACCCCCAAACTCACCGACAGGCAACAGCAGATTCTCGGCCTCGTGCAAAGCGCGATCGAGCGCACCGGCGCTCCGCCGACGCGCGCTGAAATCGCCACCGAACTCGGCTTCAAGTCGGCCAATGCCGCAGAAGAACACTTGCAGGCGCTGGCGCGCAAAGGCGTGATCGAACTCGTCAGCGGCACCTCGCGCGGGATTCGCTTGAAGTCTGACACATTGCGCAGGCTCAACGAATCTCGCATCAAACAGTACAGCCTGCCCCTGGCCCATCTGGCGCAGTTGTCCTTGCCCCTGGTGGGTCGGGTCGCCGCGGGAAGCCCGATGCTCGCGCTGGAGCACATCGAACAAACCTATGTGGTGGAAGCCAGCCTGTTTTCGCGCCGCCCCGACTACCTGCTCAAAGTGCGCGGCATGAGCATGCGCGACGCCGGCATCATGGATGGCGACCTGCTCGCCGTGCAACAGGCCAAGGACGCGAAGAACGGCCAGATCGTCGTCGCGCGCATCGGCGACGAGGTGACGGTGAAGCGCTTTCGCAAAACGCGCGCAGGCATCGAGCTGATCCCCGAGAACCCCGACTTCAAGACCTTGTTCGTGGTGCCCGGTCAAACCGAATTCGAACTCGAAGGTCTGGCCGTCGGGCTGATCCGCAACAACATGTTGATGTAAGCCGCGCGCCGGGGCGCGGCGCAGGGCTTATCTTTCTAACGCTGCGGCGCAAGTCTGAGGCTGTGTTCGGCCGCAGCGTCCCACAGCGGCACGTCATCGACGCGTGCCCAGGCTGCGACAAAACTGCGGTACAGCGGCGAGAACACGATCCCCGACTGGCCGCCCGAATGTATGACCCGAGACTTCGACGGATCACCCAGGTCGTACAGCGCGCGCAGCGACGGGCCATGCT